>CAZAIT010000007.1:0-26786 GCA_964485325.1 Candidatus Woesearchaeota archaeon | reverse complement strand
GCTTTATTTTTTTTTGATTTATCTTTAAATTTAGTGAAAGCCATAATTAATTCAGATTAATCTCATTTATAAAACTATTTACAATAATACCGACGATATTTTTATATTAAAGAAGAACTAATGCGAAAGGAACCCCATCGATAAAGACAACTCCTTCGTCTTTAACTATCCCTAATTTTTTTGCAATATTGACAGATTTTTCACCTACAAAATTAAAAGTAGCATCTTCTTCATTACATCTTATAATTTCTTTCATAATTTCATCTTCATCCATCTTCTCTCCATTAAAAAATTCTCCACTTACATCCAAAACCTTATTTCCTTCTACAAGTTTACGCCCAAAAATATCTTTATCACAAACAGCTACAACCCATCTATAAGACTTATGAACCTTCACTAATACATCTCCACCTTTTTTTATCACGTCCATAGAGAAAATAAACTTCATTGCTTTATAAATTAACACATCCCCTACACCTTTTATTTTCTTACTTTTGTAAATATAGGGCTTTCAAAAATAATTACAATCATCATATATCATTTTATTTGGAAAAATTGCTTTTGTATTAGGCTTTTTGCACTTAAAACATTTTTTTGTTTTATGCTCCATTTGATTAGAAATACGAAACCATAATTGCCAACAGTCCGTCGACATAATAGGGATATATGGGGCAACGGACTGTTGATACTAATTTATAATAAAGTATAAATATACTTGGGGATTCTCAAATAATATGCTGGATATCTATATTCCTCGTGCCTATTTGCTCTTTCAATACATTATACTTAATACGAGTAATCAAAATTCAAAAATATGCCTATTGACACTCATTAACTATACAATGTACACACCCCAAAACCCTTATTAACTCATAATATTTTTTAAAAACATGAAAACATTTTTTATATTAGGAAGGAATCCAGAATTATCAAAAGCAGAGATATCTGAATTTCTAAGAGCTAGAGATAGAAATTATAAGGAAATCTTATTCGAGAATAATCTATTAATTATAGATACTGATAATAGGGAATTCGATATACAGGAATTTGGAGGAGTGATGTGGCTTGGGAATATTACATTTGAAGGTTCTTCGGAAGAATTTGAGAAATATGTAGATCAAAACGAAATAGTTCCAGCAGATAAATTTTCATACTCAGTAATCGGAAATCAGGAAGAGGAAATATTAAAGGAGAAATTCAAAAAAGAAAAGAAAAGAGCCTCGGTTAAACACGGTAGACATCAAATTCAATTCCAGGATGGTACAAAAGACAAATTAGCAAAGGCAGACTTCTTAATTATATATCACGAACACAATAAAACAATTTATTTCGGTACAGCAACGCAAAATTACAGTAATATAGAAGTTAAAAACAGAGACATGAATAAACCAGTAAGAAGAGAATCTTTAGCAATCTCTCCAAGACTTTCCAAAATATTGATTAATCTTTCTGGAGCAAAACCAAAAGACCTATTATTAGATCCTTTCTGCGGAATAGGGGGAATCTTACAAGAAGCTTTATTGAAAAATATGAACGTATACGGAATAGATAAGGATAAACAAGCTACAGAAGATGCAAAAACAAACCTAAACTGGATTAAAGATAAGTATGATGTAAAAAATACATATAAAATTGAAAACAATAATTCTACTCACGCTTCTGACATGCAATTTGCAGCAATTGCAACCGAAACTCCACTTGGAAAACTACTTACAAGAAAACCAAATAAAAACCAATCAAAACAAATGGTAGTAGATTTTGAAGCATACATTATTCCTATTCTGAGAAGATTAAAACTAGTCAAAAAAAGATCTGCTAGAATTGCAATAACTTTTCCTGTAATACAAGATATTCATACTGATGTCAATAAAATAGCTCAAAAAACCAGCTTAAAAGTTAAAATAGGCCCAATTTTTGAATCAAGACCAGATCAATTTATTTCTAGAGATATAATAGTATTTGAATAAAGCTACTGTTACCCCTCAAAAGATACAACTATACGAAAGACTTATAAACCCTTTTTACTCATATTATTTATGGAAAACCTAAATAAACCTGAAATACCTCAAGGTTACAACTGGGAAAATAACCGGAATACCTCAAATGAGTTCAATACAATTGGAAAAGCAAAATTAGACTCAATTAAAGACATTATTCTAGAAATTGAGGGAATGGTTGGAGAAAGAAAGACACTTAGTAATAAATTCATAAATGAAGGAGAGAATATGAAAACAAAAATACATAACTTTCTTTTAGAAAATGCACCAAAGGGCGAGGACGATTCTGAATTTGCAAGAGAAAGAGCCGAATTAAGAAAGAAACAAATCGAGATTTCTGAGCTTCAACTTAATGAAAAAATAGGATGTTGGAGAGATATTTCTTTACTAAAAAAAGAACTTAGGGAGAACACTAAAGAATTAAATGAAAAGGAAAATCGTACAGAGATGTTCGAAAAAATCCTAACAGATTAAAATGATAATTAGAACAGATATGTATAAACTTGCAAGAGAATGCAAAGATAAATATGATTTTTATGATGCTAGAGATACTATCTTTGAATATGGAGAAGACAATTTAAAATTAGTAGGAGAGGTAAAATACGCAACCAATCTTGCAAGGAGAAATGCTATTATAGGAATATCAAACGAAGCTAAAGAACTTTCCTCTGAAATGATTGAAAACCCAGAATTTAACATGAAAAGAATAAAATATTTACAAGGAGACATAAAAGAACTTACAAAAGAAAATAGTACAAACTACCAAGCTACCGCACTTAGAATATTCCATGGTAAAATTGGAAACAAAGATTTAGTAGCAAAAATAAATCAAATTTAAATATTTAAAAAATCTTAACAAAATAAAATGATACAAAGAGCATTAACCGTAGAAGAAATATGTAATAAACTTAGACCTGTTTTCGGAAAGAAAATAGATGAGATATATTTTCAGTATACCGTAGCAGATGGAAGAGAAGATAGAGATGAAATTGTTCATGTTTTAAATGCACTTTATCAGAAACATCTAAATCAATTACTAGATAAAGGTGTTTTATTGGAACCTCCAAGGGAAGAATTAATAGATGGAACTTACGACCTAGCTACAATTAGCTATGCAAGAAAAAAACTATTTGAATTCAACTTAAGAGAACAAGATTGGCAAAGACATATTTGTGTGACAGGAATGTCTGGATCAGGTAAAACAACTTTTGCATTTAAAATAATTGAAGCATTAAATAAACACAATAAACCCTATTTAATATTTGATTGGAAGAAATCTTTTAGACCACTTTCTGTAGAGGATAGTTCAATGATGACTTTTACCGTCGGTGATGATAAGGTAAGTAATTTATTTAAAACAAATATTAATCAACCTCCAAAAGGTGTATCTCCAAAAGAATGGATCAATGTTTTATCAGAACTTTTAACTGAAAGTTTTTCCGCATCCTTTGGTGTCCATAAAATTATTTTAGAAACACTAGATGAAGCATTTAAAGAATGGGGAATTTATAATGGTTCTGAAAATTATCCTACATGGAATCATATAAAATGGAGATTAGAAGAAAGACTGGAAAAAACTAACGGAAGAGAAGGTGGATGGTTAGAATCCGCTCTGAGAATAGCTACAGTAATGACTTTTGGAGAATTTGGGAAAACAATGAATTATAAAGGAGAAAATAGTTTTACAATTGAAGAGCTATTAGATAAAAAAGTAATTATGGAACTTAATTCTTTAGGAAATGTTGAAAAAACTTTCTTTTGTGAGTTCATATTAACTTATATTTACAAGCTGAAAAAAGCAAGACAAAATCAAACTACAAAATACTTTGATCATGCAATCATAGTCGACGAAGCACATAATATATTCTTAAAGAAACCTACAAATTTTGCAAACGAATCAGTAACAGATATGATTTATAGGGAAATGCGGGAATATGGAACAAGTCTTATATGTTTAGACCAACATATCTCTAAAATTTCAGATACAGTTAAAGGAAACAGCGCTTGTCATATTGCATTTCAGCAACAATTACCTCAAGATATTTATGATGTGAGTGAAATTATGAACCTTAGAGAGTGTAAACACTACTTTTCTCAGCTACCAGTAGGAAGTGCTATTGTAAAGCTCTCAGAAAGGTATACCATGCCCTTTTTGATTGAAGTTCCTTATGTAGAAATGAGAGAAAGACAAGTAACAAACGAAGATATTAAGTCAAAAATGCAAGCAATGATGCTAAACAAAAATTATGAAGATAAAACAGACATAGAATTTAATAAAGCTATAGAAGAACCTATATTAGTTGAACCACAACAGCCTGAAGAAGTAATTATCAAAGAAAAAGAAGTAATTCCAACTATAAAAGATGGGCAAATAGAAGATTTAACAGAAATTCAAAAAATAATTCATGGCTTCGTAGTGGAAAATACAGAGGCGGGAGCAGAACTTAAAGATGTAGAAAAAACCCTAGAAGCAAGCAAAGAACAAGGCGGATATACAAGTTTAGACATATTAACAGTAATTAATAAGATTTTTGCAAACCAGCTAGTAGTAACATTTAAAAATAAAGAAGCCTCTAAATATAATGCGTCAAACCCAGATGAGCAGGTCTTCATAGAATTCTTGCAAAAAAATCCTGAACATACACTGGGAACTGTGGAAGTATACCGTAAAATCGGATTATCTACAAGAAAAGGAACTAATACAAAAAACGCCTTACAAGAGAAAGGCTTAATTGCAATTAAGGAAATAAAGTATAACAAAGGTTGGAAGAAATTAATAAGGCTTTCCAACTAATTCATATTCACAAAAACACAACACAACCCCACAATCCACACATAAAAAAATCAAGCAACAACAAATTAATAATTTAGCAAAAATTATTAATTTCAGAGATACTCAAAAAACAATGTGGAAAAGACAGAAATACCTCATGAAAAAACTAAAAATTTCATGGAAAAAGGTAATTCCAAAGAGAATTTTAAAAGTGGATACAATGCTACAATCATAAAAATTGAATGAAATACCTCTTATTTAGGTATTTTCATGTAAATATATACAAAATATCGCGAGAAATACGTGATTCAAAACCAATTCTAAGGGAGAATCTCATGAAAAAATTAACCGAACCCTCTATTTATCTTTTAAAGATTTTAGGAGGAATTATTATTGCTATAATGATGATAGCAGCCTTCTCATTCTTAACAGGTTGCACAACAGTTCGAACAGCTGACGGATATACTTATTCAGATGATTACACATATCCGGAGAGATATGCAAAAAATGAAGACGTGATGAAGGAATTAGGGCTAACCCATGAAAGTGAAATCGACAGAAACCTGCCAGATGGATACAAAACATCAGATGAGATAGGTTTAGATCTAAGAGCACTCGCAGGTATTTATGCAGGAACTTTTAAAATAATAAAAATAGAAAACGGATCTGTGATAGAAAGCTCTTATAGTCAATTTGAAAGCCCAGAGGCAATAAGAAAAGTACTAAGAGAAGCTGATATTAATGATAATATGATAATTGGGATGAAGGAATTATTACTTCTGCAAATTAAAATATACAAAGAATTCTGTAATTAATCACTCAGATACTCTTAGAGTATCTAAATAAAAATCACTAGGAGAACATTATGAACGAAAATGCAACCGAAATTAGAAGAAAAACGGATGAAGAAAAACTGAAAGAATATAGAGATAAACAATCTCAAGCAAAACAAAGAGGCCCAAGGAATGATCCGAATAGGAGAAAAAATCTCTTAAAGCCACATCCCATGGGAAGAGGGGATTATTACTCATGCTGATAATATCTCGGTTTATATTAAAAAGTCTATTTCAAAAAGTCTATTAAAAAAACGATTCTAAAAATCTAATCATGAAGGGCTATTTTTATGAAAGATCCAACTTTGTTGACAAACTACAATAAAAAGAAGTGAAATTCAGCCGCGCGGGATTGTGATTAACATCCTACCGCAGAACTCTCTAACATTGAATTCCTCTTAAACTACTGGGGAGTTCTTTAGTGGAACGTTAATCTAAAAATAATTTCGAAGGAGAAGAGAATGAGAAAAGAAGAAGTTTCAAAAAACGACGATCATACATTATCGGTAATTTATGCGAATTTAAAAACAGTGAAAGACTGTTTGCCTGATGTTAAAGCTGAAAGACCAACAATAGGGATTGAATATCATCTTCAGTTAATAAAAAAAGCTCTTGATGAACTGGCTGCAACAGGAAGACATGATAAACTTATTTTAAAACAAAGACGAAGGTTTGATAGATTATCAAAAAGAGCTTTGAAAGTTGTCGGGGACAAAAAGAGAGTTGATAGTATTTATGGATAATATCCACTCCGGTAAAAATTTTAATGGAGGGTTACTGTTTTGAAGAAGAATTTATCTTTATTAAACAGTACAATGGTTTCAACATAGCTCAAAATCTATAGAGCCTAATGTTGTTTAGCCAAGGAAATCCGAAAATCTAAAAAGCATCTCGCTGCTTTCACTTCTCTGAAAAAAAACAGAGAGCTGTTTTATTTTATTAAAGTTGCAAATCTGTAGCAGAACCAGACACGCTGCCCCTGAGCTTTCTACTTAAGAATCTGAGAGCTTCTCGGCGGATTGTTAATTCTTTCTATATCAGAAAGAACTACCCAGCAATCTTATGAGTAATGTGTTCACAGTGCTAGAAGGATATACTACTATGCCCGAAACAATGAAGGAATGATGGCTTTCATTAAGAAAAAAAGTAGTGGTATTATTTAGAAAAGTAGAAGAGCGACAATCTGCTTTTAAACTTTCAATGGGCAAAGAGAGTTTTTTAGCAGGTTGTTAAGTTAAAATAACTTTGAAGGAAGTGTATTATGGGAAGGAAAAGAAAAAGGAAATATTATAATGATCGAACTGGAAAATGGGAATATAAATCTGGGAGAAGAAAATTTTCAGGAAAAAGAATTTCTATAACCATGAAGATACTACTTCTAGTTTTCGTAGCAATTCTTGCGTTCGTTGCAGGTGGGTTAACACTACCAAATATTTTATAATAAAATAAGAAACAGATATGGTTAATAAATTGTAGAGCGTTGCTCACGATAATATTAAACATTCAAACATCATTCACTATATTATTTTAAAGGAGAAAGTTTATGAGTAACAAAAAAAGTTGCAAAATGAACACCAGAGCCATTCGTGCGTTAAAGGAAATGACTGAAAATATCTATTGTAAAGAAAGTGAACGAAATTTCCTTTTTGAAGAAGAAGATTGGGAATATAGTCATCTTGTGGGGGTTGCTTTTGATACAAATAATTGGAGAGAAAAGCCAAAATATTCACAAAGATTTAATGGTCCCAGAACCAGCGAGTCCAGAACTGGGCAGAAAAGAACATGGGAAAAAGAGTGTAAGAAAAACATGCTAAGCAACGACACACTTCAAACTCCCACTATAAATAAGGTAGAACTTCTATTGGCAATATAAAAAATTTTATCTAAAAATAATCCAAACAATATTTGGATTTCGACTCGAAGCAAACCTTGCTGATCAAGGTTTATGAAATTTACTGGGAGGTAAATTATGAAACAGAGACAAAGAGTGATAAGTGATATGGAAGGACATTGTTGTATAACATCTGTCTTAACAGAAGCCCCGTCAACCAATCCCATTCAGGATGAAAGAACAGCAGAAGAAAGAGATATTGAAGAAGAGGTTTTGTCTGGAGACTCTTTAAATGACGGCGGACACTTCGCAAGTCCCGAGGAGATGGGAGAAAATCTATGAAAAATTCTAAGGCCAACCTAGTAAATAAAATAGTTATATGTATTAGGGATCATGTAGATATTCAAGTTGATCCCCTAAATCTCAATGAGAAGAGCTGTCTCCAACTCAAAAGAATCTGCAAAAAACGCTGTAACAGCTATTGCAGATGTCAAATATACAACAAGGAGGATATTTTATAATAACAAACCGTTAATCAACACAAATCCAAACCTAGTTTGGATAATCTTAAATTGACCACAAAAGGTCAAGGGAGTTTCTATGAATCAATTAGCAGGAATCAATGACCAAAAAATAACAGCAGGAATCATTACCGAAGAAACAGTGGCATGGGCAAATCGTTACAGAGAGCACCCAGAAGAATGTTTTCCACTTCCTATAGTGACAAACAACTACGGAAAAATGGAAAATAAAAATGGGCTATTTAGCATATTTGGAAACAAAGATGTTTATCTAACACAGCCAAATACGCTAAGGAGCATGGATGGTAAAACGAAAGTTACCTGGAAAAATACACCAGAAGGGACAAAATTTTGGACAATTAAAGGCGGTTCTCGCATAATCTCCTCATTATTCAATGGGAAAAACCGACTTGCTTGTACTTGCGATAAAGGGAAAAAGCCCATGCCTGTAGAAACCAGATACTTTTATAGCGAGAATGATAAACCTCCCCTTCCTACAGAACTTCCGGATAAACAGGTAGTAAATATTCTGCTTATCTGCAAAAAAGGAGTTATTGAAGAAATTAATCTTTCGGAAACAACTCCGTTACAATGTCAAAAGAAAACAAAAAAACCTCATCCTAAAAAGGAAAAACATTGTAACAAGAGAAAAAGAAATTTCCAATCACAATGGTAGCAATTACTCAAAGCACCACCTCTTAACAATGTGGTGCCATTTTAAAAAAAGTCCTCAGAGCTGCTATATACAACTAATGCTAAAGGTGAATTTTATGACAAACAAAGTACAAGAAATTGTAGATATGGTTATGCAAAAAATCTTATCGTCCAAAAAAACTGGAGAAGAGGCATTGATAATTACAAAAAGAGAATTATCTCTATTAAAAAAAAAAGGACACTCTTTCAATTATGGTAATGTAAGAGAAATTCTCAAAAGAGAAATAGACGAACTGCCTCAAACTCCAGAACAGGATAATTTCGGTCCGTTTTTATTCGATGAAAACGGGAAAGTCATATACATAGACGGATTTGTAGGTATAGACAAAGAAAAAATTGCCGCCATGTTATCCGAAAAGTATTTTCCTCTTAAATATAGTAAGTCATCTATGGGAACGACCTTTGTTAAAGATAAAGATGGAAATCCATTACTATATGTGAAAAAAGAAGGAAGAGGGAAGAGAGCTGATATAATAATTTTTACTATGAAGGGTTGGCCAAATACAGGAGAAACAACCAGATATAATAATGAAAATGGTGAAGAACTCGAAAAGTACTAATTAACTTAAAACCCAACTGCTTCACAACTAGCTTTTCATCTGGGTTTAATTTCGGAAAATAAATCACTAAACTGGTGATAACATATCAAGTTTTCTATATAGAGAACTATTTTAATTAGGGAGTAAAGTTATGAAAAAATTGATAATTTTTCTTTTGATAATTTTTGTTACAGGAGCCCTTTTCGCTACTGAAACTATAAAAGGGAAAAACGAAACTTCTGGAGTGGGCTTAGAATTTAGTTATGGAAATCCATTTACTGCCGGAATTGAAATTACTGGAAAATATTACATTAAAACCAAATCTCCTATCAGTATATCAATTTCTGCTGGGATAAAACATCTCCCATCAATTCCCACCGAATTAATAGGGATAGAAACAGAAGAATACATAGGAACAGTTTTTGGTGGACAGCTTTATTACGGCAATAAACACAGGGTTGTTTTAGAAGCCACATATGGTGACATAAAAGTAGAAATGGAAACTAGCTACAACCTCCATGGAGATATAATTTTGATACAGGAGAAAATTGTAGGAACTTCCTTTTGTATCGGATACCAATATATGGGAGACAAAGGATTTATTCTTACACTTCTTGCCGGCTCTAGTGAAGTTGCTAGCGAGAACTTCGGAGAATTACACATAGGAGTAATAAA
This sequence comes from Candidatus Woesearchaeota archaeon, assembly GCA_964485325.1. Classification (GTDB taxonomy): domain Archaea; phylum Nanobdellota; class Nanobdellia; order Pacearchaeales; family GW2011-AR1; genus JAGVXH01. The sequence continues at coordinate 16,903 of CAZAIT010000007.1, read as the reverse complement.
GGTAAGTGTTGGATATAAATTTTAGTTCAGCAAAAATGATCATAAAAGTTTTTCATAGAAAAACTTATTCTAGTTAAGGAGAAAGAGATGAAAAAATCAGCAGCTTTCTTTTTAACAATTTTTATTATACTTATATTATTGGTTGGTTGTAAAAACCCACCAAAACCAGATGATGACCCTGATAATCCAGATACACCAGTAATACCGAAAATAGAAATTGTTAATGGCAATCTCAACTTTCCAGGAATTTCTGAAAGTGAACTAAATATATCCACCTTAGTAGATTCTAAATACACTGACTATGATGGAAATATATCTGAATTAAAAAGTGTTGATAGTGGAATCAGCCAAACAGTATTTCTTAAAGATATGTTTGGAAATATCCTAGGAGTAGCATATGTCTCAGGAGAAGATATTAGTAATGGCAGCTTTGAGATAGGGTATACCGAACTAGCTCTAGGGTTAATAAAAATTAACCCTTACCTAATGGTATTGACTGGAGACCAAGAAACCGAAATTTTAAAACTAGCCCAAGAACATCCTTATTTCGAAATTCTAGTTTCATCTATTAATAATGCTATGATAGAATCTAGAAAAAACGCATTAGATTACAATATTCATCCTGAAATCTTTCAAATAGCGATGGCCATAGGTATGGGTGCAATAAAAAGTTATGATGACTCTCCCACTAGAGAAGCTTATTATAATTTAGGCAGAAAAACAGATTTCACCTCCACAGTAGGAGACGTTTCTGAATGTCATATTGGAGACGTTTCCGGAATAAGATTTGCTTTAGTCAATCCAGAGCAAACTTTTTACGGGGTGAAAGTAAATGATTCTGATTTTCTCTTAAAAGGGAGAGGTGGATTCCTGCATAGACTTAGGAGGACCGATCCATATGAGCAGTTCCTAGATGCTGGAGATGGAGAGTTTGATATTACTTTCTATAAAGGCTTCAACAGTTCAGAATCGAGCTGGTTAAATCCTTTAAAGGCTCAAGGAAAAGCAACTTATGCCAATTCAATAAAGATGTTCGGAATATTTATGAAGATTGTCGGGCTTTTTGCACCGGGAGCTTCAAATATTTCTTTAACTGATGATCAAGTATATTCAATCCTAACTTTAGATAACAGATTATCAGACCTAGATCTTTCAGAATTGGCATCATCTGTAAGCGACTGTTCAGATTGGAAAGAAATTCTTACATCATTATTGCCTAATTATGTGAGAACTCATTGGAAGAAGATAGTTAATTTAATCTATAATGATGGCACAGAGGAACTAACAGAAGATGAAGGCATCTTAGGCCAAGTTGAAAGTTATATATTGGATTTTGCCAGTATACTTCCGATGATTACTCAGGCGCTTATTGCTATAGATGCTGTAAACGAATGGGTTCCCTTCTTTTATGATTTAGTTAAGGCTCCTGGAGTGTTAGAATACGAAATTGAACAAAAAGACGGAGTTATTTCTGGGAAAGTAGTACGCCCTGAGGCACCTAGTAATTTTGTTGTAGCATTAGTAAGTTCATCTGAAGTTTGTGCTGGATGGAAAGATAACTCCGATGATGAAGATGAATTTATTCTCGAGGTAAGTGAAGATGAATTCATTACAATATCTCAAACACTAACAATAGACTCTAACATAATATCAAAAAACATACCTTCATTAACTTCGAGCAAAAAATATTATTTTAGAGTAATGGCTTCTAATTATAGAGGAAACTCTGATTATTCAAAAACCGTAGCAGTAAGAATGCCAAGCTATGAGGGAAATAGATTCACAGATATGGAAAACGGAACTATTCGTGACAACAAAACCAACCTTATCTGGGTAAAAAATGCTACAATAGTATATGATCCATGGTTTGTGATAAATGGTGAGTATTTAGGAATACCATGGAGATGGGCAATAGGAATAGTTTCAGGCCTTAGTGATGGAGAACACGGTATTACAGATGGTTCATTCAATAAAGAATGGAGATTCCCTACTAAAAAAGAATGGGAAAGTTTCTTCGATTATAATTATTCAAGTCCAGTTTTATGCAACACTACAGGATATAAAAAATGGACAGAAAATGATATATTCATGGGAGATGTCTGTGGTGAATTTTGGTCCAGCACAGAAACTTTTTTTGGAGATATGTGGGTTACAAATATGTCAAATGGGAAAATGACATCCGGGGGAAAAGAAGTTTTAAGTGGAGATAGATACTATATCTGGCCTGTCCGTAGAGCTAGAGATAATGAATTATAAATTATTTCTCTCTCTGGATTCCTATCTAATTACACTTTATTAAAACAAAACATCCAGCTGTTTAGATAATATCTTGCAGCTGAATTTCAAAAACTAGAGCTGATTCAAAGAGTCAAAGGAGATTTTTATGAAAAAGATTTTATTCGCGATTATTTTAATTATAGTTGTAACTTTATTCACTGGATGCCCACAAATTCCCGATGGTGGAAAATTCGAAGATTTCGAATCACCCGCAGAGTTTATGGAAAATTCTACAATATCCAGAGCTATTTTTGAAAAAGATTTTTCAATTAAGATGGGAGAAAGTCCTCCAAATTTTGAGGGAGTTTATAATTTAACAGGTACCATAACTGATTCTGACATCTCTGATGCAATAGGAATGGCTATAAATTCAATCATGAGGTTCTACGATCAAACAAGTGACGGACTCATAAACTGCACGGAAAGAATAGGAACCATTTCAGTTTCCGCGTACGGCAACTATGTAACAGGAGAAGGAAATTCTTTTACAATCTGGCAGGAAGCTACTGCAGAAATAGGAAAAGCTAAAGTATACAATGCAGTTATAATAAGCGGAACCAAACTCCCAAATGGAGATTTAGAGACTAAAACTATGACTGTCAACCTGAAAAAAGAAAATGCCGAAGAATACAGAATCCCAGAATGGTATGAATCAACCATCAATTTTGAGCTTCGTCCATTAGAACCTCCAAGAGAACTGTCTGCAAAAATTGGATCTTGGAGTAGCACGCTAGCCAAAGTAATACTTTATTGGACACTTCCCGAAGATACTAAATATATAAGAAAATATTATATATATAGAGATGGAGATTGTCTATCAGCACTTCCAATACCTTCATTTTATACATCTTACACACTCTATCAAGCATACGATACAACTAAATCTTACAGTATAACCTCTGTAGACACTTATGGAAATGAATCCAAACACTCTAATACCTTAGATCTGACAGTTCCGCCCCGTTCCTATGATTAATCAACCCCAACACTATCTCACAATACCCATTGTCCAACATCTAGTCTTTCATCTGGGTATTTAATTTTGAACAAAACAACTACTTGAGTTTAAATATAAATAAAATTTTTTAAAAGGAGCAAATCATGAATAAATATCTTTATCTTGCCATAAAAAAGTTATGCAAAAAAAGCTCTACTATATACAAATACGAACCAGATTATGAAAAAATCGATAAATTTATTGTGCTGACAGATGGCACAATTATTCCTTGTATATTGCCTTTCGTCGAAGATATGGTTGATTGTATTAAAAACAACAAACTAATTCCGAACTTCAATCGATATGAGTGCTTATGCATTTCTCGAACTTATATTTATATGTATAGAGAAAGCAAAAATAAATTACAGCCTAACGCTACCCAATTAGCCGCATGTTATAACGCCCTGTCGAAAATAACTTCGACAGAAGAAGCGAGCAGGCATATAAAATTTTACATAAAGAGATATTTCCCTTCATGTAAAAAAACTTTTTGTACCCCCATAAAAGATTTAGAAAAAGTTTACGGATGCGAAAAGAGCAGAGTATTGGCAATAGATGACAACCAGTCATTTTGCCTTATCGGTAAATTTATCGGATGCAATATGGATGGAATGTTTATTGTGAATGATTGTCACAAAAGGATCTTATGCAACTTCATGTGGGTACTTCCACCTGAATCGAATCGAGTAGACTCATCGAGTCAGAGGAAAATATTATGAAAGGAAAAATTATTGTAACATTAGCCGTGATAGCCCTCATTGTCATCATGTTATTAATATCAGTTCTTTGGAGCAAGTGGGTTAAGGCAGGAGAGAAAAGGAAAAGGAAATGGGAAATTCAGAATAAGTTTTTAATAAAGGTAAAATCCTCTTATCCAAATCTCAAAGAAAGCTTAGTACATTTTTTGTCCAAAGAAGTCGACCTCAAGCAATGGAGAAATATCACAAGGATAATTAAAGCACTGAAAATTGAAGAATCGAGAGGTGATAAAAAAGTACTCTATTTTCGCTTCAGAAACTATCTTGGTGATCGGTGGGTCAGGACAAGATTAAATGGAATAGGAATGATCGGTGGGGTTGAATATAGTTTTGAAGCATCTCGCAGCAAAGGGAAGAAAAAAAAGATTTGCTCTTTCAACAAAATTTCAATATAAAGCAAACCTTCCGAAACAAAAGATTAAATCTAAGCCCAGATATTATACTAAGCACTTAGTCTGGGTATATTTCTGAAAACAAAAAGTTATCTAATTAACGATTATATAAAAATTATTTAAAGGGGAACAAAATGGGAAAAAACATAACAACAGAAACAGTGACGGAACAGATACAAATAGCACAAGAGAAATATGCAAAAAAACATGGCGGAGAATATGATACCTGGAGCAGATTAAAGAAGTTTTATAAAAAAAATATCGGACATCTCTGGGAACTGTTCGTTCGTTCCGTAATACTAGAAAACATAGAAATGAGGAAAAAGCTCAGGTGGCGAGATCCAATAAAAGAAGCACCAAAAAAGAACAGATTAAAAATTGTTATAAAATATCGTAACAAAAATGATGTTATCATAGTAATAATAGGTTACTATGACAGTAATCGGAAAGGGTATTTTAGAGGCAAGAATGAAATCACTGGAATAATTGGATGGCTACCAATCCCAGAATAAAGTTCAAAAATATTCTAATAAATTAAAGGAGTGACAAAATGAAGAAGAAATTAAATCGCCGTTGGTTGCCATTAAGAATATGGATTAATGCAATAACCATGGCAGTATTTATCCTTGCTGTAATATATAGTGTGTCTCTGTACAGATCGAGCGCAATCCTTTTCCCGATAACAGCTATAATTATATTTATTGTGGCTGTAGTGTTCATGATGTGGTTTTTATCAAGAACTCTGAAACACTATGAGCATTGGAAAAAAAATCGCATGGAAATCTTCCTATTGTAATCTACAAGGTGAGAATTGAAATATATTCTCATCTGCTTTAAACTGAAAAATCTATCAAACTTAGTTTGATATTAAAATCTTAAATTAAACCAAAAGAGCTTAGAAAAACCCAAGGAGGGTTATTATGAGTAAATTCAATGGAAAATTCCCATGTCTAATGAAACAGAAAAGAACCGATCTCATTATCCTTGTAACCAAGAAAGATTCCTCTGCTGTTGTGACCAAAAATAAAACGAAGAAAAGACATCGTCTACATGAGTGGATAGGACGCGTATTTAAACGATATTATTCTGCCGTTGTGGTCCAAAGTAAAACATGGAAAGGACATTATCTGCATTGGTGGATAGGACGCGTATTTAAACGATATGTAGGGCAGATAGTCTTTGTTGGAGAAAATAATAAACGCCTAACTTTGATACAAAAAACTCACGGGCATCTATATATCAAAGAGAATCAACACGAAGAACCACGTCTATTCACGAGAGAAGATGCTTCCGAGTTGATTAAATCCGGTATATTCAAAAAAGGAGTCACATAAACTCCCCCAGCTTCCGTTAGCCCAAAACTATCGGAAGTTATATTTTCTACAAATCAGACAATACCACAACGACAATATCTTAACTAAAACTAGCCCAAGGAGCAAACTATGGAAAAGAAAATTATGGGAAACAAAAAGAGAGAGAAACTCTTCATGGCAATGAAACACCATTATCAAATCGGAACAAAGGGGTTTTATAGATATTTATACCGTGGCGGATATTACTACAAAAACGGAACTCTTTTAATTACCATGCGTCCAAAAGACAGTAGAAAAGGATACATAATCAAGACTTTCAAATCAGAATTGCCCAGCAAATCGCGCGCAGAAGAGATGATCTTAAGAGAATTTGAAAGAGAATTCGGATCAACCTACGAAAGGTATGTCGAAAATAACAGAAGGAACAAAAGAAAAGGAGCAAGAAAAAGTTTCTTCGCATAATTCAGAATATAAATAACCCACAAGCGTTGCTTGTGCACAAATTTATAAATTCATAGGAGACAAACATGTCAGAAGAATTATTAGAAAAGAAATTATCCCTTAAAGCTTCACTTTTAGAAATTGTAAAATCACTTGATGGGATACGCCATCTCTATAAAATTAAGAAAAAACCAATATACTTAATGGTTTTTGATATCGAATTTGAACAACGTGTCGATTTAGTAAAAATCGTGGAAGAAAACTCCGAATGTGGACATCATTATGGAACATTAAAACCATTACCACAAACCTGGAATGAATGTATTTGTTTTTTCCCGTTTCGTTCTAAGGATGGTTCTCGTGTATATGTAACAAATCCAAGAACATTCAATATGTTAATGAATGGGCCAGAATATGCCTGCGAAACATGCGAGCTGAGGAACTCTCATAAAGAAGAAGAAAATTGGGCATGTCCCAATATTATAAATGAAAATTTGGGAGAAATTTTTAGAGAGAAAAGATATGATGTTCTTCTTAGCGCAGGTGAATCAGAAATACATGTCCCATTTCTTAATTCAGATAAACCCACCAAACATATTATATTTAATGCTTGTAAAAAATGCGGTGGAATAAAGATGGAGCTTATGATAGAGAACAACGGTAATTGCGGAGAGGCCTGTAAGTATTTCTGCACTCATTGTAGAAATACTACGGTATTGTTTTACAAGGATATAGACACCGCTGCAGAAGAATGGAATATAGCGAATAAAAATCACCAACCGAAAAAGAAAGCCATTTAATCAAAAATTACATAGAATACTTCTAGAAACGAAAAGGAGTATTCTATGTAAATCGATTCTTAAAGAAAACTATAACCCAAGGAGGGTTAAAATTATGAAAACCCGAGAACAGCACTTAGCCTGGTGTAAAGAAACAGCATTAGGGATACTTGATAATGGCGATACAAAAGGTGCATTCGATTCTATAATGATGAATCTGGAAAAACATCCAGAGACTTCTAATAATTCTTCAATCGAATTAGGGGCAATACTATTCCCTCTGGGATATCTCAATTCAATAACAGAAGTGAGAGAATTTATTGAAGATTGTGAGTAAAAATCAAAAAAAAGAACTTCCAATGGAAAAGTTCTTTTTTTATTTCTTAAAATCTATATAGTAGAATATACTATATACCAACATATATATTAGACCTTTTTTATTTCTTAAAATTCAAATCAGCCCTCTACAATATTCTTTTTTTATTTCTTAAAATCAACACAAATCTTTATATATTCTTTTCTCCAAAAACTTTTATGGGTGATCAATATATTGCGTGGCTTTCAAACCTCTCTAAAAAAGATATCAAATTAGCGGGTGGGAAAGGTGCAAATCTTGGAGAGATGTTCAACTCAAAATTCCCAGTTCCTCAAGCTTTCGTGGTAACAACAGACGCATTCTATTTTTTTCTGAAAGAAACAAAAATCGAAGAGCAGATAAAAACAATTCTCAAAAAAATAGATGTAGATGATACAGATAATCTAACGAAAAATGCAAAAGAGATACGAGAATTAATAACAAACTCAGAAATGCCCTCAAGATTAGAGAGTGAAATTCTTGAAGCATATGATCATTTTAATGTAGATTTGGCTTCAATGCAAAATTCTCCCGATGCTCTAGCTATTCTAAAATCAGCGAGGGAACCTATCTTTGTTTCAGTTCGTTCATCAGCAACGGCAGAAGACCTCGGAGACGCATCTTTCGCAGGGCAACAAGAATCATTCATCAATGTAAAAGGAAACCCAGAATTAATACAAAAAGTAAAACAATGTTTCGCTTCGATCTTTACCGCACGTTCAATTTTTTACAGAAAGAAAAAAGGTTTTGACGAAATAGTTGGAATTGCTGCTGTAGTTCAAAAAATGATTAATTCTACTAAATCTGGAGTTATGTTTTCAAAGAATCCAATCAAAGATGCAGATGAAATTTTAATCGAAGCTGTATTTGGGCAAGGAGAAGGAATAGTTTCGGGGAAAATAAAACCAGACCAACATATTCTAACAAAAGATATGGAAATAATAAGCGAAGAAATATCAGACAAGAAAATGGCAATAGTAAGGACGGCATCAGGAGAAACAAAAGAAATTCAACTAACTCCAGAAAAATCAAATAGTCGAGTTCTAAAAACTTACGAAATGAAACAACTAGCTGAATATGCAATAAAATTAGAAGAACATTATAACAATCCACAAGATATTGAATTTGCAATTGAGGATGAAAATATATACATCTTACAAACAAGGCCAATTACAACATTAAAGAATGGATTCGGAGGCAAAGTAGCTGATCTAGATGGACAGGTACTAGCTGAAGGAATGGCTGCTTCACCAGGTGTTGCATCAGGAATTGTAAAAATAATTCATTCAATGGATGATTTGGGGAAGATAAAACAAGGCGACATTTTGGTAACCACTATGACTAATCCAGACATGGTAGTAACTATGCAGAAAGCCGCCGCAATTGCTACCTCAGAGGGTGGAATAACCGCACACGCAGCAATAGTATCAAGAGAGATGGGAATTCCCGCAATAGTTGGTGCACAAAATATAATGGAAGTTTTAAAAGACGGAGACGAAGTTACTGTTGACGGATTTCACGGAAAAATATACGCAGGGAAAGCCGAAAATAGATCAGTAGAAATTTTACCTATAGTTGACACAAAAATAAAGATAAAAGTTATGGTTGACTTACCTCAATTTACAGAGAGAGCGGCAAAAACTAAAGCAGACGGAATAGGATTAGTCAGATTAGAAGGATTAATCGCAACTAGCGGAAAACATCCTATAGCATACGAATCAGAAGACAAGCTGGACGAATATAAAGAAATGCTAAAAGAAGGATTAGGAAAAATAGCCGAAGCTTTCATGGGAAAACCAATATGGGTAAGATCTTCAGACATTAGAAGTGATGAATATGCAAACTTAGAAGGTGCACCAAAAGAAATAGAAAAAAATCCAATGCTTGGAGACCATGGGATTAGATTTTCCTTAAAACATCCAGGAATTTTCAAGGCAGAACTTTCAGCAATAAAAGAATTAGTAGATAAAGGTCATAAATTTGGAGTTATGTTCCCACAAATAATTTCTGTAGACGAAGTAAAACAAGCAAGAGCAATTTTCAACGAGTTAAATATGAGCAACGTTCAATTTGGAGTAATGATAGAGACTCCTGCCGCAGGAATCTTAATCAAAGATATTTGCAAAGAAGGAATAGATTTTATTTCATTTGGAACAAATGATTTAACACAATATACATTAGCTATCGACAGAGGAAACGAGGAAGTTCAAGACATATATAATGAGATGAATTGGGCCGTATTGAAACAAATATCCAGAGTAATTAGAGAATGTAAATCACAAGGAGTTGAAACTTCAATTTGCGGACAAGCAGGATCTAAAAAGGAGATGGTAAAATTCTTAGTAGAACAAGGAATAGATTCAATTTCAGTAAACGCTGATGTGGCAAAAGAAATATCTGTATACGTACGAGAATTAGAAACCGGAGTTGTAGAACCAATTGACAACAAGGAGTCAATTAAAGAAGAAATTCAAGAAAGAACTCAGCCAATCAATGAAGTTAAGGAAGTAGAGCCAGAAGAAAAGACCGAAGAACCAATTGAGGAAACCGAAGAAGAAACAATACATCAACCTAAAGAAATATCTCAAGAATCAGAAGAACCAGAGAGAAATTCTCCTCAGAAAGAAGATATTTTCAACTAATTTTTTATTTCTTAAAATGTGTTACCCCTAAAAAGATACAACAGATAGAAAGACTTATAAACTCTGGGTGACTATGTTATTTATGGCAAAAAACGAATCAGCAGAAATATATGCAACAAGAATTAATGTAGGTGGAGCCCATGTTGAATTAACTGGAAATTTACTTGGTGGAGCAGCATTAGTTTATCATAGAATAGAAGGAGATAGAATAGAAGGAGAACCACATGATAAAGATCCACTTACAGATAGAGTGAGAATAGAAACTGAAATTTACCTAAGATATAATAAAGAATTGGAAAAATGGAAAAATACTCCAAAAGATACAAGAGGAGATAAGCCCAAACGTCCAGGAGACGACAACAAGGCATATGAGGCATTGGGACATAGCCATGAACTACTTCTTTATGCAATGGATATAAGGTCAGGAACATTTGATAAAAATTTCAACAGATTAACTGCAAAAGAAGCTTTATATTTAGTATTTGGTGTAGATAATTTGAAAGATGCTCCCATTAATACTACAACACAAGTAGAAAAAGCTATAGAAAATAACAATGGACCAATATATAAAGGCACAGGCGAAACATATAAAAAAGTTATGAAATTAGTTGAAGTTTTCTATGCAAACCAACATGCTGGTAAAGAAATAGGTCTTATTGAATTAGAAGGACATTTAGCAAAAATTGTAAGATCAGGTCCAGCATTACCAGAAGAAAACTAAATTTTACCTTTATTTCTTCCCAAACTTTCTATATCAATCAAATATTTTCCTTCTTGTAACTTAAATATAATAGGCTGACGATTTATAAGAGAAACAATATCTATTTCGAATTTCCCAGGTCCCAATACCCGAATATTCTCCAAATCTAAAATCACAGGCTTAGTTTCGTCTTCAATTTTCAGAATACTTCTTACGTCATCCTCAACTTGTTTCTTATCTAACGTGTTAAACTCCGGCATAGGCATTTCTTTAGACTCCTTCATTTTCAAAGCCTGTTCATCTCTAATATAGAAAAAAAACTTCCCTCCACAGCTACTACAACCCTCTAATATCTCTTTACTCCCAACAGGAATTATCTTAGAACAATGAACGCATTGGTGTGGCATATATATTAGTAAATTAATAAATTAATAAATCTTTCTATTTCCCTTTTAATAACAACTCAATCTTCTTCGGATCCTTAGTCATTTCCTTAACAACAGACGCAGGACCTATAATAGTAATTGCGTCTTGTTCTCCAACTAGAATCTTAGCAATATTACGCCTAATTCTCTCAAATAAATTTCTATGTTCATTTTCCGCAGAAATAGCCGCAATCTCAATACCCTGAAAATTCTTAATATTATCAATCAAAACCATAGAATTCTCAATTAAACGAATTTCTTCTTCGGAGGTTAGACGCCCCTGTAAAATAATAATCTTCTGGGTAAGTATCAACCCCATAATCTTCTTAATCTTTCCGACCATATCCTCACGAGCGATTTCTGAATATGGCATAAAATGAATTGTCAAATCTTTATTCGATTTTAAGGTATTCCTTTTAACTTTTTTCACAGTCTTTTTTTTATTCACCATCTTAAATCTTTTTCACCAGCTTAAATAGTGCTTCGTAAAACTCATCCATATTATCTCCATTCTTAGCCGAAATTCCAACAACCTCGTATTCCGAAAAAGCACCCTGTATCTTCTTAATATCAGACTTTTTTAAATCTATCTTATTTGCAGCAATTAAAACAGGTATATTTCTAGCTACCAAATTTCCGATAATTGTAATATTTACTTGCGAGTATGGGTTCATAGTAGAATCAACCATAATAACAACTGCATCCATATCATCCAACCACTTAATAGATTCAATAATACCTTGAGTGGCTTCTTTAGCCCGAGTCTGAGCCGCCTTTCTTTTTAATCCAAACTTCATAAAATCCTCAAAATCAATTTTCGTAGCAATACCAGGTGTATCTATCAATTTAAATTCGATTTTCTTTCCATCTCTCTCGAGGGAAACTTTTTCTTTAACCTGAACAGACCTAGTCTCATGTGGCATTTTACTAACCGAACCTAAATCTTCACCTAACCAGTCTTGACAAATTCTATTAGCTAAACTAGTTTTTCCAGCATTTGGAGAACCATAAAACCCTAACTTAATCTCTCCCTTTTTTTTAAAAATGCCAGAAAAAATCCTTCGAGCAAAATTTTTAATTATCTTTATCATTAAACTCTCTTTCGAAACCCAGATTTATTAATGTTTCTCCCCATTTGTTATCTATTCCCAGTAGCAATATTATTTTTATTTCCTACTGTATCCGAAGAGGTATTATTCGGCGCAACTTTTACAGCTTCCATATTTCGTGCTTTTTTATTTCTAGAAAGTGCAGAAATCTTTTCTATCGGAATAATCTCAAATAAGCCAGTCCTTTTTCCTCTTGATTTTTTAATTATGTATCTAACTCTCTCACTTGACCATCCCTTCTCTCTTAGTATAGCTGCAATTCTAGAATCTTTCATCCCTCTGGCTCTTGCGTTAGAAATATACATAAGAAGATTGTAAATTTGTCGCCTATCTTTAAACAAATGTTTTTCATAACGACGCTTATACCAAACCTGTAGAAATGTATAAAGAATTAAAACAAATATAAGAGCTATAACAACATAAATAATTGCACCCTTAACAGGCTTACAATCGTTTCTACAATTAAATATATTTTCTTTGTATTCACTCTCACATATAAAATTATAATTACAACTATTATCTGTATTACTTTCGGTTACTATTAAATTTAATTTTGGAGAAACAAAAAAAGAAATGGCTTCCTCTCCTTCATAATAAAATTCAAATGATGTATTTTTATTACCTTGTAATGCTATAACTGTAGAATTTCGTATATCTTTAGCCCCAACATTTTCCTTAAACGTCAATCTATCTAAAGGAATATCCATAACAAAATAACTTTCGGCATTGTTCTTAGAAGTAAGATTAAATTCATACGCATTAAAAACTCCATTGCTGTCTCCATTCCAAAGAGATGTTAAAAATTTCTTACTATTAAAACTAATATCGATATTTTTATTTTGCCAACTCAAAATAGGATCTAAATAATCAGATCCATCACCTTTGTAATTTTTGCCACCAGCCGTTGCAATAACATCAATATTAACATCTTCGGGTTCATTTAAGAAAAAATATCCTTTCTCAATATTAACATTAACTCTGGCTGGAATATTTAAAATATAAAGATATTTAGCTATATCAATAAAATCATTTTCGGTAGTAGCATTGTTCTTAGTAACTTCTAATTTTATTAATTCATTTTCAAAAAAAGATATATTAATTAAACTCAATAAAGGAATTTTATACCAAAAACTAGAATTACTAAAACTAAAATTAATATTATCTAAAGCACTTCTTTTAGAAAGTAACTCCATACTAACAGCTATCTCGGGACTAATGGGAACAACATTAAATGTTTTCTTAGAAGATAGTCCCCATCCAGCACCAACCTCGAGTGTTAATACCCTGCTACTTAAATTTGCATAATTGTGTGTAACATAAGGTTCACTAGTACTCATAATTTCTCCATCCCCAAAATCCCATTTATAACTTAAAGAGCTATTATCATCAAACTCAACTCTCACATAGAATAAAACAGGAACTCCAGCGGGAGGGTTTAAGGGCAAAACAGATAAAATTCTCGGAGTAGATAAAATTTCAGCAGATTTATTAAAAAGTTTTTTTCCTTCAAGTGAAACAATATAATTCATAGTTTTAGAAATACTAAAATCAAGTAAACTTAAATTAAGAACCCCATCAAAACCAATTTTAATTGGAGAAACATCAAGAGAATAGAGTTTATTTTCAGGAGAAGCTATTTCTCCTTCTTCGTCATATCTTAATACAAGATTAGTAATTTTAACATCTTGAGAGAGTCCAGAAAATACTAAAGGTAAGAAACAACCCATCGAACAATTTCTATCATATTTATCTAAAACAATATCATCTGCGAGTGCAACTAATTTATTGTTTATTATACCATCATTAAATATAGTTGATTCAAGAGAGTTAAAATCAGCATACTTAACGGATTGGGTAAAGATAGCATAATCTTTTGTGTTTGATTCCGAGCTAGATGAACGCACAAAACCGCAATTACTCCCAACATCTTCTTCATATATATCATAATTAGTTTCCTTGGCAGCATTAACACAAACATAATAATTAGCAGAAGAAAACAATCCTTCTATTAAACAATATTCCTCTCCATTACTCGGATTAAAATTACAGGTTTTAGGACTTCCGATACCACTCTCAGAATAAACAGTCATCTTTAAATCATCAGCATCTCCATCACTATATGATGTTGCAACATCTGCTCCAACCCTTAATCTATTGGTATCTGGAATAAAAATAGTTTCACAATAAAGAGGTACTCCAACCCTTGGACCTCTTTCTTCTTCGGATTTATCATAACACCCCCATTCCTTAGATAAAAAACTATTAGAAAAATTACTAAATCCCCAAATCTCTTCTTCAAAAAACTCAATCATTAAAGGTGTTCTATAACTCTCTTCAAAATCACTTTCAATATTAAATTCTAATCCAGTAACTTCAACATCTTCACCATATAAAACAATACCAATAGTTTTCTTTCCTGAAGGAGGAACACTAAAACTCTCTCCAGTGATATCTCCTAATATTTTATAACCTTTCGAACAATCAGTAGGAAAACAATCAAAAGTAGCTCCATTCAGACTTAAAAATTCTCTAAAACCAATTTCGTCGCCATCATTAGATTTTATTTTAGCATCGTAATCTTCTCCAACAACTGTTAAGTTAATACTTCCCTTAATTGGCTCATTAGAAGAACTAACACTAACAACATAGCTATCATGAACATCTACCGAACTAGAAACAAAGCCTATAAATGCACACATCAAAAATAAAAAAATCAACCACCTTTTCATAAAACAAATTAGCAACGATACTTTATAAAACTTTCAATTTAACTGCTTAATATTCTTTGAAAAAATAATATATGCCAATAATAAATAACGAAGCGAACAAGGCAAATAAACTAAAACCTGGCAATTTAAATACATGCTCTCCACAATATCTTTCGCCAGAACCATCTTCACAATTAAATGCTACCAAACATGAATCAGGTATATCTACATCTACAAATCCTTCTTCTTTAGAACTAGTAGCATTCCACTTTACTACCTGTTTACCTTCAATACATTCTCCTAAAGTTTGAACTTTTGAACAAGAAAAAATATTATCTAAAGCAGTCCTAACTCCTCCTGCTTCTATTGCAGAATAACTAAGCCTACATTCACCTGTACCAACTCCGGTAGAATACCACTTACATTCAACCCTTGCCTTTGGAACAGAAAAAGTCGTATCAGCACAATCAAAATAGGTTCCGGCAACTTCAGTGCCAACACCAATCTTGCCTAAATTATAATCATCATCTTCACAATCACTCTCAGAAGCATAATATCCACAATCAATATCCATAACATTATCTACACAAGTATCAATTAAATCTAACCATACACAATCTGCATTATTACAACTACCTGAGGTTTTTTGATCTCTACATAATATAGAAGATCCTCTAGCTTCACATTTAAATTCATCATTATATTCATTACAGGCCATTCCACTAGGACAACAAGAGTCACTACCCCTAGCATAAGTATCTATTCCTCTTGAACATCCATATCCAAGCTCTGTAGTGGTCCATCCATATTTATTATCATCACAATAAAACGCTCCAAATGGTTCGGTAGAACATTCCCCAACAGCAACACCAACTGTTCCACCATTATAATCAAACGTACACCCACCTATATTAAATTCTGCAACAGTAGAAGAACCACCTATAACAATAGCAATATTAAATAAAAAAATTCCTAACAAGACTAATGCTTTCGACCTCATAAATATTATACAGATTAAATCTTTATAAATATTGTTAAAGGCAATTCTACCTTCAAGGTATCTCAATTCTCAAAGATGCTGAATTGTCTCCGAATATTGGAAATGGCCAATAAAATCTAAACGCTCTAGAATCAGAACTATTTAACTTAGTTCTAGTTTGACTAATCGAATCAGAACTATTAAAAGTCCAGTACCAATCTAAACGGCTCTCTCCTGGAATAAGATCACTTAAAATTCCAATACTATCAATAATAATAGCTCGGGTAGTAGAAGCATCAAACCAAACATCAATATCTTCAATATCTTCAAAATCTTTTGGTTTCAAAATACATGCAGCAGTATAATTTTCATCAGCAGTATAATTTCCATCCATATCCCTATCTAAAATCATAATATTTGAGATAGTTCTACTTTGTTTGCCCCTACTATTGACAGCTTCAACTACAACTTGAGAATTTCCAGCATTTTCAAATTGGTACTGTATAGTTACTCCTTCATCATAAAAATCAGATTCAAGTTCTTCATCAATAGTAATAGTACCTATAATTGTATCATCAGCATCTTCCGCTTCAATTTCAATTTCAATTATTGAGCCTCTATTAAAATGCTCTCCGCAATTAGGTCTACTAATTGTAACCTCTATAGGATCATCAATATCAATAAATCCTGGACCAGGATGACTATCAGGATCTAGAGGATCTGTATCTACCATTACCTCCTTCCCATCATCAAAGCCATCACCATCTGTGTCTGGATCATTTGGATCAGTACCATATATATTGTTTTCATCCTCATCTGTTAATCTGTCACCATCGGAGTCACCTGGAACTGGTTGAGGATGACTATCAGGGTCTAGAGGATCCGTTTCCATTCTAATCTCCTTCGCATCATCAAAGCCATCACCATCTGTGTCTGGTAAATTTGGATTAGTGCCATACTCTTCAATTTCTTCATCATCTGTTAATCTGTCACCATCAGAGTCACCTGGAACTGGTTGAGGATAATCA
>CAZAIT010000006.1:0-44309 GCA_964485325.1 Candidatus Woesearchaeota archaeon | reverse complement strand
CTGCATCCTCCAGCAGGATAAACTGGAATTAAACAAAATTGTTTCTTTTATGATTCCGAAGAATCAAATCCTTTTGCTTCTTAAAGATTAAAGGTAACCTCTAAGAATTTGCTACTAATATAAATCAATGTATAATAATATCTAAATAATAATTATTTAGAAAGATCGCTCCATTGCTTTAAGACATAACTAGAATTAATCATCATCACACTCGATTCAGTGATCGGGCGCTCATTCTAGCCTCAAAATTATCAATTGAAGCTTTGGATATTATCTCCAAAGTTATCATTTTGTAATACTAATGGCAAAAATCCGTTTATAAATCTGTCGCCTAGTTAAAATAAATGCAGCGATATAGAATCAAAAGAATTATTTTCTTTTTTTAGTTAGTTTCCAAATCTCAAAAACAACTAATCCTATTAGGCCAAGTAAGACACTTATTCCTAATTGTGAAAGTGTTAAACCCACGAATCCAAACACATTCCCAAGGAATGTGTATATCATTAGTAAGTGTAACCCTGCTGATATTAGAACAGCATAAATTAAATATTTATTATTTAAGATACCGTATCTGAATAAACTTGAATCAGATTTGCAAGAAAATACAAAAAACAATTCAAAGAAAATTGCTGTAGTGATTGCCATTGTTCTGGCAATATCAATCCCAAAGTTTGTTAGCCCATAATCGAATACCCAGAGTGCTACAATAACCATTAAAATTCCGGCAACTAAAACACTTTTCCAAATTCCAGACAATAGATTATTATCTTTAGGACCTCTTTTCATAACATCTTTCTCACTGGGCTCAATCGCGAGTGCTAAGGCTGGAAGAGAGTCAGTCACAAGGTTCATCCATAGAATTGCAAGAGGAAGAAAAATAAGGGGCATCCCAAGCATTAATCCCAACATAACAACAAAAACCTCTCCTATATTAGCCGCCAATAAAAATTTAATAGATTTTTTTAGATTATCAAAAACTCTTCTTCCCTGACGAACCGCTTTAATAATCGAAGCAAAATTATCATCCAATAAAACCATATCTGAGGAGTCTCTAGCGACATCACTTCCACGAATACCCATGGCTATTCCAATATCCGCTCGCTTCAAAGCCAAAATATCATTAACACCATCTCCGGTAACAGCGACGGTTTCATTTTGTTTTTTTAATATTTCAACAACTTTCAATTTTTGTTGAGGAGTAATTCTAGCAAAGATTGTTTTGGTTTTAACAACTTTGTACCAATCGTTTTCATCTAGCCTATCTAATTCTTTTCCCTCAATAACTTCTCCAATTATCCCAATTTTTTCGGCGATTGCTTTTGTTGTTAAAGCAGAATCTCCGGTGATAATTTTTATTTTGATTCCAGCAGATATCGCTTCCTCAATAGCCTCTTTAACTTCCATACGTGGAGGGTCTATCATCCCAGTAAATCCAGCAAATACTAAGTGATTTTCTGCTTCTTCTTGACTAACTTTTGTGACTTGTCTAAATCCAAATCCAAGAACTCTTAATCCAGAACTTTCCATGTTTTTTAAAGCAACAACAATCTCCTTTTTCCTTTCTGGGCTCATTAACTGAATTTTCCCATTAACCAATTCCTTAGAACATCTTTTTAAAATAAACAGAGGAGCGCCTTTAACATAACTCGTTTTTATTTTCCCATCTTCCCTAATTATAGACATCATTTTTCTTGTAGAATCAAAAGGAAATTCTTTTACTCTAATATTTTTTTCAGTTGTGTTTTTCTTATTTATACCAAATGTTTTTGCAATTTTAATCAAAGCAATTTCAGTAGGATCACCCAGAATAGTATCTTGCTCGTCTCTAGCATTATTACATAAGATCCCAATTTTTAGAATTTGTTTAATATCTGAATTTATTTTTTTTAAATTCTTAACTAAAAATTTCTCACCAGAATAAATTTCATCTACCGTAAGCTCTTCCTCTGTTAATGTCCCTGTTTTATCTGTACAAATAACTGTAGCCCTTCCTAAAGTTTCAGCCGCAGGCAATCTTCTTATCAATGTATTAACCTTATACATTTGTTTAATTGCAATGGCCAAACTTATAGCAATGATAGCCGGCAGTCCCTCAGGAATTGCGCCGATAGCCAAACTCACAGATACCAAAAACATTTCTATTGTACCTATTCCAACAGAGACTCCAATAATGAATGCAAAAAAAACAAGAATTAAGATAGAAATGGATATGTTTCTAGAAAAAATATTTATTTTTTTCTCTAAAGGCGTTTTATCTGATTTGGTTTTTTGTACAAGTTTAGCCAACTTTCCAAATTCTGTTTTGTTTCCAGTTTCTACTACAATAGCCGTAGTTTTTCCACGGACAACTGTGGTTCCAGTATAAAGCATATTTTTTCTATCTGCCAAAACAATATCTTTGTCTAGAATATTTACTGATTTATCCACGGGAAAACTTTCACCACTTAAGACAGCTTCATTGACTTGCAGATTTTCTAAGGTTAAAATTCTACAATCTGCCAACACTTTGTCTCCAGCATTCAACAAAACAATATCTCCCGGAACCAAAAATTTAGAATCTATTTCTTTCTGAACTCCATCTCTTAAAACTAAAACATTATATTTTAGAGATTCTCTTAATTTTTCAATGATTTCTTCTGCCTTATATTCCTGGATGAATCCAATACTTGCATTTAGTAAAACAATGATAGCGATTACTATTGCATCAATCCAATGTCCGATTATAACAGAAATAATTATAGCTAGAACTAGAACCAAAATTAAAAGAGATTTAAATTGCTTAAATAAAACGTTGAACTTACTTTTAGATTTATTTTTCTGAATAATATTTTTACCATATTTTGCAAATCTTTTTTGAACTTCTCCCTCTTTCAAGCCCTTTTCAGAACTCTCCATATTTTTCAATACTTCTTTTTGATTTAGACTATGCCAATCCATATCCTATATAAGAAGAGAGTTAGATTATAAAACTATTTAAAAAGTAAGAATAGTGGAATATTTCAAAGAGTTATCCTTTATTAATGTGCAATTATTAATAATAATATTTATAAAGGATGTCATCTTACAAAAGTTAATGGAAAATAGAAAAAGAGTAATTGTTCTTATTACAATCGCTTTAATTTTAGCAACTACTGCAGTAATGATTAATGTTGTAAATCCAGAAATTTCTACAGAAAAAGAACCAAGTGCTGGAATGATTCAAGGTGGAGTAATAGGAATAAATGTTATACCATCCCAAGTTGAAGACAAGCTATTAGAACAAACAGGAGAACAAGCATGAAAAGCTTAGAATTTATTAGCTATGCATCAATAGCAGTGATTGCAGTATCATTATTTTTTATAGGAACGGAACTTACGGGGTTTGCAACAGTGAATGATACAGGTGTTGTAAACGTAACAATTGCAACATCAGCAGCATTGAATTTTTCAACAGCACTTCTAGATTTTGGTAGTGGAGCAGTAACTAGTGGAGAAGCAGGAGCAACACTAAGTAGTGTAGGGGCAGGTTCAACTACAGGTGGCTCATGGGTACCACAACCAGGGCAATTAATTTTAGAGAATATTGGGAATATAAATGTAACTCTTAATCTTACATCAAATAAGACGGTAGATGATTTTATAGGTGGGACTCTTCCTACCTTTAAAGCCATAGTAACAGATAACGAAACAGGTTCCTGTAACGGGACACAATCTTTCTCAACTCTTACTGATATAAGTACAAATCAACAAATAGCTTGTGATATTTTTGGATATGCTGCAGCTGCAGATACAATAAATATAGATTTCCAAATATATATTCCAGTTGATGCAGTAGGTGCAAAAACGATAGGGATAGTTGCTACGGGCGAGTATACACCCGTATAATTTTGATATTTTTTACATATAATTTATAAATCTAATTTACTATTCAAATAAATGAAGAGGTTATTAATTTTTTTTATAGTATCAGTATTATTTTCTAGTATCGTATCAGCAGGAGGGGTAGGAATAAGTCCAGCATATTATAAAGACTTTTTCGAATCAGGCTTAGAAAAAGAATATACGTTTCATTCATTTAATACAAATCCAGAAGGTGGAATAAGTCTTTATGTAAAGGGTGATTTGTCGCAATATGTGAATTTGAGCAAATCATACATATTAGGAAGTGGAGAATTTATAGCTAAAATAAAACTTCCAAATGAAATAGAAAAACCTGGAGTTCATAAAATATCTATAGGGGCGATAGAAGCAGAGGGAGAATTTGGAGGGGGCAATATAGGAGGAATTGCGGCAATCCAGGGAAGAATTGATATACTTGTACCTTATCCAGGAAAATATGCAGAAGCAACATTCAAAATTTCAAACATCAACCAAGGTGAAATGGTCCCTTATGAGATAGAAATACAGAATTTGGGAACAGAATCACTTAAAGTTAAATCAATGATAACAATATTCAAGAGTAATTCTACGGAAATTCTTTTAACAAAAAAATTAAGTGAAATAGATATGGTTCCAAAGCAAATTGCAAATATAATAGAAACATTAGACACAAAAGATTTTCCTCCTGGAGAATATCAGGCCTTTGTTTCAATTGATTGGGATGAAAAAATAATTAATTTAAATCAAACATTTAGAGTAGGAGAGTTTTTAGTAGAAATAATAGATTACGATTATCAGTTTTATGAAGGAAGAATAAACCCTTTTAATATTCAGATTCAAAATAAGTGGAACTCAAAAATTGATGAAGTTTTTGCAGAAGTTTCTATAACTGACGAAGGAAGAGTAGTTGGAGGTTTCAAAACAGTATCAGTAGAAACATCCCCATGGGAAACAAAAAACATAACAGGTTATCTAGATGCAAGTAATCTTGAAACAAAAAGATATGTTGCAAGGATTATCCTTTCTTATGGCGGTGAAACATCTTCGAAACTTGTCGCTATCTATATAAATTCTCCTCCAACAAAAACATATAAGAAATATATAATAATGGCAATAATAATTGCAGTTTTAATTATATCAGCATTTATATATCTTATTTGGGATGTACACAGATTAAGTAAGAAAAATGAAAAGAAAAAATAATTTAATAATTTTAGCCTTAGTAATCATGATAATATTTCTAGTTATAACTATTAATATTCCACTAAAAAAGCAAGTAATTCCAACGAAATTTATAGCTGGAGAAAATATGGGATTTGATTTAGGTCCTGGAAATTTAAATTTTGGTAAGATAGTTCCAGGATATAGTGCATCTAGAGAAATTGAAATAACAAATAATTTTGAATCGCCAACACTCACCAAAATAAAATCATCTGGAAAAATATCAGAATATATAATAATCTCTGAAAATAATTTTATTCTTCAGCCAAATGAATCAAGAAAAATAAGTTTCTCGTGTTATCCCAAAGAAGACATTGAGTTAAAAGAATATAACGGCAAAATAATAATCATAACAAGAAAGGCTTAAACTCCTTCTTTGACTTGTTCTCCAACAAAAACATTTTTCTCTTCTTCTATTTCTTTCGATTGTTCCAACTTAACCTCTTCATCTGCCTTCTCAGCTAGAGCTCTCATTTTTTCCTCAATTGCAGATTCTCCAGATTTCAATTCTGATTCTTTCTTCTCTCTAGCTAATCTTTTCTTTCGAGGTTCTTCCAAAATAAGTTTTTCTCCAACAAAGTCTTCAAGGCTAGGTAGCGGCTTATCTATATTATGTGCTTTCATATATTCTCTAGCCATTAGCCAGAAAAACAATCCCATTGATTTATTTGATTTATTGTTACCAATTATAACTACGTCAACATTAGCGGTATGGTTATTAGTATCACAAATTCCAACAACAGGAATCCGAATATTCTTTGCATCCGCTAGAGCATTTTTATCTAACCAAGGGTCACCAATTAAAATCATTTTAGTTTCAATGAAATCATCTAACATAGTATTAGTTAAAACTCCTGATGGATATTTTTTTGTATAAGTTCTAACACCTGTTAATTCTGCAAACATTTTTGCACCTCTCCAGCTAGCTTCTCTTTTACAAACCAAAGTCCAATCTTCAGGTTTAAATTGTTTAATAAAATCTATAGCTTCAGCCAATTTTTTATCAACTAAAAGAGTATTTAGAATTGCAAGCCCATCAAGTCTTCTTCTATAAACATATTTTCTCATAGTTGGAGTAATAACTTTTGTCCCCAAATATGAAGCAGTCTTAATGTAATCTTCAAGAGATGTTAGAATTGTTTGGTCTTCTTTTTTATCCTCTCCTTCTGCTGGCTCAGCTAAATCATCTACGACTTCAATTTTTGTATTTTCTTCTTCTACCATTTTAATAAAGTATAACTCTACTCAGGAGTAAACGCTACTACTTGTTTCCAAGCCCCGCACCTGATATATTGAATGAGAAATTTAGGTTTATAAAGTTTATCTAAGTATAATTTTAATCCCAAACATTGGAATTGGAAAGAAATATAAAACTTTTTTCTTTTTATCCCAAAATAGTCCAACCCAGAAATCATACCATGCAAACATAAATTTTACTTTCATCGTAAACTTTTTTCTATATCCATAACTCTTTTTATTTTAACCAATCGTTCCTTCCCAAAAATTCCAGTTTTTAAAAATTGGCCACCAAATCCAACACAATAGTCTGCAAGGATATTATCCATAGTCTCTCCAGATCTATGAGAGAAAACCATAGTAATGTTATTTTTCTTACAAAATTCTACGACTTTTTTTACTTCGAGAATTGAACCAATCTGATTTGGTTTAATAATTATAGAATTTATAGCCCCACATCCGTTAGCCCTTCTTGTTCTTTTTAGATTTGTAGTAGTTAAATCATCTCCAACAATTAGAGTCTTAGATTTTTTAGTTTTTATAACTCCGTTCATAAGCTCAGTAAACCCAGAAAAATCATCCTCTTGTAATCCATCTTCGGCATAAAAAATATTAAATTTCTTAATTAATCTTTCAACATAATCTACCTGATCCACTTTATCACGAATTAGATTTTTATTTTTGTAATGATAATATCCTTTATCATAAAATGTAGATGATGCAATATCCAATCCGATACGAAGGTTATATTTTTTAGCAACTTTTTTTAAAATTTCTAAGACTTCCTCGTTTGTTTTGTCGGTCATCCACGCATTCTCATCATTTTTATTTCTAGATTTCAATAATTTTTGAGCATACAAGTAAGCATACAAATTTACAGTCACCGCTCTAGAATATGTTTTTTCTTTTGGGATTAATAAAAATTCTTGAAAATCAGGTCTCTTTCCTTTAATTTTTTTTGAATGCAATCCTCCACCTATACAATTTCCAATTGGCATTGGCATCTTAGGTTTTAATCCATGATTTACATCATCGTTAATAAATTTCCATAATTCTTTTTTATTATCTGCTGCCGCAGCTTTCAAAAAAGCGCCTTCCATTGCGTAATAAACATTACCACCAAATTTTCCGTAGACAGATTCAAATCTTTGCATTAGTCCGGAGAGTTTTTTCAATTCTTCAAGCTTTTTAATAATGAAATTTTTATATTGAATTTTTTTACAAAAAGAATGTAATAATTTCATACTTTTATCGATACCCTCTTCATTATATGAAGCAACTTCACTTTTACCTTTTGATTTTCCCGAGGGAGCAGAAACTTTAAATCTTCCTTCATAAGTTACAACTTCGATTTGAATAGATCTATGATTTCGTGAATTCTTTACAAAGCTAGGTATCACTTCTTTAATAAACATATTAGTAACACAAAAATAACATTAATAAAACTTCCCATAAAACTTAAAATTACTCTAATTCATCAGCGCTATTATTAACAACAGGGTTAAGAGTTTCTTTCTCTTCTCCAGAACCCGCAAATTCCATCATTTCTCCACCTTCGGCAATATCTTTTTCTTCTTCTTGTTCTATTTGTTCTTTTTGAATATCAGAAATTTTAGTTTCCACAATCTTAATTTTTTCAAGGGGTTCTTCTTTTCTTCTAGGCATTGGTCTATTAACGGAAATAGGCAAAACTCCAGAATTAAGTTCTTTCTCAGCAATCTTTAAAGGATCATAATTAACGCCATTCAATTCTTCTTCACTCATTTCTACTAATAAAGGGGCATCCATAGAAATCTGTAAACTTCGAGCTCCAATAATTCTTGCCTTTTCATATTTTGAAAATTCTTGAGTCGTCATTTTATTCAAAAACGTATCCTTTAACTTTAATAAACATTTCTTTCCATTTATCTTCAGCAAGTTTCAATATTTTTTCCATGTCTTCAGAACTAATAGTACCAGCTTTTCCTTTTTGCATTGCAGTAATTCTAGGTTCTCCATTATTATCTCCTACAGCAATAGTTAATCTAAATTTAGAGATTGCTTCTTCTTCTTTATCTACATCAGCAACAATAACATCTCCCACTTTGTGGAATGTCATACTAAAAGATAAAACATCTTTATCTAATGGAATACCATCTTCGCTAAATCCATCTATCTTATCCTCTTTTTCGTTATAAATAGGCATTCTTGCTTTTCCAAGTGCAATTATAGCAGCTAATCCAGCCGCGTCAAACAAATTACCATCATCATTTATAGCAATAATATCCACAAATACTTGCCAAATTTTTTCGCCCTCTTTTATACAAAGACCTTTAAAATCAATAAATCCAGATTCTCTGATTCCCCTATCAATCACTCTAGACAATTCAATTGCGTTGATTCCTGGTCTTCCTATGTCGAATTGTTGAGATGCCATTGGGTGTAATTCTGCATTAGTCATAAATGTTCCTTCATTGGGTGAATCAGGATATGGAGCTGCTAGCCCTAAGTGGACACCAGCTAAAACTTCTGTATTACCAATTTTAACTCTTATACCAGAAGCTGAATTTTCACTTATTTTTTCCTCAACAACAATTTCTCTATACTCGTCATGATTTCTTCCATCAAGTCTTTTGCTTTTTTCATTTAAATAAGACTCAATCTTTTTCTTTTGTAAGTTCGGCATTATATATTTACTCATTTTGATTCCTCCGATATATTTTTTAGAGCATCCATTTGAACTTTTAAAATATCTTCACAAGCTTTCTTTGACATTTCAACAACTTCTTTAAATTCAGGAATGGAAATTTTTCCATCTAATTGTAAAAGTGCAATCTCTTTTCCTCGAGATGTTAAAACAACAGGAATATCTGTAGAACCTTCTCCATCATGAAAAAGACTATCTTCATACTTATCTAAATCAACAACTAAAGTTTTATCAATTTTACCAACACCAATAGCAGAAACCATTTCTCTCATTGGGATACCAGCATGAGCCAGAGCCATAGCAGCAGCATTAATACCAGCAACCCTAGTTCCTGCATCAGCTTGAGGAATTTGAATAAAAACATCAACTACAGTATTTGGAAATCCAGATAAATCAACAACAGAGCTAAGTGCCCATTCGGTTACTTTTGAAATTTCTTCACTTCTTCTATTTGGGCCAGGTCTAATTCTATCTTCAACAGAAAAAGGCATCATTCCATAATTAACTCTCAAAACTCCAGTTTCTGCGTTTTGCATATGTTGTGGGTGTAACGTTCTTGGTCCTCTTACTACAGCAATCGCTTTAGTTCTTCCAGTCTCAAAAATAGCAGAACCATCAGCGGAAGGAACAACTCCAACTTTCGCTTTCATAACCCTAACCTCAGTCATTTTTCTGTCGCTATATCTTTTTGTATATAAATTTTCTACCATTATTCTTTATTCTCCGTTACTTCTTCAGCAACAACTTCCACCTTAGATGCAGATAAACCCATTTCTTTAATAAAAGTTTCTACTTTCTCTGTCAAGCCTGCAATGGTAACATTCTTAGATATAAATTCAATGATTTTTTTGCTATTAACTTCATCGTCGGTATTTTTACCGTAAATCCAGATTTTACCGTTTTGTCCAACTGTAACATCACATCCAGTTGCACTTTTAATTAATTTAACCATACTTCCTTCTTTTCCAATAATTCTAGGAACTTTATTTGGGCTAACTGAAATAATCATACCACCATCAATTTTTCCGAATCCTCTCATCTTCATAGATGCATCAACTCCTCGAGATTTAACATCCCAAACCTTAACAATAACAGATTCTCCAAAATCTAAAAATTCCCTCATTTCGTTTTTGTTAACATATCGTGGTACTTCAGAAACTGGTAAGAATGCATTCTGAGCTCCACCAAAATCAATTAACCATCCATTGAATGTAATATCCACAATTGTTCCAATAATTGTATTTCCTCTTCTAGGGTAATAAGCTCCAGAAATAGGCACAACTCTCACATGTTTTTCAATAATATTTGCAATTCCATACCTATTTGCGACTATTTCAACGCCGTCTCTATATGCTCCATCCCCAGGTAAAAACTCGTTTCCAGAAACGATAGTCTCGCCAGGCACAACAATTTGTCTTTTTTCGTTAACCATTTTATTTGTAGATAATCTATAATTTTTTACTAACAATTTTTCTTATCTTATAACAATTTTCTGTAAAAACCATTTATAAACTTTACTCCTTGATCTCTTCGCTTAACACACTCCCATGTGTTGCCCCATTAATCTTGTCATAGAAATCAAATATTAGCCCAGAGGGCATTTCAACAACAACTTCCAAATCTCCATTATTTTTCCAACTTTCAGTTTTGATAAATTCCTTAATAATGCCATATGCTTTCCCAGTATGAATTGCTGGAATTAGTAATTTGACTTTCTTTTTCTCGATTTTTACAGGCAATATTTTAGATAACTGGTCTAAAATTTCTTCAATCTGGGATTCAATTGGTTTATTTTTAATATCAACATGAGCTTCAGTTAACGCTTTCATCATCCTATCAGGCGTATATGGTCTACCTTCAGGAGAAACAGCATTACGAACCAAAAAATCAACAACCTGTTTATATTTTACATTATGCTCAGTTTTCATTGATTCTGTCGTTCTCACAACTTCACCTTCTTTAATGATTTTTTCAGCAACAACTAAAACATCACTACTCCCAAAAGCATTTTCCATATCACTCGTACTAGCATTTTCTCCAGATTTTAAATTATTAAAAATAGTTTCGGTCAAAACAGCGTCGGTAATATTTGCATTACTTCCACCCTTACTTATCTTCATCGCTTCCTCTAAATCAACAAGTATCTCAAAATGTTTCCCATTTTTTTTTATCCTAGCAGTTGTTTGTGTCATATTAAATATAAACTTTTAATTCCCAATCTCTTTTCCGCTTAACTTTCCAATTTTTCCTTCTTCTAAAATTCCAACATCAAATCTATCAATAGAAAAATCATTTTCCTGTACTTCTTTAAAAATTTTCAAAGCTAACTTAATACCTTCTTTGCTTGTCATATTTTCTCTATATTCTTCCCTTAGTAGTTTCTTAATTTTTTCATCATTTTCACCGATGGCATTAGCTTTGTATCTCAAATAATTTCCAGTTATATCTGTTGTATAAAGAATAGGATTATTATCAAACCCAGCAAACATCATTGAAACTCCAAATGGTCTAGCTCCTCCATATTGTGTAAATTGCTGTTTTATATCTGCAATGTCTCTAACAATAGATTCTGTGCTTACAGCTGAATCATAAGTAACTCGATGTTGTTGTGCTAAAATCCTAGCTTTATCGATTAATACTCTAGCATCCGAACTAATACCCGCAGCTACAGCAATAATATGCTCATCAATCTCATTAATTTTATTCGCAGAATCTTCAATTACTAGTTTGTCTTTCCTTCTTCTATCGGAAACAATCACAACACTATCTTTACATACAAGTCCTATAGAAGCCGAGCCAAGTCTAATAGTCTTTTCTGCGTATTCTACTTGTAAGATATGTCCATCAGGCGCAAACATAGTTGCCGCACGGTCATATCCCATTTGTTGGTGTTGTATATCGTCCATTTTATTAATCCAATAGTATATAATAACTAAAAAATTTAACTTAATAAGATTTGCTATACCCCACTTTTAAAACTATCCTTTCAACCCTTTCAATGTACCACTTACTTTTTCTATTCTAATGCCGGATAGGGACAATGCAGCCCTCACTTCTTCTAGAGATTTAACTAAACAACTTCCAACCAATTTATTCGGAAAATTATCAGTACTAACTCTCATATAAGCCGATTTTGCAAAGCCAAGCACCCCAATATACTCCAAAATTGCAGATTCAACTTTTTTATTAGTAGCTCCAACTAAAAAATAGCGCCTTTTATCTCGAGCAGATGGTTTAAGTTTAAGTTTTTTTATTTTTGCCATGTTTTGAATGCTTCTTTTTTAACATCTTTCTTCTTTTTAGTGTTTTCGTACCTTTCATTATTAGAAAAATAATAAAATAAATACTAATAATTAGAGCAGCTGTTAAAAGTAATACTAATCTAGAATCATATTCGGTAATTACGACTTCTTTTTCCACAACTTCTGTTCTATTTATTTCGATAATTTTAGTCTCAATAGGCTCATTAATTAATTGAATTACAATTTCGGCAGAATCTCCAGCTATTTTATTCAGTTTTACAAATAAATCGTAGTAAATAGGAGAAGTCAAGTTTAACTTAACTGATTGTCCTATTCCCAACTTTAAATTAATTGGATCACTCTCTATAGTTATATTCACAGAAATGGAATCGATATCGTTTATAGTTAAAAGATGCTGTCCACCTTCAAAATCAAAAATACTAAAATTTACTTTCTCATTTTTTTTCAAACTACGAGTATAGCCGTTGTATACTTCGACAACACCTACTTCGTAAGTTTTAGGTATAGAGATTATACTCGAAGATCCTGATGACCCACCACTTCCACCAGTATTTTGGATAGCTACAGGCACTGCAGTTATTGTAAAGTTGTTCTCTACAGAAGAATTTATATTTCCAGCCAAATCGTTACAATTAATTTTCCAAGTATATGTTCCTGAGGTAAAAATTTGACTGAAGGATTGAGTTTTAGAAACGCTTACAGAAGAATTTGTTACAGTAGTAATATTATCGACGATCAAGCTACAATTAGCTATATTTTCTTCGGAAACATTAAATCTGAAATCTTTAGACGCAGAATTTGACGTTTCACTAGTAGGTAAGCTTCTAGTAAGTGTAATATTTGGAGCAGTCTCATCATAAGTCAAACTAAAATTGTTTTCTCCCCATAATTCATTTGTTCTATTATTAACACCCAAACAATTCCACGAATAACTTGTCTCCTCAGTTAGATTATACGTAAAGATCGTGAGGTTGCTTATTCCACTAATATTTTTTGTTTCATTGCTAACTAATCCACTTGAATTCCATAAATAAAAAGTTACATTAGAAAGTGCATAATTTTCTTCGGAAGTTAGATTACAAGTAAAATTTGTTTCGTTGATATTTGTATAAGTGTTATTCAGTGGGTTAATGAGATTCACAGAAATTCCCCCAATAGTTAAGCTAAAATTTGCTGGAGCATAATCAAAGTTTCCCTCTACGTCGAAGCTTAAACAATTCCATTCATAACTTCCTTCATCCATATTATTCAGACTGAAATTAGTTTCGTTCACTGTTCCAGTTAAATTATTTGTCGTATTATAATATAGGCCTGTAGAATTCCAAACTTTCAAAGTCACATTTGCCAACTGCCAATCCATCGCATTACAAACAAAGCTTTGATTAACAGTTAAATTAATTTTATTATTTATAGGTAAAACCAAAGTTATATTCGGAGAGTCAATATCTAAAGACAAGATGGCAGAGTAGACATCTATCCGAGAAAAATTATATCCGCTACCTACATTATCATCTAATACAACTCCCGTATTATTTAATATTATTTCAATTTCAGAAGGAGTTTTAGTCTGCCCACTTAATTCCAAATATTGATTTATTAAAGCAATTGCTCCAGCGACATGAGGTGCAGACATAGAAGTCCCACTCATGCTACCAAATGCACCACTAATTACAGAAGATATTATATCAACCCCTGGCGCCATAAGCTCCAAAAGAGCTCCCCTCATAAAACCCGCACCTGAAATACTATCATCATCATTTACTGCTCCTGCAATAATAGCATCTTCAACACAAGCAGGAGAAGCAACTCCAGTAGTACAACTTTCCTGCCCAGTCTGGTCACAATTTCCAGCAGACACAACAACAGTTATATTATTAACTACAGCATTAACTATGTAACTGTAAAATCCCCCACTATTAATATCACTATTACAATAAGAATCATGTGTAGAATCATCACCAAGACTCATACTGATAATAGAAATATTAAATTTAGAAGCATTATTTACACACCAATCTATCCCAGCTACAACATCTCCGCCCCATCCACTACCATCACTATCCAAGGCCTTAATGGAAATTATTTTTACATTAGGCGAAACACCTCGATAGGTGCTATCAGACGAAGCAATAATTCCAGCAACATGAGTTCCATGCCCATTGTCATCCATAGGGTCATCATCATCATTTACAAAATCGTAACCACCAATAATTTTGCAAGTAGAAGAAATATTATTTGCACCATAACAATTTCCAAAGGCAGAATGACTATAATTAACTCCGGTATCAATTATACAAACCGTTTGACTAGAACCAGTTAAATTAAGATTATTATATTCTAAACTCCAGACATCATCAGCACCGATTTGAAGTATACTAACATCTAAACTGGTCTGATAAATTTTATCCTTAATAATATTCACTCCAGAATTATTCAATGCTTCAAATTCATCTAATGTAATCTCGGCAGAAAAGCCATTAACACTGGAATATGAATGTTTTATTTTTTTTACTTTATTTCCCCCCCCCTCAAAATCATGTGAAGATTTTTTGTCCAAAACAATTACCTTTACTTTTTCATTTCCATTATTAAATGCCTTTAAAATTTCATCATTTGTTTCTGAGATATTTTTAGCAATTTTTTCAGTTGTTAAAAAATTATGTCCAGATAAAACAACATTCCCCGTAATACTTCCAATAAATTTATCATTATTAAAACTAACAAATCCTATAAACATTAATCCAACAACTAAAACAGACAAGAAAGTTATAAAATTTTTATTCATTTTTTACAACTTCACATTCCCCATCAATATATTTACAACTTCCCGCACCACAATCTAGAGGTCCAGAACAAACCATACTGCACATCATACCATCACAATTAGGAGCCTTACTTTTTAAAACACATTCAGTTGCATGACAACAGCTCGCAGGGACACACTCCTCTCCCAGATATTCGTCTAATGCATCATCCAGCGTTTCATTCTCTAACCCATTCTCTAACCCAGATTCACGCGTAAACCAGAAAAATCCCACAACTAATAAAATCCCAATAATTACTATCTCTACCACAAGCCCTTTTTTATTCATGTTATATTAAGCTTTTTTGCTATTAAAAATATTACTACAAATCTTTAAAAACTTT
Source organism: Candidatus Woesearchaeota archaeon (assembly GCA_964485325.1). Lineage (GTDB taxonomy): Archaea > Nanobdellota > Nanobdellia > Pacearchaeales > GW2011-AR1 > JAGVXH01. Next base: position 28,898 of record CAZAIT010000006.1, on the reverse strand, counting down.
CATCGTTATTTAATTACATAAAAATGGTGAAAATACATACAGTTGGTGGTTTCTCGGAAGTTGGAAAGAATATGGTTGTAGTAGAACTAGAAGAAGATGCGTTTATTTTTGATGAAGGATTTTTTCTTCCAGCTATAGTGTCTATGGCAGAGAGAGATAAAGTAATGACAGAAAAGAGACTAAAATCAATAAAAGCAGTTCCAGAAGATTCTGTAATAAATAAAATAAGACATAAGGTACGAGCACAATTTATTAGTCATGCACATCTTGATCATGTTGGGGCTATCCCATTTTTATCGGACAAATATAATGCTCCGATTTATGGGACACCGTTTACAATACAAGTTCTAAATTCTCTTTTGAATGATAATGATATTATAATAAAGAATAAAACTTATTCAATAAAACCGAACACGACATTCTATGTAAAAGGTAAGAACAAAAAATATAGAATTGATTTTATAAATGCAACTCATTCCACGGCGCAATGTTTAATGATAGCAATTAGCACTTCAAAAGGTGCAATTATATATGCAAACGATTTCAAACTAGATGATACTCCAATTTTAGGATCAAAACCAAATTATAAAAGATTAAGAGAAATAGCCAAAGAAGGAGTTCTTGTTCTAATTGCTGATGCTCTTTACGCAGGAACAGAAAGAAAAACACCATCAGAAAAAATTGCAAGAGCTCTTCTCGAAGAAGTTCTGCTAACAATTCAAAATCGAAATGCGGGAATGATTGTAACAACTTTCTCTTCTCACATTGCTCGTTTAAAATCAATAGTAGAATTTGGGAAAAAGCTAAATCGAGAAGTAGTTTTATTAGGAAGAAGTATGGATAAGTATTCGACCGCTGCCAAGAATGTAGGATTAGCTCCATTTTTAGGAGATATAAGAATTTCAAAATATAGAAGGCAAGTGGAAAAAACTTTACAGAAAGTAGAAAAAAACAGAAAAGATTATATGATAGTATGTACTGGACATCAAGGAGAGCCAGGCTCAATTCTAGAAAGATTATCTCGTCATCAACTCCCATTTAAATTAAATCAAAATGACAATATAGTATTTTCATCTAGCGTAATTCCGACACCAATAAATCAAGAGCAGTTTGCCAAAATGGAAGTTCGTTTAAAAAAATCAAAACCAAGAATTTTCAGGGATGCTCATGTATCTGGTCATGCGGGAAGAGAAGATCTTAGAGATATAATGCAGATTTTAAATCCACAGCATGTTATCCCATCTCATGGAGGCATCGATAAGACCCAGCCTATGGCAGATTTAGTAAAAGAATTAGGATATAAGTTAGGGAAGCAATGTCATCTTATGAAAGATGGAGAGGTTTTAGAATTGTAGAAGAACAAAATATCGCAAAAGAAGAAAGTCCTAATTTAGTCGGTGGATTAACAAACGCATTAGAAAGAGGTGCCACTCTAGAAAAAGCAAAACAGAGTTTTATTAATGCGGGATATAAACCGGAAGAGGTAGAAATCGCTAGTCAAAAAGTATCAGGAATTACTCCAAAGATCGTTAGTCCAGGCATTGCTTCAATAAAGGGGCTCAATCCAGTAGTATCTAAAAAAAAAGTTATCCCAAATACGGCAACATCACCTCCTAAGAAAAAAAAACAAATTTCTAAAAAATTCACAATAGCTCTAATTCTTTTATCGGTAATTGTGGTTGCTGGACTTGCTTTTATAGGAATTTCTTGGTTTAATACTTTGTAAAATGGAAGTTTATCAGCCTGCAGAGGATTCATATTTTTTTACAGAGTTTCTAGAAAGATATTTACAAAAAAATAAAATTAATTCTTATTTAGATATGGGAACAGGATCGGGAATTTTATCGGAAACAGTAACAAAATTTATCGATAAAAAAAATATTTTAGCTGTTGATATAAATACAGAGGCAATTGAAACTCTTAAGCAAAAGGGATTCAATTCAATAGAATCAGATATTTTTTCAGAGGTAAAAAACAAATACGACTTAATAACATTCAACGCCCCATATTTACCTAGAGATTCACGCGAGCCTAAAAGTTCGCAACTTATAACAACTGGAGGGAAAGAAGGTGATGAAATTTCATTAAAATTTTTAAAGCAATCAAAAAAATATTTGACTAAAAATGGAAAAATATTTCTTCTTGTCTCCACTTTAACACCTATGGATAAAATCAAGAAATTTAAACCAAAGATAGTGGCTAGGAAAAAACTTTTTATGGAAGAACTTTTAATTTTAGAATTCAGTTAATGTTCCTTTTTTTAACCAAAGTGTAGGTTAACGCCGTGATAATAATAACAGTCAAAGAAATAATAATACTATTTCTAACGATATCATCTGTGGAGATTAGGGCAAGGTTTAAAGCATATACTCCAAAAATATAAAGTACAAAATAGTACACATATTTTGAAAGGGTTTTTAATTCTTCAATTTCACTACCATCGATAGTGTTTTTTAAATATGTAGCAATGGCAAACCCAATTCCAATTAGAATTAATGCACCAGTAAAGGCTGGGATAGCCACAAGCATTTTTGTTAAGACGTCAGTGAAAAAAGGAATATTTAATCTACTCAGTGCAATGCTTAGAAATCCAATATAAATTGACCATCTAATTGCGACTACAACTAGCCCAGCAAAGCCATAATGAGCTTTATTTTTAATATCTAATTTTTTTATAACTTTTTCAAGGAGATAACTAACGAATTTACCTAATAATATACCAAATAGTAATGTCCCAATTGCGAAAAGGGCATTAATTAAAATAATGTTAAATCCTTCACTTGTCGGCAAGATATTATTTATCACCATATTTTAAATAAAAAAACAGTCTTTAAAAAGCTAGTTATTAAGGTTGGGCCTCCTACCCAATTTGTTAAACTAATGAGAATTTTATTCATCTTGCTCCTCTAAGTTTTTAAAAACGTTACCCATATTCTCATTTTTTTTAATCTGTTTTTTAGCTAATAAATGATAGAGCTCGAATGTTTGTTTCGCAATTTTATCCCAATAGAAGTTTTTTACTCTCTCGACTGCACGCGCAGAATATCTTTCTCTAAGCCGATAATCATTCTTCAGCTTAAGAATTGAGTCGATAAAATTCAGAGGTTTCGGAGAAACAATTATACCAGCATCTCCTAATAATTCAGGGATTCCACCAACATCGGAACCAATTATCAATTTTCCAAAAAGCATGGCCTCCATCATAGTGGTAGGAAAAGAATCATAAAGAGAAGGTTGTATAAATATTAAAGCTTCAGAATAAAGTTTGGCAATTTTTTCTCGGGATAGGTCAGATTTATGCCAAATTAGTCTATCAGGATATTTTTCTTCTAAATTTTCCAATTCTTTTTGGATAATAACAAAATCTTCCGATAACTTATTTCCTTCTAGAGAAGCTACAATTTCGAAAATCATTTCTTCATCTTGAGATAATACTCCTTCTATTATGTCAGGTAATAACCCAATGCCTTTTTCCATACTAAAACGTCCGATGTATAAAATTTTATTTGCTTTTTTTATATCACCCTTTATATAGATATTTTTATCAACACCATTAGGAACTACAAAAACTTTAGATTCATCAAGTCCATAATTTTCAATAATCAATCCTTTCAGCGTTTCTGATACAGTAATTACACCATCTGTACAGCTAAGCACACTTTCTTGCCATTTTGAAGCTTTTGTAAATTTACGTTCTTCTTTAGACATAAATTTCATTCTAACCTTTTCAATAGAATGAATAGTATGTACCCACCTCACATTCAATAGCTGTTTTGCCATTAACGCTCCATTATAAGTGATGTGAGAATGAATTAAATCAAAAGGGCTCTTATTGTGCTCTCTAATAATCGCGTTAACCGCTTTAGTCTCAAATGTCATTCTAGAAAGGTTCTTTTTAATGATGTGATCATCGGTAGAGATCTCCAGTTTTACATTTACTCTATGCACTACCAATTTCCCACCACCCGCAAATGAATTAATTCTGGATTTTTTATTATCACTAGTAAAAACATGAACTTCACATCCCAACTTAATCAGTTCTTGAGCCAAATTAAAAACATGTATAGCTACCCCTTTGTTTGAAAGCCCCTTTTTATCTACATATTGCGGAGTAACTATCGCAATTTTTAATGGTTTATTGATTATTTTTTTTACATTAAATATTATATTATCAAGAAAGTTATTTCCTAGATTATTTCTCCTTTTTGAGTGTATAAAAGTCTCTTCGCCTCCAGGCTCATCATCAGAGGGTGATTTTTTCTTGGCTTTTGCCATTATCCAAAAACTCAAAAATCCCTTAAAAGGCTTTCCATAAGCTAATTTTTATACAAAAGCTTTATAAATGAACTATCTACTTTTTTCGGAATTAGCGTATAATTTAGAGATAACTAACGAATCACAACTATCTTTAAATATAAACCATAATTATTCAAAATATGAGAATAGAGAGGAAACCATGGTAAAATTCGCACATCTTGCAGACTGTCATTTAGGAAGCTGGAGGCAAGAAGAATTGCAAGAACTCAACTTTAGGTCGTTTCAAAAAGTGATAGAAAGGTGCATTATGGAGGGGGTTGAGTTCGTTTTAATATCTGGAGATTTATTCGATTCCACTTATCCCCCAATAGATATTTTAAAAGAATCATTCGCCGAATTTAAAAAACTTTACGATGCAAAAATACCAGTTTATATAATTGCAGGGTCTCATGACTTTTCTTCATCGGGAAAAACTTTCTTAGATGTTCTAGAAAAAGTAGGTTTCTGTAAAAATATAGAGGATTGGGAAAAGCAGGAAGATGGCAGATTAAAATTGAAACCATATATGCATGGTCAAATCGCAATTTATGGATATCCAGGAAGAAAATCAGGCATGGAGATTGATGATCTGTCTAAGATATATTTTGATTCGATTAATTCATTTACAATTTTTATGATTCACACAACAATCAAAGATGTAGTCGGAACAATACCAATGGATTCGGTAGAAAAACACAAACTTCCATTGGCCAATTATTACGCGATGGGGCACATCCATCAGAGATTTGAAACACATGAAGCAAATTCTCATTATGTTTATCCAGGGCCAACTTTTCCAAATAATTTTCAAGAGTTAGTAGATTTACAATGTGGAAGTTTCCAGTTGGTAGAGATTATAGATGGCAATGTTAAAACTCAAAACATAACAATTCCAATTAAAGAAGTAGTATATCTGGAAATAAATATAGATAACGGATTAACAGCTACCCAAGAAATAATTGAGAAGTTGGATAGAGTTAGTTTGAGTGATAAAATTGTTCTTATGAAACTAAAAGGTAATTTGACACAAGGAAAAACGGGGGATATTCATTTCAGCGAGATAGAAGAATTTATCAATAAAAAAGAGGCGTATTCTTTTTTGAAAAATATTTCATCACTAAAAACTCAAGTGACAGAATTTGAAATAGAATCATTGTCTACAGATAATGTTGAAAGCATAGAAAAACAAATATTAGATAATTATACCGCGAAAAATCCAACAAATTTTAACAAATATTTACCCCAATTAATGAGTACTCTTTCAATAGAAAAAAATGAAGACGAAAAATCAATAATTTATGAGAATAGATTACTCTCTGATCTAAAAAGTATTTTAGAAATTGAGGAGGTGTTGGTATGATATTCAAAAAACTAACGATTCAAAATATTAGAAGTTACGAAAATTTAGTAATAGAATTTCCAAAAGGTTCTGTTCTACTTTCAGGAGAGATAGGGTCTGGAAAAACGTCAATTCTCCTAGCTCTACAATTCGCATTATTTGGACTCCAGCCCGGGCAAAAAGGGGCATCAATTTTAAGGCAAGGAAGTGAAAATGCATATGCTTGTTTAGAATTAGATATAGATAATGAGATTGTAACATTGGAGAGGACAGTAAAAAAATCAAAGACCGGTGGTATAACTCAAGACTCTAATATTATTACAATAGGTTCGTCTAGAGAAGAACTTTCTACATCAGAAATGAAAGACAGGGTAATTAGGCTTCTAAATTATCCAAAAGAATTTATAAAAAAATCAAATCTTTTATACAAATTTACAGTTTACACGCCACAAGAGGAAATGAAAACTATCATACAGGAAAAACCAGAAGTAAGACTGGATACTTTGAGGCATATTTTTGGAGTTGATAGATATAAGAGAATAAAAGACAATGCTACGATACTTCTTCAAAAAATAAAAGAATCAATTAAAATTAAAGGGATACTTATCGCAGAGTCAAATCTTCTTAAAGAAAAATTTACACAAGAAAATGAAAACAAAATTACATTGGCCAGAGAGGTAAACAATCTCAATATAGAGTATCAAGATTTATTAGTTAAAAAAAATAATGCGGAAGAAAACTTACTATCTAAACAAAAATTAGTAGATGACAAAAGAGAATTTGTGTCCAGTCTGTCTAAATCAGAAGCACTATTAGAAGGGAAAAAAGACATGGAATCCAGAATGAAAAAGGAAATAGGGATGATGCAAAAACAGATTCATGAAAAAATAGATTTTTCAGAGGAGAGATTGCAAAATGTTTTAAAGATTTTAGAGGAGCATAAAAAAAATATTGAAGAAAAAAGTTTAGAATTCCAAAAATTAATGACGCAGATTTCCATTTTGGAGTCTAAAAAAGAAACTCTATCGCAACTTAAAGAAAAAATAACATCGTTAGAAAATTGTCCAACTTGCTTCCAATTAGTGGAGCACAATCATAAAGAGAAAATATCGAAACGAAGTCAATTTGATATAGAAGAACTAGACAGAGAACTTGAACAAAAATTAATTCGTAAAAGTGAGTTTGCAAGAGATATTGAGAAAGAAAAGATATTAATCCAAGAATATGAATTGGATAAAACAAATTTCCAACAAAATAAAATAAAATATGAACATCAAAGAATTATTGAGATTAAAATTAAATCTGACGCATTTGTACTTGATAGGACTTCAAACGAGATAATGGAATTAGAAGATGAAATAAAACAGCTCAAAGAAAAAATACAGGCATTCTCAGAATCTCAAGAACTTTTTGATGAGACAAAAAAAGAATTCCAATCTATAAATGAAATAGTTAGAACAAAAGAAATTCTAAGTGCAACTAAAAATAAAGAATTAGAACTCCTGAAATTAAAACTAGAAGAGCTGTCTACAGAAATTAAAGCAAAAGATAAAATTAAGGAGCAAATTGATTATCTTAGAGGCCTACAGGATTGGATTCAAGAGAAATTTATAATGATGATAAATCTTACAGAGAAAAATGTAATGGCAAAACTTAGAAATGAATTCTCGACAATTTTTTCTGAATGGTTTTCTATGTTAGTTTCCGATTCTTTATCAGTTAGGCTTGATGAAGATTTTACACCAATAATTACAAACCAGGATTATGAAATTGAATACGATTTTCTCTCAGGAGGAGAGAGGACGGCAATAGCACTAGCATATAGACTTTCGCTGAATCAAGTCCTTAATTCAATATTGTCAAACATAAAGACAAAAAATATCGTAATTTTAGACGAACCAACGGATGGTTTTGCTTCAGAACAAATTAATAAAATGAGAGATATTTTTGGACAATTAAAAGCAGAACAAATAATTCTAGTTTCCCACGAAGAAAAAATAGAAAGTTTTGTAGATCATGTAATTCGAGTGCAAAAAGACAGAATCTCGAAAATAAGATAATCCAAAACACTTTTAAACCAATCTTATTCTTTATATTTATGGAAATCAAAATTTTAAAAGATGAAAAAAATGAACTAGATATAGAGCTATCTAACTTGACTATCGCGGAGGTTCTTAGGGCATACTTAAACAAAGAAGATGTAAAATTGGCAGTTTGGAAAAGAGATCATCCAACAAAGAATCCGGTTTTACATATCGAAGGGGATAATCCAAAAAAACTTTTAGGAAAAGCAATATCTGCAATAGAAAAAGAAGTGGATACTTTAGTAGACGATTTCAAAAAATCTAAATAATTTTACTACATAAATTATTATAAACAATTATTATGTCTTTAATTTATGACAATTATGCAAAAAATTTCTGCAGGTTCCTACGAGCTAAATAAGTTTTTATTCGGGGGATACGAGACCGACATCATTACAACTCTTTATGGCCCAGGTGGTTCTGGAAAATCAAACTTTTGTATAATACTAGCGACTTCTCAAGCAAAGAAAGGGAATAAAGTAATTTTTATAGACACAGAAGGAGGATTTTCCTCAGATAGATTTAGACAAATTCATCAAGGAGAGGAAAAAGAAATTGAAACTAATCTTCAAAACATTCTCCTATTAAAACCAACATCATTTCAAGAACAAGAAAAAGCTTTTGAAAAAATGTTAGAACATGTAAAAAAAGGAAATGTTTCCTTAATAATAATAGATTCAATTGCAATGTTATATAGACTTGAATTAAGCGAAGCGATAGGAACAAAAGATTCAGAGAAAATTTCTAAAGTTAACCGAAAATTAGCCAATCAACTAAGAGCTTTAAATGAAATAGCAAGAAAACAAAACATTCCAATAGTTGTGACCAATCAAGTTTACACCACATTTACCCAGAACCAAGAAGAGAAAAATCTAGAACGTCAAGTATCAATGGTTGGCGGAGACCTTCTAAAGTACTGGAGCAAATGTTTAATTGAATTACAAAATCATTACGGAAAAAGAAAGCTTATTTTAAAAAAACACCGTAGTCTGCCTGTAAAAGAACTAGTATTTGAAATTGTAGATACCGGGATAAGAAAACGAGGATTATTTTAAAATAAGTTATATTGTTGCTCCCTAAAAAATATAATTATAGGGGTTATGGGAAAACACATTTCGCAATCCCTTCATTTTCACATACTTCACCGGTGATAGTACAATCAGTTTTAATCATATCTGTATATGCCAAACATCCATACTCATCAACTACACATGTTTTTTCTATAACTTTTCCATTATCATCGCTACAAGCATACCATATTCCTTTTTTATGACATCTAGCATCATCAACACAAAGAAGTGATTCAATTTCTCCTTCCCATACAAACAGCTTCACTTTCTTCGGTTCATATACAGCGTTGTTTCCATCTCCCAGTTCCGCAGAAATCATAACTTCTTCTGTGAAGATATTTTTACCTAAAGTAGCAACAAAAGTTGGGTAATCCATTTTACAATAATCCTCATAACTGCTAAGATTACATATCTGAATCGAGTATCCAAACGAGTCAGATATAGTATCATTAATGAAATCATTTAACTCACTAAAATTACCATCACTATTATCCCTGCTATCATTATCGGCATTCAAAACATTCAGCCTTAGGTCTCTATTCGTCACAACATCTGCCAATATTTGTCCCTGTAAATCTTCAAAATAACTCGCAGGAGAAACAGTCCTGTCTATCTGTTTAGAATAAACAACAAGGAGTGTCCCACTCACAATTAATACAGCAATAGTCGCCTCTAATATTCTCATCCACCCTCTTTTGTTTTTCATATATTATAATATCCTTCAATTATTTATATAACTACCTAAATAAAGAAATCTATTTTTTCTTTTTCTTTGTAGTTTTTCGCTTAACAGGTTTCTTTTTTTTGGAATGATCAATAATTTTCCCATCCACAATTTCAATTTCTCCACTAGCTAGCTTCGTTTTAAATTCGGCTTTCTTTTTCATAGCCTCTTCATTTGTAGGGCATTCTGGATTAAAACAAAATTTCCATGGAGCTCCACCTTTTTTAAAAGCGACAACTTTTGGGAATCCACATTCCTCACACATCTCTAAATCGCTTTCTTTTGTACCTATTTCTTCGGCAGCTTTTTTAGATAGTCGAGCAGGTTTCATCATTCCCTTAGGCGGTAAAGAATATATGGTTTTACAATTAGGGTAAGCATCACAAGAAACGAAATATCTAGAAAATCTCTTCCCATACATTACTCTTAAATTTCCTTTATGGCACACAGGACACTCGGACATGGTGTTTGCCTCTTTTTCCTGTTCCCACACAATCGCATTAGCATCGGCCAAAAGTTTTCCCATTTCTTCAATATTAGCGCTCATACCCTTGGCAATCTCAGTAACAGATTTTTTAGCCTCATCCAAAATTACCTTCTCTTTTTTATCCAAGTTTTTTGTAGAAGTTTCAATCTCATCCAATTCTTCGGTCATCTCCCTGGTCATTTCTTCATCTAAAATAATAGGCGCATATTTTTCTAGCGTTTCAATCATTCTCATACCCAGTTCTGTAACTTCAATACTTTTTTCTTTAGCGTATCCACGAGAATATAACGTATCAATAATTGATGCACGAGTTGCTTTGGTCCCGAGTCCTCGCTTTTCTAATTCTTTAACTAAAGAAGCAGCAGAATATCTACGAGGCGGTTTAGTTTCTTTCTCCTCGGTACGAATTTCCATAACATCAATATATCCATTCATAGTCGGAATGGCTATTTCTTTTGTAGAATAAGGATAAACATTCATCCAACCTTTTTCAAGAATTTGAGCTCCCCTAGTCCCGAAATTTAAACCACTAACTGTAACTTTTATACTTTTATTTTCAACTTTAGCAGAATCACAAAAACAAGCGATAAATCGCTTTACAATTAAATCATAAATTTTCTTATCTCTTTCAGGAACTTTTTTATTTTCTCCCGTAGGATAAATCGCAGGATGCGCCGGATCGATTTTTTTACCCTCGGTTGGTTTTGGATTAACCGCAAATTTAACCTTGGTTGTATATTTTTTTAGCTTCTTTAAAATCTCAGCATAGCCAATAGATTTATCATATTTTTGACTTGAAGTTCTAGGGTATGAGATAAGTCCAGCAAGATAAAGGCTCTGCGCTGTTTTCAAAGTTTGTGATGGTGTTGATCCACAATTTTTGTAGGCCTCAGTTTGCAGAGTAGTTAAATCAAAAGGAACGGGTGGCGCAACGATATCTTCTTTAATTGTAGTAGAAGCTGAACCCTTTTTATCTTGCAAATGTTTAAATTTTAATAATTCACTTTGCTTAAAAATATCTTTTGGGTATTTTACTTCTATCTTCTGATTCTTAATATCTTTTACTTGTAAAAAGATTTGCCAATACGGTTCCGATTTAAAATCCATAATATCTTTTTCTCTGTCCGCAATAATTTTTAAAGCAGGTCCTTGAACACGGCCGATAGACAAAATTCTAAAAGTTCCACTAGAAGACAACGCTTTCATAAGACCCCGAGACAAATTAATTCCATAGAACCAATCAATATAATGACGAGTCTCTCCAGCAATAGCTGCTCCCCAATTTAAATTTGGTAATAAATTCTCAAAAGACTCATTAATTGCGTCCTTAGTCAATAAAGAAAATTTCATCCTTTTCGCATCTTTTTGTTTACATACAAATCGCACAACATTCCATCCAATAACTTCACCTTCAACATCAAAATCTGTAGCTACAATAAATTCATCAGCTTCTTTAGCTAATTTTTTCAGAACGTTCAAATATTTCTGTGTGAAAGAACTTTTTCCTTTTTGGTGCGCCGGTTGCCATTCAACTTCAAAATTTGGGAAAGGTCCTCTCTTTGCAATTTGCTGAATTCCAAATAAATGTCCAACTGCACATCCGACAATATATCTTCGATTTCCCTTATAAAATTCATAGTAAGAAACTTTGTCTTTATTTGTAATCTTCTCATCGGTTGCATCGCTTAAGGCCGCCGCTATTTTTTCTGCCGCTGCCGGTTTCTCGGTGATTATCAAAGTCGTATTTTTATCGCTAACCATATTATAATATTTACAATAGACTTTATATTTTTATTGAAACATCAACGTATCAACATTTCTTCTAAGCCAAGGTTTTAAATACTCAAATTTATGTTTTTCCGCGATGACAAGAGAACATATCAAATATGGAGGATGTATCATGGAAGCTATCCATTTGAAAGCTCAGAATGATGGCGCAGGTAGTGTATACTATGTAGTTGAAAGAAAAGGTCAAGATGTAGGACATGCTTATTATGTTCCGGATGAAAGTAAGTTAGAAGAAATAGCCCTTAATCATGAGGACAATGGCTATGGACATTATCCTAGGTTAAAAGTTGAAGAAGTGTTAAAATACGGAACAAAATATTTCTGATTATATTTCCAAAATTTTCCCTTTTCTACCAACCTGTACAACCTTTGTTTTGCCTATCTTATCCTCAATTCCTTCTCCTTCATGAATATGCGCAGAAATCAATAAATCGGGCTTAAAATCCTCTACAGCCTTTCTCAGCACAGTATCTCCCATTACTCCAGAAAATTCGGCCATTGTTCCCTCTGCATGCAGGTGCGAGACTAAAATCCTTTTTTCAGAATTTATTTTATCAAAATTACTCTTAATCTTAGAAAAATCTTCATCATCTAAACTCAGTTTCCAATTTGGATTACCAATCCCAATAATTCCTACGTCTTTATAGGTCACATAATAATTATGAATATTTTTCGCCCTTTTTGAAAGTTTATCACATTCGTTATCAAAATCACAATTTCCTGGAACAAACATAACTTTTTGTTTTTCTCTCCAAAATGGCTCTAGTATATCTTCATCACTATCCTCATACCCATAAACATCTCCAGCTAAAATGACCAAATCAACTTTTTCCTTCTTCCCCTTTTTTGATAATTTCTTAGCAATATCTAAACTACCATGTAAATCTGCGGCCGCTAAAATTTTAAGTTTTTTATTCATAATAAAAATAAACAAAGAGACTTTTTATATTTTACAATAAGGTATACTTATTTCAATTCTTTCAAATATTGTCCAACACCTTTTTTTGAAAGAATTAAAATTTTCTCTGAATATTCCTCTTCAAGTTCCTTAAGAAAAAGAGAGGATTTCCCAGATAATCTATGATAATCCTTATAACTCCATATAAAATTATTAATCAAAGTCTTCATTCTATTCGATTCCCCTTTTATGTTTCTTCTAATATGTCGCTTCAAAACTCGAAACATTTCTCGCGCAGCGTGCATCCGAAGAATAATGATGACATCAGCCATTTCTGGCATTTTACCCAAGTAGCTCTTCCCGGCACCACAAATTATCCATTTCTTTTTTTTGGATATTTTATCTACTTTGCCTGCCTTTTCTTTTTTACTTCTTTTAATAGTGTATTTTTTTATCCATGCTACATCATCCAAATCATAATGGGGGATACTCAAAATATCAGAAAGTCGCTCAGCCAACCAATTTTTCCCACTCCCAGATGCTCCAGCAATAAAAATTCGTTTATACTCTTTTTTACCCATAACAACTTCAATCAACACTTTTTTAAATAACTTCCCGTTCTCATTAATATGACAGACACCAAAGATAAAACTAAAAAGAAAGGTTATGATTTTTCAGAAGTTGAACCGAAAATAATGCAACTTTGGGAAAAAGAAAAAATATTCAAGTTTGACACAAATGATACAAAGAAAGAGGTTTTCTCACTAGACACTCCTCCTCCTACAGTCTCAGGAAGGTTGCATATGGGGCATGTGTTCGGAGATGCACAACAAGATTTTATAGCAAGATATAAACGAATGAAAGGTTTTAACGTATTAAATCCATTTGGGACAGATAACAATGGATTACCAACATTAAAACTTGTAGAAAAAGAAAAAAAAGTAAGGGCTAAAGATATGACTAGAGAAGAATTTATTGAGCTCTGTCAGAAAACAATAAAAGAAGAATTTATTCCAGAATTTTTAAAAGATGCAAAACGTTTAGGAATTTCAGCAGATTGGGATATTTTTTATTCAACAATAGATAAACGATCTAGAAGAATTTCACAGAAAAGTTTTATAGATTTATATAATGAAGGAAGAGAATATAGAACAGAAGCTCCATCGCTGTGGTGTACAAAATGTCAAACTACAATAGCACAGGTAGAACTCGAGGATGTAAATAAAGATACAACATTTAATGATATTATTTTTAAGGTAGATGGTAAAGATTTAGTAATCTCAACAACTCGTCCGGAACTCTTGCCCGCATGTGTTTGTATTTTTGTGAATCCCTTAGATAAAAAATATAAGAATATTGTAGGGAAAAAGGCAAAAGTCCCATTATTTAATTTTGAAGTTTCAATTATGACTGACGAAAGAGCGGACCCAGAAAAGGGAAGTGGAGCGGTTATGTGTTGCACTTTTGGAGACCAAACAGATATGGAATGGCAAAAAGAGTATCAGTTAGAAATTAAAGAAGCAATTACTCCAAACGGAAAAATGAATTCATTAGCTGGAAAATATGAAGGAATGAAGATTGAAGAAGCCAGAAAAGAAGTAATAAAAGATTTAGAAAATTCAAAGTTATTAATTAAGCAAGAAAAAATAAATCACGACGTAAATGTTCATGAGAGATGTGGAACTCCGATAGAATTCATAAATTCAAAACAATGGTTTGTAAAATATTTAGACATAAAAAAAGAAATGATAAAATGGGGAGATAAAATAGATTGGCACCCAAAATATATGCAGCATCGTTATACTAATTGGGTAAAAGGCCTAAAATGGGATTGGTGTATTTCTAGACAAATTCCATTCGGGATTCCATTTCCTGTGTGGTATTGTAAAGATTGCGGAGAAATAATTATGGCTCAGGAAAAAGATTTACCAGTAGACCCATTAGAAGATAGCCCCCCAGTGAAAAAATGCCCTAAATGTAATTCCTCGGAATTTATTCCAGAAAAAGATATTATGAACACATGGGCAACTTCCTCATTAACTCCAGATATTATAAAAGATATTTTAGAAAATACTAAAGTATATAATAAAATAAAAGATAAGCCAATGTCAGTTAGAAGAAATGGTCACGATATAATTACATTCTGGGACTTTAACAGTATATTAAAATCTCAATTACATCACAAAAGAAACCCGTGGGATACACTTATGATAAACGGATGGATGATGGGAAAAGATGGCAAGAAGATGGCAAAGTCGAGGGGAAACGGAGTTACTCCTCAAGACACAATTAAGCAATGGGGTTCCGATGTTTTAAGATATTTATGTGCAACATCAAAACTAGGAGAAGATTTATCATTCCCAGAAGCAGAATTGACCACAGGGAAAAAAACGGTTACAAAGCTTTTTAACGCATCCAAATTTGTATTTATGAATTTGGAGGATTATAAAAATAAGAAACCAGAATTTATATTGAACACCATAGATATAATATTTTTAAACAAATTAAATTTATTAATAGAATCTTGTACAAAATTCTTTGATAATTATAAATACAGTAAAGTAAAACAAGAACTAGAAAAATTCTTTTGGAACGATTTCTGTGATAACTATCTAGAGATTGTAAAGAAAAGAATTTATAATTTAGATAAGGTTTATGAAGATTGTAGGATTTCAGCACAGTATACTTTACATAAATCACTTTTAACAATCATAAAATTATTCGCACCAATAATGCCATTTGTAACCGAAGAAATTTATCAAACATACTTCAAGCAAAATAAAACAGATAAATCAATTCATATTTCGAGTTGGCCAGAAATTGAAAAACAGATTGCAGATATTCCATGTCATACAGATTTTAACTCTTTTTCAAAAGTTCTTTCACGGGTTAGGCAAGAGAAAACAAAGGCACAAAAGTCAATGAATTCAGAAATAATATTAACTTTAGAAAAAGATATTACTAAAAATTTAGGAGAGACATTACAAGATTTGCAGGATGTTACAAATGCTAAAAAAATTAAAGAAGGAAAATTCGAGGTAGAATTTATTTAATTATGGACGAAGCAGAAAAATATGAATTAGAAGTGCTTGTAGAAGAGTTAGAAGGATATAGAGGTAGACATACAGAATTAATCACTGTTTTTGTTCCAGCTGGTGCAACGTTAACACAAACTACAAAACAACTCGAAGACGAAAAAGGAACCGCAACTAACATAAAAGGAACTGCTACGAGAAAAAATGTAATCAATGCATTAGAGCGAGCAGTTAGAAAATTAAAAGAAATTGGGAGAACTCCAGAGAACGGACTAGCGTTGTTCTCGGGAAATGTCACATTAGCTGATGGAAAGGAAAGTCTAGAAGTTTGGGCAATTGAACCACCCAAAAAACTTAAAATAAAAATTTATAGATGTGATCAAACTTTTGTCTTAGAACCACTACGAGAAATGCTTGAGACTGATGAAGTTTATGGTCTTTTAATTATAGAGAGAAATGAGGCGTCAATAGGAATTCTAGATGGGAAACATATCAGAAGTTTACAACACTTAACTTCGGGGATTCCAGGAAAAACAAAATGTGGAGGACAATCCGCACAGAGGTTCGCGCGTATAAGAGAGAGTGCAGCAAAAGAATTTTTCAAACGAACAGCAGAAGCAATGAAAGAACATTTTTGGGATAATAAGAAATTAAAAGGAATATTAGTAGGAGGGCCAATTCCAACTAAAGATGAATTTTTGGTTCAAGGACAATTAGTAACAAAATTGAAAGAGAAAGTAATAGCTGTCAAAGATATTGGGGGCACAGGGATGCATGGTCTTCAAGAGTTAGTAGAAAAATGTCAGGATGTCCTAGCAGAGCAAGAGATAACGAAACAAAGATTAATTCTAGATTTGTTTTTCGAAAAACTAGCTAAGGATCCCAATAAGGTTTCTTACGGAGAGGCAGAGGTTGAAGACAGATTAAATAGAGGCGCGGTTGACAAGCTTATTATCTCGAAATCACTATCAAGAGACAAGGTAAAAATGTTGGAGAAATTAGCAAAAGAATCATCCGCAGAAATACATATAGTTACAAATGAAACAGCAGAAGGGGTTCAGTTTGATAATTTAGGAGGAGTTGCTGCACTTCTAAGGTTTGAAATCCATGATTAAATATGATAAAAATACTTCCAACAATCTTTTAAAACTCGCTTTCTATTAACTTATATGGAAGAAAAAACATCTGGTGATAGTTCTAAAATTATTACAAAATCTACGGCCGAAGAGCTAGATAACACATTCGAGAACGAAGAGAAAAATTCTGAAGAAAAAGTTGAGGCGGCACTATTTATTGCAGGGCGTTTTCTTAGTTTGCAAGAATTAATTATGTTAACCGATATAAATCCGATTATGCTTAAAGAAATTCTTCATAGGTTAGAAAAAAAATATTCTTTAGGTGTTTTAAGATTAATAAACAGAACCAACTCGTGGAAAATGGATGTTGCAGAAGAATATTATTATTTAATAAATAAATTAGCTACGGGAAATGTAGAATTTACAAAAGCCGAGCAGGAAACTTTAGCAATTATAGCATATAAACAACCGATAAAACAATCTGTAGTTATAAAAATTAGAGGAAATAAATCTTATGACCACATAAAGAAATTTAGAGAAATTGGTTTAGTAGTAGCAAAACGAGCAGGACACACCTTAGATCTTTCCCTTTCGGAAGAATTTTATGAATATTTTAATATTCAGAATAAAGAATCTAAAGAAAATTTAGAGGTTAAATAATGGAATTTTTAACAATATTATATTTTGTATATACATTCATAGCATTTTACTTTTTAATGATATATATTTTAGTATATTTTCAAAATAGGAAAGAGATATATGAAACAATAAAACCTAATAAAATTAGGTCTTTGAGTATTATTATCCCCTGCTTTAATGAAGAAGAAAGCATAGGGAAAAACATAGAATCTTTTTTAAAATCAGATTATAAAGGATTAAAAAAACTAATAATAGTAGATGATTGTAGTGAAGATGGATCTTACGAGATAATAAAAAAGTATGCTAGAATATATCCAAAAGTAATAGCTTTACAGACACCAAAAAATACAGGAAAGGCATCTGGTGCAAAAAATTTTGGAATCAAATATGTTGATACTGAGTTAATAGGGTTTAGTGATGCTGATTCTTTACCAAATCAAAACGCAATATCTAAAATGATTGGAGTTTTTAATGATGTAAAAGTTGGAGGAGTAACGTCACGTGTTTTTGTGAGTAATCCAACAAATTATTTAACTAGGATACAATCGATTGAATTCAAAATAATTGCATTTACTAGAAAGCTTTTAGAATTTTTGGATGCAATATATGTAACTACTGGGCCATTAAGTATCTATAGAAAAGAAGCATTCGATGAAGTAGGTGGTTTTGACGAGAATAATTTAACCGAAGACATAGAATTAACATGGCATTTAGTATCAAAAGGATGGAAAGTAAAAATGTCTATTCCAGCTATTGTAAGGTCATCTGTTCAAAAAACAATCAAAACATGGTTCCATCAGAGAATTAGATGGAATGTAGGAGGAATTCAAACTGTAGCAAAATATAGAAAGAAATTTTTACAGACAGGAATGTTAGGGGTTTTTATAATGCCATTTTTTATTTTGTCATGGTTTTTAGGTCTTACAGGATTAATGTTTTTAGCTTATCGTTTAATAAAGTTTATAATGATAAAGTGGCTTATAACACAATATTCTGTAGCTGCACAAGTGGCATTGGTTTCGATGGATAATTTTTCTTTAAATCCAAGTATATTATTTTTATTTGGAATGATTCTTTTTTCTTTAGGATTAGGTTATACAATAATTGCATTAAGTTATTCAAAAGAATCAGGAAGAATAGTTGGGTATAGAATTCGCGACATATTTATATACTCATTTTTTTATTTACTAGTATATCCACCGTTATTAATTGTATCATTTTATAAGTATTTACGTGGTTATGACACATGGTAAGATGTTAAAAAGCAAAAAACATGTCCTATGGGAAGCACTTGTAATTACAATAACAATATTTTTACTTGGCTTATTTCTAGGTATGATTTTAGAGGGTTCCAATTCAATAAAAATTAATAATTTGTTTGCACAATCAGAAACAAGTCTAATAGATGCTATGACAATTTCCAAGTTATTAGAAGATTCTAAATTCGATTGTGAAGTTATAAAACAAAATAATATAGATTTTGCAGATAGGATATACGAAGAAGCTAAATTATTAGAAGAATATGAAGAATCAGGAAAGTTAACAGAAAATATGAAAGTATTACATAAAAAATATGATCTTCTAAGAACATTAGTCTGGACAAATAATCAAGAATCATTAAAATTTTGTAATAATTACAATTTAATAATATATTTATATGAGTATAATTCAGAAGAGATAAATACAAGAGCGATAAATAATGTATGGTCAAAAATACTTCTAGAAGTTAAAGAAAGTAACGATGACGTATTATTATTACCTATTGCAGCAGATCAGAATTTAGCATCATTAGATTTACTTATGAGCTATCATAAAATAGAACAATTTCCAGCATTAATAATTAACGATAAAGATATATTGCAAGAAATCGATAACGTTAAAGACGTAGAAACATATCTCAATTAATATACTTTTCATCACATATTTATTTAAAAATAACTTTGTCGCAATATATCTATGAGATGCACTATATGTAAGAAGACTTCCGAAGAGATTAAATTATATAGTGGTATTAAGGAATCAGAAATGATTATGATTTGTGAGGATTGTGCAGAATCTGAAGGAGTTCCTATAATTAAGAAGCCTTCCGAACTACAATTGGATAAAGCAGATGAGAGATATTCTGTTCGTGAAAGAATGGAAAGAATTTCGGGTATGCATGAGTCCACGGAAAGGAAGAATAGTACATTCATAACACAAGGCAATCTAGCAAAATTAAGGATACCTCCAAAAAAGGAATATCATGAAGATGTTTTAGATAACTACTACTGGACTCTCAACCTAGCAAGGCGGAGAATGAAACTAAGTATAAGTCAACTTGCAGAATCAACAGGAATCAATACAAGTATTTTGGAATCAATTGAGAAGGGAAAAATTCCAGAAAATTTTATAGAAATTTTTCTAAAGCTAGAAAAGTTTCTTAGTATAAAATTACTAAAGAGCCACAAGAACAAATTAAGTTTTATAAGAAATAGAGATGAAGAAAAAGAAATTTTAAATAATGTTAAAGATAGAATGGGGCTTTCTAAACCGAATAAAGATAACTCCGAGGAACCAGGTAAAAAGGAACAACTTGACAAAATATCAAAAGGCGAAATAGATTTTTCCAGAAGGGATAATATATCAAATATAACTCTTGATGATTTGGTTGGCATGAAAAAAGAAAAAGAATCAAGGTTAGTTAGGACAAAAGCCAAAGCAAGAGAAGACACAATGATTGGTGACGATTTAGAACTAGATATTGACGAGTTGTGATTTGTTCCGATAACATCAATTGGGATTGATGTTATCACCAAAATAAAATCAACCTAAATATCTTAATCTTTCAGGTCTAGGTTCGTAAATCAAACCTTCTTCCAATAATTTCTTAATCTCAACTTTAATCACATCTGGGCTTGCTTCAACATCCATAACTAAAGTGCTAATATCTATCCCGCCGTCAGTCTCTGCTTCCTTAATTTTGTTCATAATTTCATTTTTTATTCCTGAGTCATTATTTCCATCAGTAGAAAGATTTTTTCTACTATTTTGAATCTCTAATTTTCTAACTAGTAACCACTGAGTATCTACTTTTTTAATAACTTCAGGAATCATATATATTTCTCCATTCCATTCCCGAATATTCCCAATAATCTGTAAAGTATCTCCCTGAATAACTTCTTTCAATGGTTCAATGTCTTCTCCAAAGGCTTTCAACTTTAATTGCCCCGAAGCATCATCAACAGTAAGCGAAGCAAATTGTTTTTCTCCTTCTTGAATAAATTTATCTACACAATTAGCCAAAAGGTTAACTCTCACAACTTTCTTATCTCCTAATTCCAAAAACATAAATCGCCCCTCAGCCATCATAGGGACACCCTTTAAAATATCACCAATTCGTAATTTGTATGCAACATTCCTTTTCCTTTGCTCGCTAAAAGGTGCGGGAGTGCTCTGAGTATCGTTTCCTCCTTCCATAACTCGAAATATTACTCAGGGTTTATAAGGATTATTGGGATTGAGTTAAAATAAAAATAATTATATCTAATTAAATATAATGTTCAACTTTATCTACGATATGTCCAAGATTATGAATATCACGAACCACTCCTTTCATAGGTTGGAACTCCTTAATTAAAAATTCCGATGAAAATTTCTGTACATGTCTAACTTCACTTAAGAATCTCAATCCAAAAATAGCAACTAGTAATCTGGCAAAAGCAGAAACCGCGAAGATAAATAAAATCGGATTCATAAATGAAACATTGATCCAGGCCAATAAAGAACCTATGCTAGCACCGATAAAAGCTCCTACACCAACCATCAAATTCATGTATGATACACCAAATCCTCTTTTTGGAGAGCTAACCGCATCATAGATATAATTATTTACGGCCAAATTATAACCAGCCCATGCGAATCCAGCGGCAATAGCAGGTACAAACAATAGGTATAATTTAAGTGCTAGATCATCAACAATTAAAGCAGATCCAATCCATAATACAGGTATAGCAAAAAGCAACCACGAGCAAATACTAATTAATTTAATATTCCCAAATTTATCAGAAACTTTTCCAAGCAAAGGCAAAAAGATTAGTTGAAAAATAATTGCAGAAATAACAGTTAGCATATTCCAGAAATAAGAGAAGCCCAAATTTCTTAATACATATACAACCCAAAATGGTCCAGCAATTCCTATAGCTATACTGGAAATAGTTCTAAATAAAACAAACCTTCCAAATGGGGTAGAAGGAGATTTTTTTAGAAATTGTCCAAATGTAAAATAATCTTTCTTCTTAATTTTAAGCCTAGGTTCATATTGTCCTTTTAATAATCTCCAAGACCAAATTCTAGATGTGGCAGCTAAACTAAATAATATACCGAACCCAAAAAGGGTAAATCCTAAAGCATTACCATAATGTATTCCTATATCTTTCATTCCATCTAAGATAAGCGCCCCGGCAACCATAGCGATAATACCGAAGAATCCAGCAATCCTATTTCTTTCAGAGAAATAGCTTCCACGTTTTTTTGTAGGTACAAGAGATCCCATCCAAGAAAACCATGCCGGATGTACAATTGCACCTGTAACATAAAATAATCCAACTAGCCCAATTAAAATCCAAGTTGTATGCGGGACTCCAAAATAAAATAAAATGCCGGTTAAAATAATAGGTAAAAAAAGTAAAATTCTTATCATAAGTGCAGTCAAAATGATTTTTTTCCTAGAGAATTTTCCAATTAAGGTAGATGCTTTTAATTGAGCAATCCCAGGTAGTAAACTTATAATTGCGTGTAAAATTCCCATCTGTACCGTAGTAGCACTCAAAGCCAAAGCGAATGGGGCGAAATATGATAAACCGAAACTAGTCGAAATTGAAGCCAAAGAACCCTCTTTAATACTAGACTTCAAACTTTTATCAATTTTCTTTTGAATTATAGGATGACTAACTTTAACGACATCTCCTTTTTTCACCATATAAAATTATAGAAGATGTCGTATAAAAAGATAGTGAATATGTTAATAAACGATAAACTTTAATAATCTCCTCTGAGTTAAATTATATGAAAGAAAAATTTTACATAACAACAGCTATAGATTACGTAAACGCAGCACCGCATATTGGTCATGCATACCAAAAAATTGTAGCGGACGTTTTAGCTAGATGGAATAAAATGCAAGGCAAAGAAGTTTTATTTGTAACAGGAACAGATGAACACGGGAAAAAAGTCGAACAAGCTGCAAAAAAAGCAGGAAAGAGCCCAAAGGAGTTTGTCAACGAAGTTTCAAAAGAATTCATAAAAGCATGGGGAGCATTAAACATAGATTATGACAGATTTATTAGGACAACAGACAAAGATCATCAAAAAGTTGTGACTGAAATAATTAAAAAATGTGAAGCAAATGGAGACATTTATCTAGGACAATACGAAGGATTTTATTGTGTAGGTTGTGAAGCATACTACACTGAAAAGGACTGCCCAGATTTAATTTGTCCACTTCATAAAAAACCACTAGAAAAAATCAAAGAAGAAACCTATTTTTTTAAATTATCAAATTATCAAAAATTTCTTTTAGATTATTATAAGAAAAATCCGAATTTTATTCTGCCAAAGACCCGAAGAAATGAAATTATAAATAGGGTTGAGGAAGGATTACGAGATTTAAGTATAACACGAACTTCATTCGACTGGGGAATTCAATTTCCATTAGATAAAAAACACGTAACATATGTTTGGTTTGACGCTCTAATAAATTACTACACAGCAACAAGAGAAAAAGGTCGAGAAGATTTTTGGGGTAAACCAACAGTTCATCTTTTAGGAAAAGACAATGCCTGGTTCCACACAGTATACTGGCCAGCAATGCTGAAATCCGCTGGAATCGAATTGCCAAAAACAGTTTTTAATCACGGCTTCTTATCTTTCAACGGACAAAAAATATCAAAATCTTTAGGCAACGCAATCTCACCGATAACACTTGTTAAAAAATATGGCGCAGATTCAGTCAGATATTTTTGTCTAAGACAATTTCCATTTGCATCAGGAGAAGATGGGAATTTTTCAGAGACAGCTCTAATAAATAGACACAACGACGAACTTGCAAACAAATTAGGAAACTTAGTTTCGCGAACTTCTGCACTTGCCGAAAAATACGGAATAGAAAAAACCACAAACACGTTAGTTAAAAAACTCAATTTAAAACAAATTGAAAAACTAATTAATAATTATGAATTTGATAAAGCTCTCAATGAAATTTTTGCGTTCATAGATGTATGTAATGAATTCATTCAATCAAAAAAGCCATGGGAAACACATGACAAAAAAATATTGTACCAATTAGTTTATTCAATAAAAGAAATAGCGAAATTACTTTCCCCATTTATTCCAGAATCATCAGAAAAGATATTAAAAGTTTTTGAAAAAGATAAAATAAAAAAGGCGCCAATTTTATTTAGTAAAATAGAAATTCCAAAACAAAACCTTAATAAATCAGAAGAGCCAGAAGAAATTATGGAAGGAGTAACTACAATCAATTTTGATGATTTCGCAAAGATAAATTTACGAGTGGCAGAAATTCAAAAAGTAGAAGAGATAGAGAAGGCGGACAAGCTTTACAAATTGACTATTTCTTTAGGAGACGAGTCTCGGACGATATGTGCAGGGATAAAAGAATTTTATTCCGCTAAAGAACTTAAGAATAAAAAAATAATTATTGTTGCTAACTTAGCACCGAGAAAGCTACGGGGCATAGAATCCCAAGGGATGTTATTAGCAGCGTCAAATCATGATCATACAAAAGTTTCGTTAATTTCTCCTGATAAAGATATAGAGCTTGGTAGTGTAGTAGGATAAAAATTAAAAATTAAAAATTCTCTTGAAAAACCCCTTATTCTCTTCAACATGTTCCCCAGAAACCTTTCTGGCAATTTCATAATATTTTTTAGAAACTTTACTCTTTGGATGAGTATGACAAACAGCATCTCTCAAATTTAATGCTTCTTTAACGGCCTTGTCTTCAGGAATAACACCAATAATTTGAGATTCTAGCATAGACTTAATGGAAGATAGTGGTAATTCATATTTGGCATTTGTATGTCGAGTAACAATAACCCCATTAATTTCTCTTCCCATTTCTCTAGCTACTTTAACAGCTTTTAATGCATCAGTAACTGCAGGCATCTCTGGATTGGTAACTATAATAATTTCGTCTGCAAGTCCAAGAACAGCAATAACCTCTTCTCCAAATCCAGCAGCGGAGTCAACAATAACATAATCACACATAGAAGATAGCTTTTTTGTTATTTCAGGAAGTTTCTTTAAATTAAATTTTCCCAATTCTTTTATAGATAAAGAGGAAGGTACTATTTTGGTACCAGATGAATGTTCATAAATCGCATCTTCTATATCTGCTTTTCCTTTTAAAACATGATTTAAAGTAACGGGAACAATAGGTGCACCAAGTTGCAAACCTACGTTAGGTGTATTAAGATTGGCGTCTATAATAATGACTTCTTTATCTAACTTGTTAAGCGAAACTCCTAAGTTAATAGCGGTAGTTGTTTTTCCAACTCCACCTTTCCCCGAATTTATAACAATAATTCTTGCCATTTTTATTTTAAATTTATTTTTAAGGTATCATAGCAAATTAGTAAGCTCCGATAGTTTTAAAGAGCAAATCTCCTGACACCATTTTAAATAAATGTGTAATTATTAGAAAAACTTGCTTTATAAGTTTTATTCAGCTTAACTTGCTAGAATTTTTTTCACTTCAATAATAAATTGTTCAACAATCTCGTAGTATTCCCCCAGTTTTTCCATGTTAATTTCAGTAGTTTTAGAAGTTTCAATTATTTTTAAGTTAACATTTTTTCTAAATTCTCCGCTTTTATTTTTTTTCAAATCTGGAATTCTTTTAAAGAAAATATATAATGGAATTACATTTTGCACAACATCAATTTTAGCAAAATATTTTTTCATAAACTCAATTCTCTGTTTCGGATTGGTTGGCATAGCAGGAATTTTTCCATCTTCAACTTTTTTCTCTAAGATAGCATCAAAACTAATTTCAATTAAGCTTTTCCACCTAGCTAACAAGTTTAAGATAACGTCACAAGTCTTTGTGTATTTCAAACTGACATACAACAGATGGTCAGCACTAGTTTTTTCTTTAATAATTTCTTCAGTCATAACTTATCACCTTTCAGCGCAAATAGAAGGACGTTATTTACCTTTTTATACTTGCCGAAAATTTCCTGGAAATGCAAAAATAGCTTGTTCAACAGAGTTAGCAAATTCACGAATTCTTCTAGCTGTTAAGATTCGATATTTACCATGAATTAGTAAAATAATTTTCTCTCCTTTTGAAAATTCAATCGGAGAAATTTTTTGCGCCCGCTCTACCTCAAGTAATTTAAGTAAATTTTCAAGGGTAATGGGTTTTAGGTATTTCGGAGCTATTTTTATAAAATATTTTAGCCCGAAATGTTTTTTGATGTGTCTTATATTTACATTATTTGTTATTTCATAAACTAAAAAAGATCTAATTAAACTAGATGCGGATTTTGCAGATTCATTTATTATACCAACTAAAAATCTTTTTTCTGGATACTCTAGATATTTGTCCAACATTCTTTTTGCAATAGACAAATGATATTTTGCCTCAATAAAATCTATTTTCCAATCCATAACTTCAAAACAAAAAAATCCTTTATATTGATTATTGTAATCAATCCTTTAAATTCATAATAGCATCAGCGATATCTCCATCACTTTCCTCTAAAGCTCCCTTAACTTCTTCTTCATTTTTCCCAGTTTGAGATGCTACCATTTTCACATCTTCTTCACTAAAAGATTCGGTAGACTCTTCAATGGCTTCTCCAGAAACTTGATATGTTTCTTGTCCCTGCATTTTAACCTTTAGTACAGATGGATCCTCAATAACTAGATTAGCATCATCCATTTCAAAAATGACTCGTCTAACATTTAACTGAGTCTGGGAAATACCCATTTTCTTCATCATTCCCTGCATTTGCGCGGGGTTCATTCCAGGCATCATTTAAGCATAAAACATTCGAAGCCCAACAACAAGTATAATCACTGCAATAATCATTCCGATAACTACACTAGGACCGAATTTAAATTTAGAATTATATTCTTCCTTATACCTCATTAACCCACCGAAACCGGTAGGCATTGATACATTATTATCTGCCATATAGCAGACAAAGAAATTCACTTTATAAAACTTACTTCATCTCAATCTTTTTCAATCCATTCATATATGGTTGCAATACTTTTGGGATATTGATTGAGCCATCTTTGTTCTGGCAATTTTCTAGAATCGCAACCATTATTCTACTTGTTGCAAGAGCAGTGTCATTTAAAGTATGCAAAGTTCCTCTTTCTTTTCCATCCTTCCTAACATATCTGATATCAAGTTTCCGCGCCTGGTATTCAGTGCAGTTAGACAAGCTGCCAACTTCTCCATAAGCGTTTGAAGTAGGTCTCCATACTTCAAGATCCGCACTCCTATACTTCCAATCTGCCAAATCCCCACTACATAATTCAAGAACCCTGTATGAGAGTTCTAGTTTTTGTAATATCTCTTCACCATTTTTCAACAACTCCTCATATATTTTTTCTGAATCTTCAGGAAGACAGAAAACAAATTGTTCTATCTTATTAAATTGATGAGTTCTCCATAATCCCTTTTCATTTACACCATGTGCCCCAATTTCTTGTCTAAAGCACATAGAGTAAGAAAAATATTTTTTAGGTAAATCATATTCATGAATTGTATCTCCAGAATGATATGCAAGGATAGATTGCTCACTTGTTCCTATTAAGCCCTTGTCTGCATCTTTAATTTCATAAACTGATTCAGATATAGCATCTTTATCCATTGAAGCATATATTTCTTTTTTATTTAAGATTAAAGGTGGTTCTATGTAAGTATATCCTTTTTGAATCATAAAATCTCTAGCAAATCCGATTAATGCTTGATTAAGTAGAGCTAAGTCTCCTTTAAGGTAATAGAAACCTTTTCCTGCTACTTTAGCAGATTTATCAAAATCAACAATATCCAAATTTTCTCCGATCTCTACATGATTTTTTATTTCAAAATTGAATTTAGGTATTTTACCCCATTTTCTAATTTCTTTATTATCTTTATCGCTGTTACCAATAGGGACTCCATCCCACATTATATTAGGAATCTTCATCATGATCTCTTTAATTTTACCAGCTAATTCTCCAGCTTTCAATTCTATTTTGTTTATCTTCTCCGGAATTTCCTTCGCTTCCGCAATTAATTTTTTAGCTTCGGATTTTTTACTATCTTTCATTAATTTATTTATAGATTCAGAAATTTTATTTCTCTCAGCTCTCATGTCATCAACTCTCTTCTTTTCCTTACGCCACTTTGTATCTAATTCAATCACCTTATCAACAAGTTCCAGCTTCTCATTTTGAAATTTTTTCTTAATATTATCCTTAACTTTCTCAGGATTCTCTCGAATAAGTTTAATATCTATCATATTATAAAATAATTAATAATATATTTAAACCTATCTTTCCAAAATTCCTAATGGATGAAAAAGAGTTAACAAAAAGGATAAAAAATTCACTTAAAGCTAAAAAATCGAAGGCAGAAATTATGTCAGGATTTCAAAAAAGAGGTTACAAATTAGAATACGCAGAGAAATTAATCACAAAAGTAAAAAGGCCCAAGAGGATGGTAATAATTTTTTTGATAGCAATAGTTTTGTTTTTCAGTATTACTTTTTCAACTTATACAATATTTTCAAACCAAGAAAAGCATCAAATAATAAATCCTTTATCGGGCTTCAGTTTTATTAACACATCTCAAAGTCTTCAGATTCAAGATATAGATTTACTAAGAAAGAATATTCCGATTAATCAAGGTGAATATGATCAAATAGAAATAACTCCAGAATTTATCTCTTTCATTTTGAACGAAATTGGCGCATGGAAATTACATAATCATCCAATAACTTTCAAAATCCCGATTATCAATTTCAGAATTGATTCTGAAGAATTTCATTCAGAAATAGATGGAGAAATTAAAACATATAAGGGATTCAATAAAAACGCAGATTTACAATTTAATACGAATAAAAAAGATGTGGTTAATGTGATTCTTTCAGATGACCCAGAAGAAGTTTTTATAGAGTCGATAGTTTCAGGCAGAACTCAGATTGAGGTTAAGACAAGCGAGTCAGAGCTCTTTGCTAAAGGATATCTAAAATTATATAATTCTCTAAAATGACTGTCATTACTTTAAAATTTCCTGTTACTGGAACCAAATTCTGTATCTACTGAATGTGGACGAATTTCCAGAGAAAGACTTATAAGCAATTTATCATTTTAATATATACATTAGAACATATAGTTTTAATGCAACAATACAATGGGAGACAGCTTTGATTTATTTTTCAGGAGAAAGCCAGCAATGATGCTCA
>CAZAIT010000005.1:0-44318 GCA_964485325.1 Candidatus Woesearchaeota archaeon | reverse complement strand
GTGGAGTTGCTTTAATTGGAATGACTGTAGGTGTGGCTTCTGCCGCTGCTTACCCAGCTCCTTTTGCAAGTAATACAGCTATCGTTGTTGGTGCTAATGCAGCTCCTTCTGATGGTATTGCTGCTGCTCTTATCGCTGCTGATTTAGACGCAAATGCTGTAGTTACTACTATTGCTGGTGGAACTATTACTGGTGAATCTCAAGATTTAGCAGATGGTTCTGATCTTCTTTATTTGAATGATGCATTTAATCATAATGTTCAAACTTTAACTAAAAATGATTTACCTACAGTTTTGGCTGACGGAACTTTTACAGATGATGAAGGAACTGATTACGATTTCGAGCAAACGCTTGTTCTCGGAGCTGGTTCTAGTTTTGCGTTTAGTAATTCAGATAACGATTTAGATGACCCTGCTTTAATTACAGTTTTATCTACTAATGAAACCGCTACAAATGCTATCTATGATTTGACTGCTACTTTCAATACTGCTATTCCTTTCAATGCAACTGATTCTGAAGGTGAGGAATTAACTCTCTTCGGAAAAACTTACACTGTTGGAACTGCTACTACTGCTACTAGCCTTGTATTACTTGGTGGTGCTTCGGGTTCTATTGTTAACGTAGGAGAATCAACTACTATGATTGTTAATGGAATATCTTATGATGTTACTTTGTCTGGTCTTAGTTCTGGTACTGATACTCTAGCGAGTGTTAGTGTTAACGGAGATTCAAAGACTTTCGAACAAGGTGATACAAAGACTATTGCTGGAGTTGACGTTTATGTAAAAACTGTTTTCCGAACAGGAGATGACGCAGGTTATGCTGAAATTCAGCTTGGTGCTGATAAGTTAACTTTTACAACTGCTAGTGCTGTTCAAACTGGTTCTGACAATGATGATATTGAAGGAACTTTGGTTACAATTGGTGGAACTGTTGACGCAATGACTTCATTGAAGATTACTGTTGCTGCTGAAGATAATGATGCTAACCATTTATTGGTTGGAGAGTCATTTGTTGACCCTGTTTTTGGTACAGTTTTAGTAAATTTCGATGGCGTTGAAAATGGTCCTGAATTTACAGAAGAACAAGACAATAGTAGAAATTTATTACAAGTAAATAAAGATGGTAACTTAGAACTTACATTATCTGTTACAGATAATGCAGGAGATAGTACTACTCTTCCATTTGATTATAATGGTATTTTGCAAGATGATGATAGTAATACTATCTCAATTGTAGAAGGTAAAAGTCTTGTAGATGATGGATACTTTATCTTGAATAGTGGAAATAATCAACACTTTATGCAAATGACTAAAGTGAATGTTGTTGCTGCTACTGCTGGTGCTGCTACTGATGATGTTGCTATGAAGGACTTGTTAAGTGGGATAACTTATACATTTGATAATAAGAATTTTGGTAGTGATGAAGATGGATATGATGCGACTATTCTTGGTAAAACATATACTATTACAGGAACAGGTGTTGCTAATACTGTAACTGTTGTTTCGAGTGATTATTCTACAAATAGAGTTGTATATCCGTACTTAGAACTTGTTTCTGGTGAGGATACACTAGTTGCTATGACTGATCAGGTAACTATTGGAGATGCTATTTATAGTACTGCTACTGCTGTTGAAGGTAAGGACTATGAATTACCTACTGGAACAATCCAGTTTAATGTCATTGATGCTACTGTTGGTACTGGTAGTGCTGGTAGTGCTAGTGATGTCAATATTGGATACTCTATTGATGATGGAGATTTTACCCTATTAGGAGTTGGCACTGATGGTGTGACAAACGAAACAATTGCGGTTGGTTCTGTTACTTACGATTTTGATTTAACTGTAAGTAATAATTCAAATCTTGCTGATGCATTCGCCATTTTGACTGTAGATCGTATTGCTGTTAACAACTCTGCTGCTGCGCCTACTCCAGGTCTTTTATTTGTAGAAGATGATGATAAGTCTGAGTCTACTACAACTACAAAGAATGCTGTGATTATTGCTACAAAAACAGATAGTGCTACTTATGAAGAAATAAATACTGTTGACTTTACTGGTACAAGTGATGAGGCTACATGGGATGATTCCGATCTTGTTGGAACATTAACTAATTATGGTACATACGTATTAGAAGATAGTACCAATACAGATCAAAAACTTGTTAGTATAGTTTATGGAGATTCTATAATGTATGCAGAAGTTTCTTTTGCTGAAGGTGAAGTTTCTACAACTACATCTGTTCCAACTGAAGCTGGTGTTATGACTGTTATGGATGACGCTGTGTCATCTGTTGCTGGAAAACATTTAGTTGTTGTTGGTGGTTCTGCTATCAACTCTGTTGCTGCTAGTTTACTTGGCGCTGCTTATAGTGAAGCTGCATTTACATCCGCTACGGGTGTTGCTGCTGGTGAGTTTTTAATCCAATCTTTTGCGAGAGAAGGAAAAACTGCTCTATTAGTTGCAGGCTACAATGCTGAGGATACAGAAAAAGCTGTTACTTACTTGTTAAGTCAAGACGTTGCTACAACTACTGGTACAAAGCTAAAGGGCACATCTGCTACTGAAGCTACTATAGTTACTGCTTAAGTTAAAACATAAAGAAAAATAATTTATTTTTTATTTTTACTCGCCCTCAAGGGCTCCCGAAAGGGAATCTTTGAGGGCTTTTTTTATGGGCTTTTTTATATGAGAAGATTTTCGGAAATATATTGTATAATCAATAAATACTAACTAATTTTCCTTATGGTACAGAAAGATTTAAAAGCTTATGAGAGTTTTAAAAATAATGAAAATCATAAAGGCTCTGTCAAAAAGTGTGATTAATAAAGAAGGAGAAAAAATAAGTTATGAAAAATTTCTTTTAAATTTGCCGAAAAAAATCGTAGAAGAATCGGGCTTCTTAGGAAAGTCATTGAGGGCAGAAATAAAAGACAGAAAAATTATTTTAAGTCAGGATATTTAGACTTTTTCGATAATGTCGGTTAAATAGGACATAAATTCTTCTGTATCTGCAAAATAATTTGGATAAGCTTTTTCAAGTTCTTTTAGATTTTCAGCCCAGATAAGAACGACGTCACATTTATTATTATTTCTATATTTCTCTTCCTCTTTAGAATAATCTTCCGTTGCTTTCTTAATTCCATTTTCTGTATTTTTATATTGAACAACATTAATCTGTTTCTTTTCTATATCTAATTTTAAAAGAAAAACTGAATCTCTTTTAGCTTCTATGTGTTTCATATAAGATCTCCAAGCTTTCATTTTTTCAAGAACATTTAGTTCATAAGTTAATTTCTTAATTTCTGAATATAGTTCTGATTCATTGGTGGGAGTCCCGTCAACCGTAGGGCATTCCTCCATTATAGCAAAAGCAGAACTCATTAATCTAAAAAAATGTTCCCACTTAGCGTCACCACTACCAAATTTTAATGTTTGTCCAGTAAAAATATCTACAGTCTCAATCGCAGTAGCCCAGATATGTTGTAATTTAGATCTTATTTGAATCTCTATTAGTTTGTTGTTAAATAACTTCCCAACCTTGTTTATACTATAATATTTGTAAACTAGATGAATACTCCTATACCCGTCAGGCTTTGGTTTGTTAATATAGTTTCGCTCCCTTTTTTTTATTCTTTTATGTCTCTGATTGCTCTTAATATAATCTTGAGATAATTTTTTGGCTAATTTTACATCGGACATGACCACTCGACATCCACCAATATCCTGCATTTGAGATAATTTGGTAGAATATCTCTCTAGCTTTCCAGTTAATGATTTAATTCTTTTTAATCTCTGCACACAGATAGCTTCCTTGTCAATTTTTTTAGAGATGTTTTTTAATGTCAGCATTATTATATGCATGGGGTAAGCATGGGATGCTCTCCAATTATGGAATATATCAAAGGCTTCTTTTTCTTTTAAATCTCCTATGTTTTTAAATTTTTTTACTAAAATTTTTCCAGCATTGTCAATTTGTTTTCTCGAATAATTTTCTGGTTTTGTCCACACCATAATTCAAAATAAGCTTTTTATTATTTAAATATATACTTATTTTTATGGTATAGAAATATATTTTATACTTAAAATTATGGTACCGAAAGGCATATAAACGGATAACTGTACTTACTTTTATGGTACCGAAGATAATAACTAAATGCCCATATTATAAGCCTGAGAACATAAAGAAAAATAATTTATTTTTTATTTTTACTCGCCCTCAAGGGCTCCCGAAAGGGAATCTTTGAGGGCTTTTTTTATGCTCTTGAGATAAGATTATAAATTCTGCATGTTATTTAATTTTATGAAATTATTGATTTTGATTTTATTAGTAGTTGGACTTGTTTCTATTGTCGGGGCGAGCTGTGAAGAGGGACAGATAGATATTAATTCGGCGTCGTTGGAAAAGTTAGATGAATTAACTGGGATTGGTCCAGCTTATGCTGGGAGAATTGTTGAGAGTAGACCTTTTGCTTCTGTTGAAGATTTAGTTAAAGTCAAGGGAATTGGAGAGATTACTCTCGGGAAGATTGTAGAACAGGGGCTTGCTTGTGTTGATGGCGAGATAGTCGTGGAAGACGAAGTTGAAGAAAGAGTGATCGAGGATGTTGAAGAAGAAAGTGAGGTTGAAGATGAAGTTATTAAAGAATCTGTGATATCTTTTAGTGATGATACTATTGAGATTGAGACGACGACCAAAATTATTTTATTAAATAGCGAGGAAAAGAAAACAGAAGAGAAGTTAATTTATGTTTCAAAGAATGCAAAAGTCGTTGATTATTTAAGTTATGGGTTTGCAGTGTTTTTAATTTTTATAATTGGCGTTTTGATTTGGGATAAACGAAGTTAAAATAGTAAATAGTAAGGTTTTAAAATAAACTTATATTGTATAAAATATGGTTAGGTCAATAATGATTGTAGAAATGGCTGGACGTCCAGTAGAGCATTTGTCGGCTGCTTTAGAGAAACATATAGGAGTCCTTAGAGATGTTGATGATATAGAAGTTCATTCTATAAAATTAAGTGAGCCTAGAGAAATAGATATGAAGGACCAGGGCTCTAATGATAAAATGTGGACTGCGTTTGCCGAAGCTGATTTTGAGTGTGAAAGTTTTGCTAGACTAAGTGAGACGATGTTTGATTTTATGCCGTCCTCTATAGAAGTTATTGAACCATCTAAAGTGACTCTAAGTATGAAAGAGGCTACTGATTTATTGAATAATATTTCTGGGCGTATGCATAGATATGATGAGGTTGCCAAAATTGCTGGAGCTCGTATGCAACAAATGACTGCACAATTACAAGGAGCTCAAAAAGTTTTGATGGATAAAGATGCTGAGATAGTTAAGTTGAAAAAGAAACCAATTGCTCGTTCTACAAAGCCTAAAGTGAAAAAGCCAGTTAAGAAAAGTAAGAAAGTTTCTAAAAAATAATTAAGACTTTGTTAATGCCCCGCTTATTCTTTTTGTTTCAGGTACTCCCTTCATCCTTTTATCGAATTTTTCAGTAGATTCTTTTATTTGTTCTTTCGGGCTTTTTTGTTTTGTCTTTTTTTGTTTTCTATATAAATAATATCCACCGATGCCTAGAGCCACGAGTATAATTATTCCTATTATCCATCCAAAATTCTTTCCAGGATTATTTTTTGTTGTAGATTCACAGTTCCCAAAGCAACAATATTCTCCATTTTTTGTGAATTTAGCACCTCCTTCACACACTTCTTTTATACTACAAACTATACCTTCCATTTGTTCACAACTATTTTCTGATGGTTCAAAATCTTCCGGGTCGCTTCCTTTTGGTAAGATAAATAATGTTACAGGTATTTGTAATGTAATTTCTTCTGAATCTTGCTCATAAGTTATGTTAATATAATCCCGAATTCCTCCAGAATTTTTTGGAGTAAAAATTATAGTTAGATTCTGAAATTCTCTCGGTTGCATATCTTCTAATTCTCCTAATCTTGCGAATGAAATTTCAGAAGATGTTTTAATATTGATCATATTATCTTCTCCAAAATTTAAAAGTTGGATTACTGCACTGGTTTTATTATCTACGAAAAGTTCTAAAAATAATATTCCTGGATCCGATCTTAAATCAAGTTGAGTTAATGGCGAATTGGAAATTGTATCTGCATCTAAACTTATCATGGGAATTGCAAATTTTTTGTAGGTTGAAATGTCTAGGTAAGAAAAATCTTCTTCTAAATCTAAAGTTATCTCCTGGGTTTCGGATGGTTTTATTGATAAATCTATTTTATTATATTTTATCTCCAGAATATTGGTTCCTGCATTTGTCAATTTTATATTAGCTACATCATTCGTAAAAATAAATCCTGGCTTTATAGTTAAAATTTCCGTTAGATTTTCACCTGTTTTCTTATCTGTTACAATTTTTTCTGTAATATTAAAATTTTTTATTATTATCTCTGTCCCCATTGCTCCGGCTTCCTTGTATGATACATCTTCCAGTTGAATTGAAAAATTCCCTTGCCTTGTAGTATAGAAGTATAGATAGTATATTCCTTCATAAAATAAAACATCTGACTCAAAGAATACTTTTTTTCTTCCTTCATAAAACGAGATATCTTCCACCTTTATCTCTTTTGTAAATTCTCCTGAGGTTGTTATTGTAGCTAATATTGTTTCTCCGGGTTGTATTTCTTCATTTTGGAAGTTAAGTGATGGAGCTGCACTTGCTATAGAAACTGATAATAAAAATAATAAAAATATTGCATTTTTTTTCATAGAGAAGAAAGGAGAATTGTATTAATAAATCTAACTAGACATTTCTTTTAATTTTGAAAAAGTATCTGACATTGCTTTATCTTGATGGCTTGGTCTTTGTCTCATAGGAGCTACAGGTGGCATTGGTCTTCTTACTGGCGGGAATCCTGGTCTTGGTGGCATCCCTGGCCCTGGTCTTATAGGATTTGTTCCTCTTCTGCCTTTACTTTTTTTAGGCTTCTTCTTTAGCTTAGATAGTATTTCCTTTAATTTTGCTCTGTATATATAGCCTATTCCTACTAAAACGATTAAAATTAGTACTACTAATATCCATACCCACCAAAGGGATTCTTCATTTGGATCTTTTGTTTTTGTTCTGCAGCAAACTTCAGATCCCTTACAAGAATAATCTGACATTGGTTCCTGACGATCAGAGCATGAACTCATACAATCATAATAATTTTCTTCGCATTCTGATTTTTCTGATTTTTCTGAAGCTTCTTCACACCCTCCTAAACAACATTCGGATATATCACTTGATTTTTTTGATGTACTTTTACATGTTTCACCAGAACTACATTTCTCTCCTTTGTACTCTGAGCATGTTTTCAAATTTTCTGTTTTACAACATGTATTAAGTGTAGATAATCCGCAAGAATAAGTTCCTCCAAAGTCATCTGAGCTTGGACAATCTGATTTTGGTATACAAAAATATCCAGAACTAGAACAATATGGGATAGTAGAAGATTGCCCATTGATGGATATTCTTCCAGCTCTATTATCTAGTGCCCATAATACTATTGCAGTATCTTTTACGGTTTTCCAGCATCCATTTTCATCTTGGTCAAATAGTAATTGTTCTCTTGCATTTGTTATTTGTGTTGCCGATGAACTTTCCATTGCAATTAGAGCTAGAGCTGTGTCATAATATTTTGTACTTGTCGAACTATCTGCATCCCAGTAACTACCAAGCTGATCTTGATTAGCTATTAGTTGTGTAGCATAATCTTCGTAGTTTGTTAACATATAGATAAATGCCTCTGGCAAATACCTCTCATTTGAATCGGACATTGCTATTAAATAGGGTACAAATTCATCAATATTATGTCCGGTTTTCAGTAGTGCAGTTGTTGCCCATGCAGTTGCTTCATAATTGCAGGATTTTGAACCAAAACATTTTGATTTTATTTGAATGTCATCTGACATACTTCCTTTCCCATAGGTTTTGGTACCTTCTAATACATATAAAGTAGGGGAATTTTTATTTTTGTATAATAAGTTTGCAATAAATTCTTTATTGCATTTAATTGTAAATTTTTCATCATAACATTTTGACCAAACTTCAAACCAAAATTTTGATGAGGTTAAAGTCAAACATCTTCCTGCACTAGAATCTATTTTTTTATCTGCTCCAATAATAATATTATCATAGCTTTTTGAATCATAAGATATCATACATGTTACTTCTTCGTTTGAATCTTGTTGAAGATACCAAACTAATTCTGATGGAGTTTTATTTTGAGTTATTAACCAATTTTCTGATGCTGTTGTATCTTTGCCTGCGTGATTTAATGCTAAAATTGCTATTGCAGTATCTTTAATATTATCCCAGTGATTAAATGTAGATCTATTTTCTAATTCTTCAACACAACTATCAAAAATATTATCTGGTGTTGCTAAAATTGTTAGTGCGACTTCTTGTGTTGTTAATCCAGAACAGCTTTGGGCTTTTGCTTCTAAACAATCAAATCCTTTTTCTATTTGAGCTTCACTTGAATCTGCTAATGTAGTGTCTTCATCCCCTGCAAGAGACAGTGGAACTATTATAAATAATAATAAGAATATTATAGCGAATGCACTGACTTTTTTCATAGAATGATATGGGACTTATTGTTTATAAATATTGGGGAAAATAATTTTTCTAACGCAATTTACATATGATTTGGGTTGCTTTGTTTTTTTGGAGGTTGGATATTATTTCTCATTGCTTGCTTGATTGTATAATTTATTGGATTCTTCATTCCTGGTTCTGGAGGGTTTCTAATCCCGAATTCCTTATAGATTGGTTTATCATAATTTGGAGGTAATCTTTTGTTTTTAATCGACCATAATATTTGAGATTTTATGTATCCTTCTTTTAATGGTTGGTAATTTTTTAGATTCCATTCTTTTATTTTTTCTTTAATAAAATCTTGTGGAAATTCTAAAGAAGTAAAGAAGGATAGTAAAAGTCCAAGTGCTCTTTTTCTCCCATCGGATGGGATACCTTTTAAGATTTTTTTAATAATTGGGGGATACATATTTTCTGTTATTGTTAATCCTTTCATGTTTATACCTTTTCCTTCATATTTTTTTATTTCTTCTTTTGGTTTATTTCTTCTCCCCCACGCTAATGCTTCTGTAAGAAGTTCTTTTGCTTCTTCCGGTTGGCATTCTGGCATGAAGGATTTTGGTTGAATTATTTTTAAGGGGTCCGCATCTGTTGGTTTGAAATTTTGAATTTGATTTTTATTTAAAACAATTGATGCAAATGCCGTTTTTTCATGTAAAGAATATGGCGCTCGAAAGAGATGTCTTGAAGATACCAGGATTACATCAACAGAGTCCTCGGTGGATTTTATTGTGTCTTCTATTTTGAATTCCACTTTGTTTATTCTTCTTTCTCCTCCATAAGAGTTTGATGCTTCTAATTTTGCAGTATTGATTTTACAAACTTCACAGAATTGTATTTCTCTAACTGAAACTCGATTCATTTTTCCATTACAGGTTGGGCATATTATTTGTTTCCTGTTTGATTTCATATGTTCTACCTCTGTTTTACATTTAATATCTGGACAAACATATTTTCCTACTATTTTCTTTTGAGTTGGGTTACCACATTTTGGGCAAAGATGTTCTGATATTAATTCTCCTTTTTCTCTTAACTTCTCTCTGCTTGTAAGACTCAGTATCTCTTTGTTCATTGGCGCACGAATTCGACTAAATATATATCCGGCAATTAGACGTGGCCATTCTGGGAAATTATCTTTTGTTAATTCTCCGTTAACTTCTACTGGAAATGCTTTGAATGGTATAATTATATGGAACCCTTTCCCTCCTGAGTTGTGTAAAAGGATAGGGTAGTTTCCTCCAAAAAATGCTTCTGACTCTTCTACTGAGATATCGAAAACTTCTTGATTGTCTTTTTCTATGATGCTTTTTATTTCTACTGCTCGCGCATCGGAATCAAATAAGGATTCGTAATTTAACACAATCTCTTTTGCTTCTTTGCTGAAAGGTTGAGATGCAGTTGTGTTGAACCAATCTAAAACTTTTCTAATTCTATTTAAATTTGCGCATTTTTTCTTTAATGTCATTTGTTCTGGTCTATGATAATTGAATAATTTTGGTTTTATTTGAGAATATATTTTTCTAAGACCATCTATTGGAAATGTTTGGTCTCTTGGGTATGGAGAGAATTTATTTCTTCCTCTGTGGAATTCTGGAAATAATTCTGATTTTGGAATACATATCATCCAGACGAGACTTCCTTTGAATATATTCCCTTGCGGCATTTTATGTTCTTTTCCTTGTTCCCATGAAAGGGAGCAGGATATTCCGTTTAGCTTACAGAGCCACACGAATTCTTTTATCATTTGCTTTGATACTGATTTAATTGTTATCGTGTATTCTCCGGTTTTGTGTCCGTCTCCTCGAATGTAGCCTCTGAGTAATTCTGTAAATAACTCTTTGTTTAGTCTCCATGCAAAATGTGGGATGTGTTTTTCCTTTTTTTCTCCGCAATTATCTATGAAAAATTTTATCCATTCTTTTGAATGGATAAGAATTTGGGTTGAACCTGTATTTGGATGTCTGATTGATATTTTTCTGTTTGTTATTTTCTTTAAAAGATTAGTGCAGTCTTCTATGTACTCTGCTTCGTTTATATTGAATGTGAATCCTGTTTGATTGATTCTTGTTGTCGTGTGGCCTTCTGCTAGAAAATATCCGATTAATCTCATAAGGTCTTTTGTTATTTTTATTTTACTTGAGAGTTTATTTTTGTTTAGTTCGAAATTATTTTCTATTATTTGTTCATTAAGAGATACGGGGTTCCTGCTTGAATTGTAAGTTATTAAGAAGTCTCCTTTTTTTATTTCTTCTACTCTTTTTTCTTTTATTTTTCCGCTGTCCCATACAAAAACAGAGTGGTGTCTTGTTGCTTTAATGGGGAGTTTGCTTTGGGTATGATAGATTTCGTATAATGTGTCTTTATGTTCAAGGTAATCATAAACTTTTGAGAATACTAACTTTTTGTTTTTGTCTAGTGAGAGCACCTGGATTTTTCTTCCTTGTTTTATTATGTCGATTGCTTCTTTGATTGGTATTAGTTTTATTTTCTCTTCTTCTTGTATTAATATTGGGGTATCTCCTGATACACTAAACTTAATGCCGTAGTTTTTTATTCCGTGCGATTCTAATTCTTTTATAATTAGTTTGGCAGCTATTTTTCCGTAATCTAGGAAAGGGGAGTCAATATCTATTAGAAAGTCCCAGCCTATCTTTATTTTGTTGTATTCTTCCGGAGTCATATCTGTATTGATGTCTAATGGGTTTCCCCAAAGTTCTTCAGAGCAATGGAAAGACGTCGCTCCTTGTTTTGCTGAGTTTAAAATATCGGAAGCATAATCAAAGGTGTCGGGACGTTTTGCGAAAAATTTGTTATTAAAATTAGCTACAGTTTCTCTGTGTTTGCAAAAATCGAACATTGCTTGTTGAATGTCTTTACGAGCATAATGCGAGATAGCTATAGTCTGAACTTTATTAGGCGTTTCTTCGTGATTATCCATAGATTATATGAGTATTTTTTATTAATAAATGATGTGCCTGTCTAGTGCAATAATCTTTAAATAAGCTATAAGGGTTTTTAGGATATGGTATTAAAACTTGACGATCCGAAATTAATTAGTGATGCGGTTTCTGTGATATCTGAGATAGTTTCTGAGGTAAGAATTAAGTTGCTTGAGGACGGAATGTCAATTATTGCGATTGATCCGGCAAATGTGGCGATGGTTATTTTTAAGTTACCAAAGGAGTCATTTTTAGAATATGAAACTAATAATGAAGTTTGGGGAGTTAATATTGATGATTTGAAAAAGATTTTGAAACGAGCGGGTGTTTCTGCTAATGTTGTTCTTGAAGAAGAGAATGGGAAATTGAAAGTTACTATTCTTGATAGAGTTAAACGGATTTTTAATTTGGCTCTAATTGAAATATCTTCAGAAGATAAAGAGATTCCAGAGTTAAATTTTGCCGCTAGAGTTGAAATGAGTGCTAATGATTTATCTCAGGCAGTTGAGGATACATCTGTAGTTGCAGATTCTTGTTCTTTAATTTCTAGTGAAGGAATGTTTGCTGTTGAAGGTTCTGGTAATTTGAATAGTGCTAGAGCGGAATTTTCTGGAGAGAATGTAGAAATTTTTGGTATGGGAAAATCTAAGTATTCTTTAGAATATTTGAAAAAATTTATTAAAGCTACAAAAATCTCGGAACGCGTTGTAGTTAATTTTTCGGATGATTATCCCTTGAGATTAGATTTTCCTGGGGAAAGAATGGGTATTGGATTTGTTTTAGCTCCTAGAGTTGAGAACGATTAGAGGTAAGATTGAAAATTAAAATGGAAATATTTATATAGTAATTTTATTATTAAATATTATATAATGTGATTAAATAATACTATTTAAATTAAATGAAGATTAGAATATCTGCAACAATTAATGAGGAGACTGGAAGCATTTTAGAGGCTTTACTTAAGAGTGGTGAGTTTAGAAATAAATCTCATGTCATTGAAAAAGCCATTGAGTTGCTTATGGAGGTGAAAGGTGATAAAAATAAGGAATGAATCTGACTTTAGGAATTGGTTTAAGAAACATTATCATAAGCTAGGCTTTTCTGAAATAATTAAGTCTAATTCAAATTGTTGCCCTGATTTTGTGATGCTTGAAAAAGGTGTTAATGTAAGGGTTGAATTGGAGGTAAAAAGTTCTAATTTTTATTTACATAATCATTCTATAGATGATGTGGACAAAATTGTTTGTGCGATTAAAGATGTAGAGATTCCTGTTCCTATAATTGAGGTAGATAATGTTGAAGTTATAGGTATAGAGGAGCGTGCACCTTATTCTTTCCCTGAAATTGTTTATCCTCTTTTTAAGAAAGACAAAATTCTCACTACTTCTGAGGTTGCCAAAGCTTTAATGATTAATAATGGAACAGCTCGTAATGCTCTTTTAAATTTAGTCGTTGAGGGCAAAATTAATAGGATGAAAAAAACGGGGGTGACTTTATGGATGATGAAATAGGTCATAACAAGAAAGCTCAGGTAACGATTTTTATTATTGTTGGAATTGTAATAGTTATTGGAGTTCTTTTTACGGTTTATTTTGTGAGAGGTATTAAAGTTGATAGTCCATCGGAGTTGGGGCCTAAAGTTTTTATTGATAAATGTGTTCAGGATGTTGTTGAAGAATCGGTCGGAAAAATGTTAGATAATGGGGGAAAGATAATTCTTTCTCATGCAGTTGGTTATCATGGAAGCGAATATAATTATTTATGTTTTAATGCTAATTATGATGCTCCTTGCTATAATTTATATCCTATGTTAAAAGATAAAATTGAAGATGAAATTTACTTAGATACTAAAGATGCTATTACTAAGTGTTTTGATTCTATGAGAGAAGACTTTGAATTGAGAGGTTATGATATTAATGGTAGTGATACTAAATATTCTGTTAATCTATTGCCCGGCAACGTTAGAGTTAATTTGGAGAAAAAATTTAATGTTTCTAAAGATGGTGCGTCGCAGAGATTTGATAATTTTAATACTAGGATTCCTTCTTCCATCTATGAATTAGTAGGAATAACTAGAGAGGTTTTGAATAGTGAAACTGTTTATTGTGTTTTCGATGCCGCCGCCTATATGTATATATATTCTAAATATAATATTGAAATGACTAGTTATAATAATGATAAGATTTATAGTGTTGGTGACCGTTTAACAGGAGAAAAGTTTAGGTTCGCTGTAAGGGGGTGTGTACCTGATCCAAGTCTTGCATAATGGAAAACAAAAAAATAACAGTAGGTTTTGAATTAATCTTAATAATTATGTCCCTATTTGCATTTCCTTATATAATTAGAGATACTAGTGAAGTCTTTGAAAAATTTGATGAAGAATATACTGAAGCATTATCGGGAAATTCATTAGTTGGAGAAATTCAACCAAAGTTTGATATTGGGGAGTTGGCAATTATTTTTTTAAAGGAATTAAGGAAGCCTATAATACCTGTAGTTTCTGCTAGTGTAGATTTTTCATCAATGGGTTGTTGTGAAGTGAGTAATGAGGATGTATTTTGTTCTCTTATTATAGGAGATAAGTGTAATTTAACTAAAGGGCTTTTTAATCTAGGTGCTATATGTGAAGAATCTTCTTTTTGTGAAGTAGGATGTTGTTATGATAGTACAATTGGTATATACGATGATGGTATTTTGAACAGAAGTTGCGATGAAAACTATAAAGATTACAAATGGGTTAGTGGAAGTTGTTCTAGTATTCCTGGTTCTACGCTTGGCTGTTGTAGTTTAGGTACAATTTTTGATTATAATACAAAAAGAGAATGCGATATTGAATCTGGATTTAGAGGTATCGAAATTACTAATTGGGATGATGGTATAGGTGGATTAGAATGTAAGGAGAAAGCTATAACATATGAAGAGGGTGCATGTGTTTTTTCAGATGGAGATTGTGATTTTGGAACAGAAGAATCGTGTACTGTTGGGGATTTTAGTGAAGGAGTTTTATGTACTAATGAAAATTTAGATACATGGTGTGGGATGAAAAACGAGACTGCATGTAAACCAAATAGATACGAAGTTTATTTTAAAGATACTTGTGGGAATTTTGCTAATGTTTACAATGCTAATAAGGCAGGTGATCAGAATTATTGGAATAACGTGTTAGCTCCTAGTAGTGTTTGTAATAGAGGAAGTGGAACTATTCCTACTTGTGGAAATTGTGATTTTGA
This sequence comes from Candidatus Woesearchaeota archaeon, assembly GCA_964485325.1. Taxonomy (GTDB): domain Archaea; phylum Nanobdellota; class Nanobdellia; order Pacearchaeales; family GW2011-AR1; genus JAGVXH01. The sequence continues at coordinate 29,534 of CAZAIT010000005.1, read as the reverse complement.
TGATGGGTTTATTTGTGCTCAGGTAGTTAACTCAAGTGATGAGATGATTCATGGTGATTATTATTGTAATGATTTATCATGCGATTATATTAGTCCTAATGGAACGATTATTAAATATGGTAATGGAGAGTCATGGTGTGATTTTGATAGTACAATTGGAAAAGGAAAAGATCCTGTTGGTTCGAAACATTGGAAATATTCGTGTAATCAGGGAGTTATTGAAGTGGGTGGATGTGGTGATTACAGAGAGAGTGTTTGCGTTGAAAGTAGTTTAGGTGATTTTAGTCATGCAACTTGTAATGTTAATAATTGGAAAAGATGTTTTTTTGTAAACGCTGATGAAGAAGAAGATGCGATGGGTAAGTGTGAAGATATATCGGGATGTTATAAAGAGACCTTTGGTGTAGGACCCACTTTCAACTTCACTGTTTGTTTGCCCGAATATCCAGATGGCAATAATATCAAGATGGAGGTGGATGCTAAATCGGAGGAATTAGTTACTTGTGAAATGGGAGAGGTAACATGTAGTGTTATTCGTGAACCGAAAGAATGGGGAGGATGTAATATTGTTCAAAATGAGGAATGTTTAACTGAAGATTTTGCGAAAGAAATGAATAGGTTTTGCACGAGTCTTGGAGATTGTGGAGGGGCGGCTAATTTTGCAGGAGAGTATGTAAAAAATTTCAATGTAGACACTAATGTTCCTAAAAATGACGATGGAGCTTGGGATGGTGATGATGCAGCTGAGACATTTGGAACTGGAGAAATAAATAGAATAATTGGGTTATCTAAATATCCTAGTACTAAACCAGTGATAGAGATGAATTATGATGATATTGCAAAAGCTATGGGTTTTTCAATTGATTTTATAGAAACTGAAGGAGAATGGAACCCTGAAGGGATTGATCTTGGTGGAGGGCTTTATTTTCTTAGCGGTATAATTGGTTTGGTTACAGGGGGGCATGGACTCACAGCGGGATTGATTGCAACAATCAGTGGTGGTATCCTTGGAGCAATTTCTGGTGTATTTATTGGTGCAATGATTGGAGGACTTATTGCTGATTATTTTGGACTTACCAAGTTCCAGACCGTAGTTCTTATGCTCGGTACGAGTTTATTACTTAGTACAATATTATATTATTCTTTAGCTAATGCATGGAATCTTGGCGGGATGATTCTTTCTCTTATTAGTCTTATTTTAATATTTTTATCTTGGTTATCACATGATTTAGAATCGGAATGCGACCCAATTAATGTTACATTTGATTGTCAATCATGGACTCCTCCTACTAATGATAATAATTGTGATGAATGCAATGGAAATCCATTGAAACCGTGTTCAGAATATAGATGTTCTAGTTTAGGGGCTTGTGAATTAAGAGATGTGGTGACTGGTGATGGTGTCGAATATGGTACCTGCGTCGGTATGGATTGTGATGGGATTATTCCCGTTTTAATTAGTCCTTTACTAGAAGGAGACGAATTGCCTAGTCCTACTGGTATGGCTTATAACGAAAATCCAAATCCATTAACCGGATTTAATATAACATATAATGGAGGATGTATCAATACTGATTATTTATCATTTGGAGTTAATGTTAGCAAGATGGCAAAATGTAAAATCGGACCAGTAGGAACACCTTTTGGAGAAATGACTTCTTTTGGTATAGATGCGTTTAGTTATAAACATGTAGCAACAATTCCAATACCAAAGCCTACTACAGATGAACACGAAGAGGGAGCTTGGACAACAGATGTATCTTTGGAAATTAAATGTCAAGATCCTTGTGGAGAATATAATCCTCTTAAATATACTGTTAAATTTTGTGTAGATGGTAAGGATAGTGGAATGCCTCCTCGGATTATTGATGCACAGCCAAGTTCGGGATCTTTTGTAGGATTCAACGATGTAAAAAAATCGGTTAAAATAATTACAAACGAACCTGCTAATTGTAGCTGGAGTACTACCGAGGCGGTTTATGAAAGTATGACGAACAAAATGAGCTGTAGTAATAATCTTATATATTCAGGTCTGTCAATGGGATACGAATGTGAAGATGAATTTGATGTTTCTGAAACGGAAGATGAAAATATCTATTACATTAGATGTGCAGATCAACCATGGAAAAGTTTAGCAGATAGTAATAAGATGCCTAATAGTTATAAGTATGTGTTAACTAAGCCTGATAAAAAAATTGTAATAGATAGTATTAAACCAAATGAAGATATGGAAAGTGGGAATAGGGTATTTCCTATTGAGTTAGAAGTAAAGACTTCGGGTGGTGGAGATTATCATTCTTGTAAGTATTCGCTATCAGGATATGAAACTATGATTGATTTTAAGAGAGGAGCTGGAAGTTTGGTACATACTCAATCGCTTGATTATATGACTAGTGGAGACCATAAAATTCGTATTAATTGCTCGGATGAAACAGGAGATACTGTGAGTGGAGAGACAGAGTTTATGATTACTTATGATAATAAAGACCCGGAGATTTCGCGAGTTTGGCAATCTGGAAATTCTTTATATATAGTTACCAATGAAGATGCAGAATGTGTTTATACTGATACTAGTTGTGCATATAATTGGGACGATGAGGATGTTATGTCGGTTACGGGTTCTGATAAACATACAATAAGTGTGATTGCCGGAAGAACTTATTATATTAAATGTAAAGATAAATATGAAAATATGTTATCTAACGGAGATTGCTTGGTTGAGGTGCAGGCTATATAGATTTAAGAGTTGAGGACGGAGAATATAAGAATTTATAAATAAAAGATAGTTCAAAGAACTATCATGTTTTTATTTATAAAAACAAAATAAAAGAAGATGGCTAAAATAAATATGGAGAAAAAGGGGCAAGTAACGATTTTCATTATAATGGGGATTGTAATAGTTTCTGCGGTTTTAGTTTTCTTTTTATGGGCTAAGCCAACTTATTTATCAGAAGGTGGGAGAAAATTGAATTTTGAGAATTGTGTTGAAGATGTAGTCGAACAGACTATTAGTGATTTAGAAAAGAATGCTGGGTTTGAAGACCCTAAATTTACTTACAAATATAATGGAGAAGAGTTCGCTTATCTTTGTTATACAAATGAATATTATAAAACATGTACAGTCCAGGTTCCATTTTTGAAAAATAATTTTGATGAACAGATGGAAGCTGCAATTAAAGATAAGGTTAATACTTGTTATTCTAATTCTATTAGCGAATTGGAAGCTCAAGGTTATTCGGTGACTAAAGGGGAAGTTACATATGATGTTTTAATTGAGCCGGGAGTTGTTCGGGTTGAGATTGAAGCTCCTACTGTTGTGGGTTCTTCGAGTTTCGCTAAATTTAATGTTAGAATTAATTCTCCAATTTATGATATGGTTATGCTTTCAACTTCCATCTTACAGTTCGAATCTAGTTATGGAGATTTTGATACGAGTTCTGCAATGCTTTATTATCCTGATTATATTATTGGGAAGATTAAAAGAAGTGATGGGACTACTCTTTATACAGTGGAGAATAAAATTTTCGGAAATAAATTTCAGTTTGCTAGTCGTAGTTTGGCTTGGCCTGCGGGATATGCGATATAAATGGTAAATAGAAAAGCAATTATTGGTTTAGAATTTTTGTTTGTCTTATTATTTGTTATATCAGTTTTGCCTAGTATTTTTGCAGCTGATTCTGTATCTGAAGCTAGTTATTGTTGTGAAAGATCTACTTCTGGGGCGTGGTGTGTTAATGCGCCAGAGGACCAATGTAGTTCTGGTTATAGTGCTGCACCTACATCGTGTGAAACTACTTCATATTGTCAATTAGGAACTTGTTATGAATCAGAAGAAGGAATTTGTATAGAGAATACTCCACAAAAAGTTTGTGAGAATGATGGTGGAACTTGGAGTGAGAAAAGTGTAGAACAACTTCCACAATGTCAATTAGGATGTTGTATAATTGCAGATCAGGCAGCTTTTGTTCCGTTGGTGAGATGTAAAAGATTATCTACATTATTCGGAATTGAAAATAATTATAGAACCGATATAACTGATGAAATGACTTGTATTGCAACTGCTCAATCTCAAGATAAGGGAGCTTGTGTTTATGATGAGGATTTTCAAAAAACTTGTGAGTTTACTACAAGGGGAGAATGTACTGGGGCTGAAGATGCAGAAGGCGGTAAGGTATTTTACAAAGACCTTCTTTGTTCATTTGAGGATTTGGCTACAAATTGTGTAAAGCAAGCTTCTACAACTTGCTATAAAGGAGATGTTTATTGGGTAGATTCTTGTGGAAATTATGAAAATGTTTATTCAAATGATGAAGAAAAAAGTTGGAATAATGGAAGAGTGCTTGAACCTAGTAAAGTTTGTGATCCTAGTAATGGTGACGATAAAACTTGTGGAAATTGTGATTATATGTTGGGAACCCGATGTAGTGAAAGTAGCGGATTTTTTAACTCGGAAGCATTCTGTAAAAAAACTGTGTGTGTAGATAGCAGCAACTCTTCTAGAATAAATGGTGAGTCGTGGTGTGTTAAAGATGAAGGAGCTGGGAATGGAGAGGATAGAGTTGGTTCTAGATATTATAGAGAGCTTTGTGTTGATGGCGAAGTTATAGTTGAGCCGTGTGCAGATTTTAGGAATGAGATTTGTATTGAGAGTTCCACCGAAACAACTATTGGTGATTTTTCTTCGGCGGCCTGTAAAGTGAATAAGTGGCAGGATTGTATTCTTCAAGAAGACGAAGAGGATTGTATAAAAGAATCAAGAGATTGTATTTGGATTGATAATATAATGAATGGTACGGTTATAGGTGCAGAATTATGGTCGATTGAAGATAAAGATGAGCAAGAAGATAAGACAGAAAGTACAATTAAGTCTAAGAGTGGTATTTGTGTGGCTAAAGTTTCTCCTGGATTAGAATTTTGGAAAGAAGGAAATGCACAAGGAATTTGTGCTGTTGCAAATCAGAGATGTGTTGTGACGTATGAAGTTGGAATTATAGGACAAACTGGAGAGTGGAGGACTGCGGATAGTATAAGTGAGGAAGAAGGTAACTTATTTGGATTAAAGAGAAAGGTTATTGAAGGTAGTCAGGATTGTTTGGACGATAATTGGGCGCTTAAGGCTGATCAGGTTTGTTCAGCTATGGGAGATTGTGGTGGTTATGTAAATTATAATAAAGTTTATACCGATGATGGATATAAATGGACGGAAGCAATCTGGGATGCAAATACACTTTGGGAAACTATTTCTTCAATGTGGAAAACTGAATCTAAGAGTTGGAAAGTAGAAGACAAAGAATTTTCTTCTAATGATAAAATCAAAATTAAAGGGGGCTTTGTAGGAATGCTTATGGTTCCAATTATAATAGGAGGGATAAATGAATAATAAAATAATTAGTTTATTATTATTGACGATTATGTTTTTGAGTCCGTTTGCGTTTGCGAATACTGTTTGTGGGGAAGAGAAAGGTGATTGTCCTAATCCTGGAGATACTTGTTTTGGGAATACTTACTCTGGTTATGCATGCTGTTCTTGTGATGGATATTGTAGTGATTGTAATGGATTTTGTGATGGTTCTTGTGAAATTTCTGGAAGGATTTGTCAGCCCGATAATTCTGGTGAATACAAATGTGTTAATGAAGAATCAATAGCTACAGAAACCTCTCCGACCGCTATTTTACCAACTTTAACTAATGAATGGGAAACAGCAAATAAAAATTATGAGGATGCATTAGATGCATATAGGACTTATCTGAATGGGGATTATAATGATGCAGTAGTTAAATGGGGAATACCTAGTGATTTTGTTGATGAGGCTCGAGACATATTAGATAGATTAAGAAAGGAAAAAAATGATGCTAGGGAAATTCTATGGCAAGTTCAGGATGAACAACCAGTGCCCTTAACTACAGAAACTTCTTCAGCCACTGCTTTACAAACTTTAACTGATACTACTGTTGATGTTTCTCGTTATTTGGGGTCAACTTCTACTTCTTTTACCTTGGGTGATCCAGAATTAAAGATTAAAATAGTTGAGACGGATGGAAATGAATATGCATTTGATGCCAATAAAGAAATAGATATTGGTGATACTATAAAAGGAATAGATATTGTATCAGGAAAAGAGATATTTTTGGATATTGATGAGCGTTTTATGAAAATTCTCCATTCTTCTCCAGTTTTAACTGTAGACCCAGAGGATAATACTATAATTAATGAGAAAACTGGATTGCCTCTGACATCAGATTCTGGTTTTCAAAGTGGATATTTGGATACAGATACTGATAATATTGTTCCTGGAGCAAACCCTTCAATTGACGACGAAACAGCACCAGAGGATGAGAAACCAAAAGTACCAGAGGAGGTAGTTGAAACAATATTAAATACGTTTCTTGATGAACCAATTAAAGAATTTTCACAATTTATTACGGATACTAACGGTGTTAATTATTTGGTTAAATCTGGAGAGATTGCAACAGGTGAGACTGTAAAAGTTATGAATATAAAAACTGGCCTTGAAAAAACAATGACAATTATAAATCCAGATACTGCTAAAACCGCAAAATCTATTTTCTCAGATCTAGATGTAGCTAAAGAAATTGCAAAAAGTCCAGAAGCTCTTGCTGCTTTAGGATTGAAAAGTGTAAAAGTTAATGGAGATATTATTACGGCTACTGCCACTGATGGTAGTATTGAAAAAATTAAAGATGGGATAGTCACGGAAATTATTGGTGCTCCTGGGGAAGCAACTTCTGCTATAGGTAAACTTCTTAAAGTGGCTGGAGGTGGTGGATGGGATGCACTTTTTGCTGGGGCTGAATGGGGTGTGGCTGTTTATGGGGGGATTCAAATGGTTGGTCCAATAATAGGACTTACTCAAAGAAATACTGATGCACTTTCTCTTGCTCTTTCTATTTCTACTGGAGTATATAGAGCGGCAACTGTTTTGGATGCAACTGCGGGGACATGGTTAGCAAGTCCTTGGACTTTAGTTGGAGTAAGTGCCATTGTTTTTGCTGCTACTTACAGAGAAGAAGGAACTGATGTTGTTGAGTTTGAATGTATGCCTTGGCAAGCTCCTTCGGGTGGAGATGATTGTGAGATTTGTAATGAAGGCACTTTGCCTTGTTCAGAATACAGATGTAAATCTCTTGGTCAAAATTGCGAAATAGTAAATGCGGGAACTACGGAAGAAAAATGTGTATCTGTTGACCGTGGAGATGTTGGTCCTCCAATTATTAGTCCTAATAAAGAAATGTTAAGTTCTGATTATAAATATTATAATATTATGAGTTCTTCTCCAGGACCTGGATTTGAAATTGTTAATAGCACTGGTGGTTGTTTGAAAGCATTTACTCCTTTGGCTTTTGGAGTTAATACAAATGAACCCGCACAATGTAAAATTGATTTCAATCACACCCGTACATTTGATGAGATGAGGGCTTTTATTGGAGGTAGTAATTTATATTTATACAATCATAGTGAGGAATTCTCCTTACCCAATGTTGCTATTTTAGAAGAATCTCGAGTGAGCTTGGAGAATGGTAAAGATTTGACTTTTTTTATTAGATGTAAAGATCAGGGCGGAAATGAAAACGTGGCTGAATATGCGGTTCGGTTCTGTGTTGATCCTACACCAGACAGCACGGCTCCAAGAATTGAAGCTTCTTCAGTATTAGATGGTGGATGTATTGCTGAAGGTAAAGATAGCTCCGCAGTTGAATTTTATACAAATGAGCCAGCAGAATGTAGATGGAGTAATCATGATCAGGATTATGATAGTATGTTTGGAACTATGATTCGTTCAGGAATGAAACAGTTAAACTCTATGCAGGTGTATAAACATATAGCTAATTTAACTGGTATAGGTAGAGAGGATACAGAATTTTATATCAGATGTAAAGATCAGCCCGAAAAAGAAAAAGAAGGTGATAGAAATAAAATGAGAGAAAGTTTCGAGTTTAGCCTTAGAGGAAGTACGGGATTGAAGACTAGAAATTTAGGGCCAAGTGAAGAAATATTTGGAGTGATTAGTCCAATGCCTATGGAATTGCATGTTGAGACCTTACTTGGATGTGATAATGGACAGGCGGTTTGTTATTATTCTAAGACTTATGATGAAGCAGGATTAGGATATATCCGGTTCTTTGAGACTAGTACTGTAGATGGAATTCATAATCAAAGATTAGATTTGACAGATGGAGATTATAAATATTTTGTCCGTTGTGTTGATGGAGGTGGGAATTTGATTGAAGATACTATTGAATTTGAGTTAGATATCGACCCTAATGAACCAATCATTGCAAGGATATACGAAGAGGCCGAGACGCTTAAACTTGTGACAGTTAGGGAAAGTGATTGTGCATATAGTTTGGATGATTGTGACTTTAGTTTCGAAGAGGGAACCATGATGCCTTATGATAATTCCAAGGTACATCTTATTAATTGGGATGATAGTAAAACATTCTACATTAAGTGTCGTGACGAATTCAGAGAAGCTCCTGTTGAATGTTCAGCAATAGTTCGTCCTATGAAGAATTTTTTGTAGGGTTAGTTTTAAATAATCTTTTTGTCTAGTCAAATTATGAAGGTGATTGCAGTTTTCGTTTTTATGATTTTGTTGTTTAGTAGTGTCTATGCTATTTCTGGGGTAAATCCTAGAAGTCACGAAATTGATTTTGTTCCGAATTATGAAGGTTCTCTTGATTTGAATTTTTTGATAGATGGTGAAAGTGAAGTTGGCTTGTCGGTTAAGGGCTCTCTTTCAGATTATGTTAGTTTAGATAAAGAAAAAATTTCTGGGAGTGAAAAGGTTGTAGCTTTGTTTAAATTTCCCTTAGAGATTGATAGTCCGGGAGAAAACCGTATAAAGATTTTCGCAGGAGATGTCGAAGTTCTTGTGAAAGTTAATGTTCCTTATCCTGAAGAATATATTGAGTTGGATTTGTCTGCTCCAAATATTGATGCTGGAGATTCTAATAATATTATTTTGAAGGCGTATAATAGGGGAATTAAAGAAGTGGTTGTTTATCCGAGTGTCGAAATTTATAGCTTAGACGAATCTAATACAAGAGAATTTGTTGAGATTCTTAAAGCAGATAAAATGGAAATTATTTTTGGAGGATTGGAAACTTTTGAGTTTATAACTAATGACTCTCTATATTTGCCTGGGGATTATGTTGCCGTTGCTTTTGTTAATTATAGCGAGAGTGTTTCTGAGGTGGAAAATTTATTTAGAGTAGGGAATTTTTCTTTGAAGCTTCTTAATTATACTAAAGAGTTTAGAGAAAATAAAGTCGTAAGATTCGAGATTGAAGTAGAGAGTTTGTCTAATAGGAATATAAATGATGTCTTTGTCAAAGTGAAAATTATTGGAGTCGATGACGCTGGATTTGTGGTTCCTGATATTAGATTAAAAGCGTGGAGTTCGGCTACGTTCGTTGGATTTTTAGATACAAGCAAAATTCCAGGTTATGATTTTGATGCAGAAATAATTCTACATTATGGAGAAGGTGTTAGTTCGGAGATTGTTAAGTTAAAAATATTGGAGGGTCCCGATTATGTTCTTTATGGTATCCTCGCTATGTGTATGCTTCTGCTTATATTTTTAGCACGGATACAGAAAAAGTTTATTAAGAAATTTAGAAAGTATAAGAAATAACTTTTTATATCGTGGATTGTTGTATATTTGATGGTGAATAAGAGAGTGTTGGTTGCATCCTTAGTTTTGGTTTTACTAGTATTTGGTTTTGTTGATTTTACATTTTTACATCTTTTCAAATCTTCTTCGAGTGATATAACTGGCAATGTGATTGATACTACAGGAATTATTAATATTGATGTTGATCTCCCTCCAGGAATTATTACTATTCATACTCCTCAGAATGCTGTTTACAACTCAACTGATTATGTTTGCTCGGGGGAAGGATACCCGAAGTGTGATGATTTCAGATATATTCTTCCGTTAAATGTTACCGCTGATTTTACTGTGGATCCTATAGAGGGTTGGAAGTACTCGTTGTATGATTTAGGTCACGGGATTTATATAGAAGAGAATGTCGCCTTCACCCCGAACACAACTATTAATGCTGTAGGTGGAGAGAATAAATTGTATGTTTTTGCTAAAGAGGAAGACGGTGAATGGATAACTGAAAGTGTTGTTTTTACTGTTGAGGTTCCGAACTCTGCGCCTATAATTGGGCCCATTGACGACGAAGTTTATGTTTGTGAGACTAATGCTTTAGACGAGAGATTTAATGCTACGGATATAGATGAAGAAATTTTGACTTATTTTATTATTCCGACGAACCCATTCTATCTTGATTATCTTGGGATGGAAGGACTCAATACTAGTTTGTATAGTATAATTTCTGGAATTCTAACGAAAGATGAATTAGGGGTTTATCCTGAAGTTATCTCCGTCGTTGACACTAAGGGGCTAAGTGATAGCTCTAATTTGAATATTACAGTCATTGAAATTAACAATCCTCCTGTTGCGGAAAATATTGGGGCACAGACGGTTTGGACGCGAGGAGAGAATTCTACTTTCCATGCTTATATGAATGTTACCGACGTAGAAGATGGTGTTTCTTCGGACGAGAATATGACTTTTAATATTAGTTGGGATAATAACGAAGATTTGTTTGATATTAATGTTTCAACTGGTGAGATGAATTATACACCTATAGACGGGCAGCAGGGTGCGGGTAGTTTGACTTATGGATTGACTATCTGCGTTGAAGATAATCCTCTTGAAAATCCTCATGAAAATATTAGTGTTTGTTTTCCTAAAAGTAATGAGTCACAAAGTGCGTGTGATAGTTTTACTATAACTGTGACGGATGAGAATAGGGCGCCTGAGATTACGAACTATACTCCCGAGACTCCTTTTAATATGTCTGGAACATCTACGGCCATTTTCACAGCAACGGTGTTTGATAAAGATGGCACGATTCCCGATATTGATTGGTATGTCAGCGATACGTTGTTTAAACACAACGAGAGTATTTCGAGTGCTGGTTTTAGTCATACTTTTGGATGTGGTGTTTCTGGGGTTTATGAGATAACGGTTATTACCACGGATGGATTGTTGAACGATTCTCAGACTTGGGAAATTGATGTGATTAATGTGAAATGTCCTGACCCACCAAGTTCTGGTGGAGGCGGAGGAGGAGGCGGAGGAGGTAGCTTTGGAGGTTTCTGTAGAGAGAAGTGGGTTTGTGATAATTGGGATGTTTGTCAAAATGTAGCCAGGTCTTTTGCTGCGAAGATGTTGTCTCTGGAAGACTTTTCTTCAACGAGGGAAATTTGTGCTCAAAATGGATATGAAGGAATTGAGTGTGGATATCAGATAACGACATGTAGAGATTTGAATAATTGTAATAATACTATTCCTAAAGAAGTTAAGCCCGAAGAATTTAGAGTCTGTTATTTCACGGAAAATCCTGCCTGTACTGATGGAATTAAAAATTGTCATGATGGCAGTTGTGAGTTATTAATAGATTGTGGTGGGCCATGTGCCGCGTGTGCTAGTTGTTCAGATGGAATGCAAAATCAGGGTGAGTTTGGAATAGATTGTGGTGGCCCGTGTCCTTACGCATGTGAGGCCGAAATTCCAGCCAGAATAAGTAGGTTTATTGTAATCGGATTGTCTATTTTATTGTTGATATTGCTTATTTTTATAATAATTAAGATAATCAAGATTCTAAGATATAGAGTTGCGAAGGCCAAAGAAGCAATAATAACAATAAATTCTTTTACTAAAAACCTAAGAGGAATAAAGGGATTAACCTACGCGGGAACGAAAGTTCAAATTTCGGGGCATGACGCCGAAGAAGTTAAGCGAAAGGTTGAGAATAATGGAAATGCGAAGATAAAAATTCAATATTTAAGTAAGTCCGATAAGGGAAAGTTTAGATTTCCGTCATATAAAGGTTTAGCATAATGGGATTAGATAAATGTCAATAAAGTGATGTAAATAGGAATTTGTTCAGGCCTAATCATTAACTTTATATACTTTTTAAAGTACTTACTTGGTATAAAAGAGGGTTATAGAAAGTATATGGCAGAAATAATTTTTAAGGATAATAGTATTCAGACTGGTCACCGAATTAAGATACCGAAGGCTATTATCGATACGTTGGATTTAAAAGTGAAGCAGAAGATTAGAATTCGTTTTGATGTTGATAAAAAAAGTATGATTGTGGAAGTAGAGGAAAACGAGCAGGAAGACATAGAAATCAAGGCAGAGAGTTTGACGATTAAGGATGGAGATGAAAAATTTAGTATTGATAGTTTGGAAGTTAGTGAAAAGAAAAGGAAACAAAAGAGGATATGATGAGAAATAATTTTAAGATAGAAAAGAATTTGAATAATTTGGGTAGAGGAAACTGGGTTTTGATGTTTGGGTTTTTGGTTGTCGTTTTTAATTTGGGATTTGTTGGAGCTGTTAATTGGAATGATACGAGTATTATTACTTACAATGCAACTGAAGATTCAGTGGAATATTATAATCTAAGCAGTAATTTGGACGGTCCAAATAATGGGAATCTTACTTTTGCTATAGACAGTGATGCTAATGTTACTTGGATTCTTGATAATGGGACAGCGTTAATTTTAGATTATATTGATGTTTCTGAATGGATTTTCTTATCTAATGTTTCTACGGGTAATTTGACTATAAATGCTACGAATAATAATCAAACAGGTTCTTTTACATTTGGGATTCAGTTCGTTGGAGATGGTAGCGATTTAGCACCTTTTACTTTTAACATAACCTCAGTAAACGACCCCCCCATATTTACAGAACTTACCAACGGAGGATTTTATAATTTCACCGAGAATGACGATAATTTAATTATTCAATATAATGCTACAGATGAGGAGGGCGACTGGGACGGGACGGGTTATCCCTTGAATTTTAGTTCTAATATCACTTGGTGTAATTCCTCAATTAATACTACTGATTGTAATAATCTATTCAATCTCAGTTTAGTTGGAAATAATTCTATGAAATTAAATATTAGCCGAACAAATGATTATGTAGGTTATTACAATATGACTTTTTGGGTGAATGATTCAGTTAATCAGACTGAGATAAATGTGACTTTTGAAATAGTAAATGTCAATGATGCTCCGAATATAACTTTTGCTTGTGATAATAATCGGAATATGACTGAAGATGATATAATGAGTTGTTGGGTTAATGCGACAGATATTGATGAGAGTGCTAGTTTGAATTTTTCTATCTTTTCAGATTTGGAGCAGTTTACTTTTAATAATTCTTTGACGACGTATAATTATAGTTGTGCGGGTGGCGGGCAGTGTAATGCTTCGGCGAATGTGACGTTTGTTTTGAATGATTCTGCTGTGGGTAATTGGTCAGTTAATATTAGTGTGACTGATACAGGAGATATAAATACCGTTGGTTGGTTTAATTTTTCTTTTTTCGTAAATAATACTGAAGATTTGGTTTACATAGATGATGTACTCGATTTTGAAGTATCTGGAAATATCTCTAAAACTATAACTGCTTACGATGATGATTTCCTTGTTGATGATTCTCAGTCTGCTGTGAAAGATGAGCAGCTTAATTTTACCTCTAGCAATAGTACGTTTGTTTATTTTATTGAGGGGGTGTCAAATAGGGTTGGCACTTTAAGTAATCTACAGGAGGATGCAGATAATTATCGAGCGGTTACCGCATATATCGATTGGAATGCTATGAATGCTTCTATGGTGGATGGGGAGAATATTACTATTAATATCAGTGTTGTTGATACTACCGGCAATTCGAATTGGACAGAATTTACTATAACTTTTAATAACAATAGTGCTCCGATTTGGAATGCGAGTGCAGACTATAATTTTACAATAGATGAAGATAATTCTAGTTGGGGCGGGGTTAATTTGAGTGATGGGTATGTTAGTGATGTTGATGGGGAAAATATAACTTTTTATTATACTAATGATATGCAATTTGATAATTTTAATTTGAGTAATTCTAGTGGTAGTTGGATAATTAATTTTACCCCTTTAGATGTTGATGTGGGGTATCATGATATAACTCTTTATGCAAGTGATGGCAATGTAAATGTGACGCAGCAATTTAATTTTACTGTGAATAATATTGCAGATACTCCTTCGATTGGTCCATTTGGCGCTAACAACGGAACTATATATGTGGCCATTGTAGAAGGTATTAATTTAGTGGCTACAGAAGACACTGAAATTAATTTTACGTTGGATATTCTTGACGACGATTTTTTAATTCCAGATGGACAAAAAACTTTTTATGATGAATCTATAATGGTAAATGTTACGGCTTGGAATTATAGCAGTATTGAGGTTGATTTATTTAATTTTTCATCTAATGGTGCTGCTTCTGAACATGTTTATTACAATGTAAATTTTACACCTACAGAAGCAGACAATTATATAATTTTTGTTGAGATTACAGATAATTCTTCTGCATCGGTAAATAGAACTTTTTATCTAAATGTGAGTGAAGTTTCTGATGCCCCTGTTCTGATAGAATTTGATAATGAGTCTCTTACGATTCATGATTATATTAATTTCACGGTAAATGCTACTGATGACGAAGATGATGATAATACTCTTAATTATTCTATTGCTAATTTAACCGTAGGTTCCCCAAATCTTACAATTGGAAAACAGAATGGTAGCGTTGAGTTTAATATGAGTTCTAATTCTAGTTATGCGGGAGTTTGGAATTATAGTATTACTGTAACTGATAATGATACCCAGACAGATTCTCAGATTTTTTATCTCTATGTTTATGGGAATGCTACACTGGAATCTCCTGACTTGGATTCTAGTTTTAATTTGACCGAGGAAGTTACGAGCGTTTTGAATTTTACAATTAATCATTCAGTTGCTGATAATTTGACTTACGAATTTTGGATTGATTCGATTACTTGTGCTTATAATGATTCTTCTGATTGTACTTATGGAGATTTAGTTTTGAGAGAAACGACTAGTTCTTTTGGTGATGGAACTGTCTATAACTGGAGCTTTAAACCTAATTATACCGACGAGACTTACGGTAATTATAAGAATTTAACTGTGAGAGTTTATCCTAATGCAACAAATTTTACTTCAACTCAATTGGCTGCGGTTGCAACTAATTTTACTTTTAAGTTAAATATTACTCATACTAATGCGCCACCAGTTGAGTATAATAATTTCACATCTATTTCAGGCTACTATGGAGATACAACTCCGATAAATATTACCTTAACAGATAATTTTAGAGATTATGATTATTTAGATAGTTATTATTTACAAGAGGTTACCTTTACAATTGTTAGTGCTCAAGGAACAAGTAGTGAAATTTATGCCGAAGGGATTGAACCTACTGATAGGCTTTCATCCCCATTTAATAATACAGCAATTCTCGACTGGTCTCTTCAACTTTATGGGAAGGGAGCGTTATCAGAACAACTTACAATTTCTATAAACGATTCTTCTGAGAATGTTACAGGTACACCTTTCATAGCTACTTTCACAGCACCACCAGTAACAGTGGTCACAACTCCTTCTTCTGGTGGAAGCAGTAGTGGTAGTAGTGGTAGAACAAAAATCAAACATTTTTCTATTAAATTAATTATTCCCCGGGATATTGTAATTTCTGATATGAATTATATTGATGTGCCCTTTTCAATTATAAATAATGGGCAGACTGATTTAAGCGGAATTAATTTGAGTAGTCTTGTTAAATTTAATGATAAATTTAATGACGATATAAAGATTTCACTTGGTATTAATTATATAGATATGTTAAAAATTGGTGAGTCGCAAAATTTCACTATGAGGATTTCTGCCGATACACACAAATCTGGAAAATATAGGGCGACTATCGTGGCGGATGTTACAGCCCCTAAATTTTCAGATTGGGGTGAATTTTATATTGAATTGCAAAAAACAAATGAGAGTAAAGCTGAACAACTTTTGATTTTTACAGAGAAACTTATAGCTGAAAATCCTGAATGTTTAGAATTAACAGAGACTCTTCGTATGGCTGAAGCTGAATTTTCAAATGGAGAATTTTCCAATGCTATAGAATTTGCTATGAGAGCTATTGAGTCCTGTGAAGATTCTATTGAAGCTAATGAGCAGATCAGATATCCAGTCGCTGGATTTGTTAAGGATAATTTTTATTATATTTCTTTTTTAACTCTGGCTATTTTTCTGTTCGGGTTTATTTTCTATGTATATAGAAGAGTAAAGTTTAATAAATATAAAGTGGGTGAGTACATATAAGAGATGATGGAAAATACAAAAGATGTGAAACAGTTAATTTTAGAAGTTGAGAAGGAGATTTCTAAGATTGTTGTTGGACAAAGAAAAGTTATTCATGAAATATTAAGAGCAGTTATTTGTAATGGGCATGTTTTAGTTGAAGGTGTTCCTGGTGTTGCTAAGACACTTATTGTTCGTGCTATAGCGAAGGTTCTTGGTGGGGACATGAAGAGAATTCAGTTTACTGTGGATTTATTGCCTACGGATATTACAGGAATCATGAGTTATACTCCCCAGAAAGGATTTGAAGTTATTAAGGGACCGGTGTTTACAAACTTTGTTTTAGCTGATGAAATTAATCGTAGTCCGCCTAAAACTCAGTCCGCTCTTTTAGAAGCTATGCAAGAAAAGCAGGTTACTATTTCTAGAGAAACCTATAATTTGCCTGTTCCTTTTTTTGTTATGGCTACTCAGAATCCATTAGAAGTTAGTGGAGTATATACTCTTCCTGAAGCGCAGATAGATAGGTTTTTGTTTAAATTATTGATTGGGTATCCTACACCAGAGGAAGAAAAACGTGTTCTAAATAAAAATACTACGATTAACAATTTTGAAGATTTTGAATTAAAAAATATTCTCTCTCCTGAAATAATTATTGAATTGCAGGAGCAGGTGAAGACGGTTTTTACTTCGGATGCTATTGCGGATTATATTGTTGATATTGTTAATGCTACCAGAAACAAAGATTCTAATTATTCAAAATATATTTCTTATGGGGCAAGTCCTAGGGCCTCTATAGCTTTGCATATTGCCGCTAAGGCCGAAGCTCTTATGCAGGGACGTGAATATGTTATGCCCGAGGATGTTGATAAGGTTGTTTATTCTGTTCTAAGACATAGAATTATTTTAAATTATGAGGCTGAAGCTGAGAAAATTACTACGGAAAAAGTCATTAAACATTTTCTTGGTAAGATTAGGGCTCCGTAAATAATGGTTAAATTAAAACTAAAAAAAAAGAATTCTCCAAAAGAGAACGTTGCTTCTGAGAAAGGTAAGTTAAAAATTAATTTTCCTGGAGCTGTTACTCAGCTTGAAGCAGTTTTACATAAATTTTTTGTGAAGAAAATTTTATATGATACAATGTTTCGTGGTAGGGGTTTGGAATTTGAATCATACAGGACGTTTGAATCTTTTGATGACGCAAATATTATTGATTGGAAGGCATCTTTGAGATCTAATAATATTCTTGCTAGAAGATATATTCAAGAAAGAGATTTAGGAATTTATTTTATTGTTGATGTTAGCAATAGTATGCTTTTTGGTTCTGGGAATAAATTAAAGGCTGAACATGCTGCAGAGGTAGTTGGGGCATTAAGTCATTTGATTAGTACCGCTGGAGATAAGGTAGGTTTGGTGATGTTTAATGAAGATGTTGTAAAAATACTTCGTCCTTCCAGTAGTAAAAATCAAATTCATCTTTTTATGAAATTTCTTTCAGACCCAAGTTTATATGGAGGAGGTTTTGATTTAGATAAAGCTATTAAACATGTTCTTACTGTAGTTAAAAAATCTTACACGATTTTTTTTATAGTTTCAGATTTTATCAAAGTAAAAAAGAGTAGCGAAAAATCTCTTAGTTTAATAGGATCTAGATTTGAAACTGTTGCTATTATGGTAAGAGATCCTATGGATGAAAAATTACCAGATATAAAATATCAATTTGCTTTGCAAGATCCTTATTCTCATAGACAGATGGTTATGGATCCAAGTGTTGCATCTGAAGGATATGAGAAATTAGTTGCTCGTCAGAAAGAATTACTGAAAGATGTTTTTAATAGATCTCAAATAGATATGCTCGAATTAATGACAGATAAGCCGTTTGCATATACAACTGCTACTTTTTTAAAATCTAGATCTGCGAAGGGAGGTAGACTTTAATGGGACTCTTGTTTCTTTATCCAAAGTTTTTACTTTTACTTTTATTGGTTCCTTTCTTTGTGTTTTTGTATTTTTTTAGTTTGGCTTACAATAAGAAAAAAGCGATAGTCTTCGCTAATTTTGAAGCTATGGAGAGATTTTATGATTTAGAATTTTTCTCTAAGAATTTTTTGGCGCTTTATATCAACTTAGGAGTTTTAATTTTACTTATTTTGTCTTTAGCTGGAACATCCATTTCATTCAATGCTGATACTAGCTCCTTCTCGTATGTAATTGCTGTAGATGTTTCTGGGAGTATGGCGACTACTGATGTTCTTCCAAATAGACTTGATGCGGCTAAGGTTGAGGCTAAAAACTTTGTTGATTTATTGCCCCTCGGGGTAGAAGTTGGAGTTGTTGGTTTTTCTGGTGATTCCATTGTTTATCAATCCTTAGATACATCTAAGATAAAAACTAAGATGGCTATTGATGAAATAGATTTTGGAAAGGTTCAAGGGACTAATATCTATAATGCATTAATTGGTGCAAATAAACTCTTTGATAATAAACAATTAAAGTCGGTTGTTTTAATTAGCGATGGTCAATTAAATGTCGGAGATGCTCCACAAATTGTTGGTTATATTAATCGAAATAACTTAGTTGTGAATACAATTGCGGTAGGTACGGAAGAGGGTGGTGTTTCAGAACCTAATATTATTTCTAAAGTTGATGAAGATTTTTTAAGATCATTGTCTTTTAATAGTGGCGGGCAGTTCTTTAGAGTGAAAGATATTAAAGAAATGGGAGAATCTTTTGATGCTTTAATAAGCGAAACCCATAAACAAGTTGAGATTGAATTGACGTTTTATTTGTTGTTTGCTGCCGTAATTCTTTTTGCGATTTTATGGGTTCTTTATAATCTGAGATTTAAAGTGGTACCTTAGAATTAAAGTGAACTTTCGTAGAATTTTTCTCTGAATAAATTTCGGTTGACTTTTTCCTTTTGTATTGTATTTTTAAATGGAACTAATTTTTGTAACCATCCACCATTTTCTGGGGACCCACAGATTGCAGAGGCGAAGCGTTTTATTTCTCTTGAGATAGTATTCGAATCATCTAAGATTGAAATTGGAATTTTAGAATGTAAGGCCTCTGCCATCTTTTTATGGTCATTTATTTTTGCAAGTACAGGTATCTCTGATATTTCCTCTATCTCCTTAAGATTGTATTCGTGTTTTGGAGAACGTATTCTGTTTACAACAATTCCTTCTATTGGAGTATCTTGTTCTTTAGCAATTCTCGCCGCCTTTAGAGTTGTTGTTAGTGTTACGTTGTCTGGGGAAGTTACAAGAAAAACTTTGTCTGCAGCTGCAATAACTGGTTTTAACTCCTCATAATTTGGAGAAGAGTCCAAAATTATGAAATCATATCTTGATTTATATTTGTTTAATATTTTTTTTAGTTTAAATGGATCTACCTCGTCATGATAATACATTGAGGCGGGTATAACATCTATTCCATGTGCTTCGTAGATAGCGTTATGCAAGAGTGTCCCACTTAGTGCGTCGTGCAAAGTTAAATCATTCGTTAAATCTAGATAGAGTCCTATATTTGGTGCAGAGAAATTAGCGTCAACTAGAAGTACTTTTTTTCCGAAGTTTTTTGCTAAAGAAGAAGCTGTCTCTAATGCTAATGTGGTTTTACCTACTCCTCCTTTTATAGAAACGAATGCTAGAATGTTAGACATTTTTATCACCTAAGATGAGTAATAATTTGGAATATATAAGGGTTTTGGAGATTACAAGTTTTCAAATTCTATTTCTTTTAAAATTAGTTTTCTTATTATATCCTTTACTTCCTCAATCTTAATTCTTTTTTGTTCTCCGTTATCTCTATTCCTGATCGTGACATCTTGATTTTTTTCAGAATCTCCATCTATTGTTATACAAAAAGGTGTTCCTATTTCATCATTTCTTGCATATCTTCTTCCAATCGAACCTAGTTCATCGTAACCTATATTCCATTCTTTTTTAAGTTCTCCATAAATCTGTTTTGCAATCTTAATTAATACTGCATCTTTCTTTACTAATGGAAGAATTGCAACTTTTGTAGGAGCTAGCTTTGGATTTAATTTTAAAATTATATTTTCTTTCTCTCCAATTGAATATGCGTCTAACATAAAGACCAAGAAAGCTCTTTCAACTCCTAAGGATGGTTCTGTCACTACCATTGGTAAAACTTTTTCCCCTGTAACATTATCCACCATTTCCATAGATTTCTTAGACTTTTCTTGATGAGCAGTTAAATCATAAGTTCCTCTGTCTGCAATTCCTTGTAGCTCTTTCCATCCGAATGGAAAATTATATTCTATATCCCATGTGTCAGTTGAATAGTGAGATTTTTCTTTAGCAGTGTGTTGTCTTATTCTGAAGTTCTTTGGGTTTGCTCCTAAGTCAAAAAACCATCGTAGCTCTGTAGATAGCCAGTAAGCATGCCATGGTAGCATGATTATTTTTTTTGATAGGGCTTCTTTAATTGTCATACTTTTTGGTTCTTTGTTCTTCTCTTGCATGTCTGCGGAATAAATTAAAATTTCTAAATCCTTTATTTCGTACGGGCATTCTTTATTTTTTCCTGGATTGATAAAATATTCAATCTCCATTTGTTCAAATTCTCTGGACCTAAATAAAAAGTTTCTTGGAGCAATTTCGTTTCTAAATGCTTTTCCGATTTGTGCAATTCCGAATGGAAGTTTTAATCTCGCATTATCTTGTGTTAATTTAAAGTCTGTAAAAATAGATTGTGCTGTTTCTGGTCTTAGATAGGCTGTCGTAGAACTTTCTTTTACGGGCCCAACCTGTGTTGTAAACATCGGGTTGAATTCTCCTTTTGATTCAAATTCTCCACCACATTTTTCACACTTTACTTTTCCTATTTCATGTTTATCTAATTTTGATTTGTTTTTACATTTCTTACAAACTACTGCAACATCGACAAAACAACCCACATGTCCAGACGCTTCCCAAACTTTAGGATTAGTTATTATTGAACCGTCAATTCCGACTATGTCTTCTCTATTGTGAACATGATATTTCCACCATAAATCTTTTATATTTTTCTTTAACTCTGAGCCGATTGGTCCGTAGTCCCAGAAGCCTGCCAGTCCTCCATATATTTCTCCGGATGGATAAACAAACCCTTTCCGTTTGCAGAAATTTGCGAGTTCGTCAATTGTTATTGCCATATGACTAAAGAGGAAGGGTAGTTTATAAAAATATTGGATTGGATAACTTTAAATAAGATTTTTTGGTTTTAATTTAATGCTCCCGTAACTCAGCCTGGATAGAGTGCTAGCCTTCTAAGCTAGAAGTCGCAGGTTCAAATCCTGCCGGGAGCGTGTGCAGATATAGCCAAGCAGTAAGGCAAGCGGCTGCAACCCGCTGATCCTGGGTGCAATTCCCAGTATCTGCTTCAAATATGTGATGTATCACAATATTATTTAAAAAAGAAAAAATGGTTTATTTATTATGAAAAAATATACAATTACTTCAGAATCGGTTACAGAAGGGCATCCGGATAAAGTCTGTGACCAAATTAGCGATGCTATTCTAGATAATTTGCTTGCTCAAGATCCAGATTCAAGGGTTGCTGTTGAAACAATGGTGACTACTGGAAGTGTTCATATCTCTGGTGAAATAACAACTAAAGGATTTTGTGATACTCAGAGAATTGCTCGTCAAACTTTAAAGGAAATTGGATATACTAATCCTGCTTTTGGTATGGACTGTAATGATGCTGGTGTTTGGATTAGTATTCATGGGCAAAGTCCAGATATTTCTCAGGGAGTTTCTGAAGGTCAAGGTGATGATAAAGAACAAGGAGCTGGAGATCAGGGAATGATGTATGGTTATGCTTGTAATGAGACTAAGGAACTTATGCCGCTTCCAATTATGTTGGCACATGGGTTAACTAGACAACTTGCTAAAGTTAGAAAATCTGGAGAGATGAAAGGTCTTGGACCAGATGGCAAATCTCAGGTTTCTGTTGAGTATGAAGATAATAAACCTAAAAGAATTTCTGCCGTTGTAGTTGCTCAACAGCATTTGGAAGAAGTACCTGAAGATTTTTTGAGAACGGAAATTATGAGGACTGTTGTTCAGCCTATTTGTGGAAGTTATATTGACGAAGATACAAAAATATATATTAATGCTACTGGGAAATTTGTGATAGGGGGGCCTGAAGGGGACACTGGATTGACTGGTAGGAAAATTATTGTTGATACTTATGGAGGTGTTGGTCGTCATGGAGGTGGAGCATTCTCAGGAAAGGACCCATCAAAAGTAGATAGAAGCGGAGCGTATGCTGCTCGTTATGTTGCAAAAAATATTGTAGCTGCTGGGTTGGCCGATCGATGTGAAGTTCAATTGAGTTATGCTATTGGTGTTGCAAAACCTACTTCAATTAATGTTGATTGTTTTGATACAAATAAGATTTCAGAAGAACAAATTTCTAAATTGGTTTATGAAAATTTTGATTTAACTCCTCGGGGAATTGTTGATGGATTAAATTTGAAGCAGCCTCAATATCGTAAAACTGCATCGTATGGGCATTTTGGGAGAGAGGAAGAAAATTTCAGTTGGGAAAAACTTGATAAGGTTGATGTTTTGAAAAAAAGTTTGGATTCTGTTCCAAATGAATTAGCTTATTAATTCTAAACAAATAAAAAGTCCTTTTTCTTATTTTATTTATGGTAGAAAAAATTAATGTAACTTTTCTTGGAACTGGTTCATCTATCCCCACGGCTCGAAGGAATTCTCTAGCTATGCTTTTAAAATATAAGGCTGAAAATATCTTAGTAGATTGCGGAGAAGGAACTCAGAGACAGTTTAGAAAAGCACATTTGAATCCGTGTAAGCTTACTAAAATTTTGATTAGTCATTGGCATGGCGACCATGTTTTAGGATTGCCTGGATTATTAATGACTATGATGATGAATGGTTATAATAAAAGCTTGGAAATTTATGGACCAAAAGGAACTAATCAAAGAGTTAAACAGTATTTTGATTTGATTGCTTCAAAGGGACAAGAATTGAATGTAAAAGTTAAAGAAGTGACTAAGGGGATTATTTTTGATAGTGATGATTTTTATATAGAAGCTTTTGAGGTTGATCATGGGTGTCCTGCTGTTGGATATTCTTTTATTGCTAAAGAAAAAAATAGATTAGATAAGGAGAAGCTTGTAAAATTAAAAATTCCTAATTCTCCTTTACTCGGAGAGTTGGCTAAGGGAAAAATTATTGAAATTAATGGGAAGAAAATTGATGGAAAGAAATTGATGTATAAAGAAGATGCGAGAAAAGTTTCGTTTCTTATGGATACTCGTAAATGTGATAATGCTGTAGCTTTGGCTAAAGGTGCGGATATCCTGATTAGTGAATCTACTCATTCTGTTGAGGAGCAAGCTATTGCAACGGAGTATGGGCATTTGACTTCAGTTGATGCGGCTAATATAGCGAAGAAGGCGAAGGTTAAAGGTTTAGTTTTAGTTCACTTAAGCCAGAGATATGACGCTATTCCAAAAGTTATACTCAAGGAAGCTCAAACTGTTTTCAAAGATGTTGTTATCCCTGAAGATTTTGAAGAGATTGAACTGTAATAAAGTTCCAACTAATAATAAAGATTTTGAGAATTCTTGTCTAGCGAAATTAATCAGACAAAACGCTCTATGCTTTAGCCGCTGAAGAAGGTGAGATGAAGATAATTGTATCTCCTCGCAAAAATGTCAAGCCGTAGCTTGTTGTTTGCTCTCCGTTTTCAACTTCTTTCGCATTATCGAGGACCACATTAATGTGGATGTCGAATGCAAGTAAAGTTCCGACAAATTGTTTGCCGGTTTTCAGCTGCACTAAAATCTCTTTACCTTTTGCTGAATTCAGCAAATCCAAAGGTCTATCGATTCCGTTTACCATAAACCTATTCTATAATTAGAGTTTTTAAATGCTTTTATATAAAAAATTTAATATTAATTTGCTAATTGCCTTGGAAGTTTAATATCCTCGGAAGCTTTTTATATAGGGTTGAATTGATATTTTTATGAGGTGGAATTCGTTAGTTTCGTTATTGTCAGATAGTCGTGTAAGCTTTTTGCTAGGCTTTGTTATTGTAGTAATTCTCTTTGCGGGAATTTTAGCTCTGGTTGAATTAAAGTTAAAACGTAAAAAAGAAAAAGTAGTTGTAAAAAGTGTTGAAGAATTGGCTATTGATAAAATAAAGAAATTTATGAAATATAATAAATCTTCCAGGGAGAAGTTAGATTTTGTTGACAAAAATGCTAAAGAATATTTTCATGAAATGTATGGAACTTCCTTGAAGTCTAATTATTCTACTTTAGTAAAAGAATTAAGTAAACATCAACTTAAGCATAATATAGAAGATTCTGAAAATAAAACCTCGATGAATATCTCAATTTTACCAGATAAAGAAGAAGTTGTATTTTGTAGATCAATGCAGGCTGCTTATTATTTTGTAAAAAAATTGAAAAGTGAAAATGTAGAAGCTCTCGCGGATTTATTAATTAGTATAAAAGAATATAAAAGAGTTATTGATAATGTTCCTAGTATAATTTCTATGCAGAAAAAGAAAGGAAAAATACTTCCAAAATTAGCCAACTTTTTCTTTGTTAGTAAGATAACTCCTGGTGAAAAAAATATAAAAAAGATTGAACGACTTGCTAAAAAAAATGGGATTGTAAAATTGCCTGAGCAAAAGAAGGTTGTTATTCCTCTTAAAGATAAAAATACTCCCAAAAAAATAAATCTAGAATTCAAAAAAGGTCAGAAAGAAAAAATAGTAGAAAGAGTTTATGTTTTACCTAGTGAAGTCAAAAAAGAAAAAGTAATAGAAAAAGTTCAAGCTCTACCTACTAAAGTTAAAAAAGAGAAACTTGTTTTGCCAAAAGTTAATAGAAAATATAGAATCAACAAAAGAAAGTTCTGGTTTTTTAGAAATACATCTAGAAAAGATATATCAAAGATAAGGAAGGAGCCTTATAAGATTGCAAAAACTGATTCTTCTATTATAAATACCAAAGATAATTCAGTTAAAAATAAAGTAGAGCCAGTTAAAAAAAGAAGTTTTAAATTTCCTAAGAATAAAAATAAATTCCCTAAAAAGAAAAAACAAATTACTATTAGGGTAGATAGGAAACCCATAAGAAATAACAGAGATGTTTTTACTCATAGACATAATTCAGTTAAAAGTGGACGAGATGGGGTTGCCGGAAGAATTGTTAAACATGAAAAAACTCGTCTTAATAGATGAGAGTTGTTTAATGGGAACTTTAAATGAAAATAATAAATTAGAGGAGGTTTAAGAATTTTTTTAATTATTTATTAATATTAGGTAAATAAATAAACTCTTTAGATATTAAAATATTATGGAAAAAAAGTGGTTATCTGTGTTAAGTATAATTGCGTTAATTATAGTCAGCGTTGTTTTTGTTTTTATGATATGGAATTTTTCCATAGATAAAGATGTCGCAGAACAGGTAGGCTGTGTAGATGTAAACAACGTTGCTAGCTTTACTTATGATTTGTGTTATGATGCATATACTAAAAATATGTTTTTAACGGTTGGGAGAGAGTATGATAACTATAAGCTAAGATCGTTTGAATTCTCATTTTTTGATTTTAATCAACAGAGTTATAAAATATCTGATATCCCAGATGTTGGAAAATCTAAATCATATAAAATCCCTTCTGAAAAAAATCCACAAGATTTTTATGTTAAATTAAAGATTATTAGAGATTTTTCCTCTCCTATTTGTGAAGAGCCCAGAAAATTATTTGTAGAATATTGTCCTACTAGTATTAATGACGAAGGAGTGAGCGTGAGTATTAATTCCTTAAATAGTTCTGGGCTTGAAGACTTTGTGGCTGTTGCTGAACCATTGGAAGATACTTCTGATGCTTTGTCTTTAAGTCTTGTCGAGAAAGAAGCCATTTGGAAATCTCAATGTGAATCCAAATGGAAATGTGCAGGTTGGGGAGCTTGTATAGATGGTATACGAAAAAGGATTTGTGAAGACCTGAAAAAATGTAATATCCCTACTGATGTACCCAAAAGAGTACAATATTGTGATGGAACCTGCGAAGAGAATTGGGAATGTTCTTGGTCAGCTTGTTCTGGTGGGTTTATAACTCCAACTTGTAAAGATTTGAATGAATGCGGGACTTCGTATACAGTTCCTCAAAAATTAAATTGTAATAAGGATAAGAAGTGTATATCCAATATTATCTGTGGAGATTGGGAGAATTGTGATGTTAATTATAATTTTATTGATTTAATACAAGATTCTATTAGCGAGATTCAAGGAACTAAAACTCGTACATGCGAAGATCTGAATGGATGTGTCCAAAAAAATATTGAATATAGAGCGTGTTCTGTAAATGTAGATGTTTACACTAAACGATTTGTTAAATGTGGAGTGGAATTTATTGGGGTTTATAATCGGTTGAATGATGAATTACTTTCTAGAGTTAGTAGTAGTACGGGCGAAGCCTCATCTTTACGTATTTACTTAGATGATGAAATTAATAACACTTATTGTGATTATTGCTCTGATGGTATTAAAAATGGTGATGAAGAGGATGTCGATTGTGGAGGAACATGTGAAGAGTGTTCAGAAGTATATATAGAAACAACATTTAGAAAAGGAGGATGGTGGGAGAACTTTTTAGATAGAATTAAAAAAATATTTGTTTAAAAATATTTATTATAAAGATGGTAAATAAAAAAGAAAAAAGAAAATATGGCGTTTCATTGTCTGAAAATATGGGACAAATGAAAATTCAGCAAATGGCATTTATGATAGTGGCAGTGTTCTTCTTTTTTGTGTTGGTTGGATTATTTTTTTTAGGTATCTGGCTTAATGATATAAAAGGAAGCGCTTCACAATTACAAAAAGAACAAACTATTTCTTCATTGGGAGTTATTGCTGATATGCCAGAACTTAATTATGATTCTTCTGAATCTATGACCATTGATGAGGATAAGCTTATTGTTATGTCTGGAACGCTAGGAAAAGATTATGATTTATTTTGGCCGGTAGCTTCAATTGAAGTCTATAAAATTTATCCGTCATTTACTAGTATAAAGGAATGTCCTAGTGTCGATTGTAATTATTATATGATATATGATAATAAACAAAATAATACAAAGGCTTACTCTTCCTATGTTTCTATTTGTAAAAAAGTTTCAGAGAGAGGTTCTGTTTATGATAGATGTGAAGTTGGTAAATTAGTAGTGGGGATGAAAATACATGATGAATAATATAAAAAAGGAAGGGCAACAAGAAATAGTAGGATTTGTTTTAATAGTTGTTCTTGTAGTTGTAGGGCTTATGGTTTTTTTGGTTATTTCTTTAAAAAGTCCTTCTGAAAACGAAAGGAGTTCAGAAGTTTCCAATATTTTAGATGCTATAATGAAACATACAACTGAGTGTGCGATTGTTTATGATCCTGATTATGATAATTTTGAAGATTTATTTAAGAGCTGTCATCAAAAGAATGATTGCAGTAATTTGGATAAATCAGCGTGCAAGTATCTTAACGAGAGTTTGCGAGATGTAGTTAAAGCTATGATGGGAAGTGAAGCTACAGTAAATTATTATCAGATTGATTTTTTTGTAAAGGGTGAAACTCCAGGTATTTTGACTTTTTCTGAAGGAAATTGTACTGGTAATGTAAATATGGCCCAAAGAAATATAATTTCTGATTCTGATAGTTTAGTAATTCGAATGAAAGTGTGTAAAACGATAAGCAGGGGGCAAGAAACAGATTTATAAAATGGTTGAACTTTTATGTAACATGAGAGAGAGGATGGATAAAAAAGGGCAGCAAACAATGGGAATGCCTTTTGGGATGATATTTGCAATATTTTTGATAGTTGTATTCATAGTTATCGCATTTATTGCTGTCAAAGGCTTTTTAGATGTAGGAGAGAGTTCTGAAGTTGGGATATTTTATCGCGATCTTCAGTATGCTGTTGATGAAGCACTTAGTGAGCAGTATGGTGAATCACCTTTTCCTATAAATTTGCCGTCAAAAATTAAAAAAGTTTGTTTTGCTAATTTATCTTCTGAGATAACCAATGACGGTGTTGATTATAAACTTATTAAAGATTATGAAATTTACAATTCAAATGTTTTTTTGGTTCCTCCAGAATACGCAAAGGGGATGCAATATAAACTGATTGAAGGGATTAATATTAGTAGAATAACTAATGAGGCAAATCCTTACTGTATAGATGTTAAAGATGGTTTAAAAATAAATAAAGAATTTTATGGTAATTTGGTTTGGGTTGAGTAAATGAAAAAGGCTCAGTTTAATTTTGTTTGGATGTTTGCTATAATTGTTGGTGGAATAATTCTTTTTTTGGCTGTTTTTGGGGCAATGAAAGCAGGAGGTACCTCAAGATATCAAAGTTATAGTGAGACTGGTGTAAGTATATCAATTATTACGGATTCTTTACAAGCCGGATTTAGTGAGGGGTCTTTTGGGAAAATTTCTTTTCAGGGAGAAACTAGAATAAATAATATTTGTATCTTTGATGAAGAATTTGGTAAAAATCTTATTTCTGTATCTACAAGGTCTAATATAGGAAATGAGTGGAATTCTCCAGGTGGCGAAAAAACAGTTCCTAATAAATATATTTTTTCTTCCGAAAAGAGCTCTGGAGAAGATTTTTATGTTTTTTCTAAACCTTTTTATTTTCCGTATAAAGTTGCTGATTTAACTTTTTTGATTTCCGATAATTATTGTTTTATTGATGCTCCCGATGAAATTTCTGAAGAGATAATCGGATTAAAAATACCAAATATCGAAATAGAAAACTGTACTTTGCCTGAGAGTATTAGAGTTTGTTTTGGAAGTAGTGGTGATGGTTGTGATATTAAGGTTAACTCTACAATAGTTGAGAAAGGTTCGGATGAAATGGACTATGTTGGAAATTTGATGTATGCAGCTATTTTTTCTGACAAGTCCACTTATGATTGTAATGTAGAAAGATTGAAATATAGAGCAAATAAAATTGCTGAAGAATTTTCTCAGAAAGCTGATTTAATGAATACTAGAGGTTGTAATACAAATATGAAGATGTGGTTAACTTCTTGGAGTGGTGAACTTATTGCAAGTAATACTTTATCTAGTTTAGTAGGTAAGTCCAATGATATAGAAGAAAAGAATAAAGACGAATTATGTAGAGTTTGGAGATAGCAAGTCTTTTAAATTAAAATTGATAACCATAATCATGGCTCTATAGCTCAGCGGTAGAGCGCCGCTCTCATGAGGCGGAGGTCCCGAGG
>CAZAIT010000004.1:0-44626 GCA_964485325.1 Candidatus Woesearchaeota archaeon | reverse complement strand
CCTGATTCGCTAATATACTTATTAATACGTTTTAATCCATCCATAAATAAGCAAGATTATTTAGGTATAAGTAGTTACCTTTGAATAATCTTTAAAAAATTTGAGGAGACTTATCCAGAAGTTGGCAAGTAGGTTAAAGAACTAAAAATATTTCTTAAAACATAAATGTTCCTAAATCCCAAAGGATTCCTCTATTCACTTGGGGCAAAATGAGAAGATGTAATTTCCTTTATTTTTTTATATTATCTTTCTACCCAAATATTCTTCAAAAGCTCTAGTCTTCATAAGAATTTTTTCCGAATCACTATTATCCTCTCTATTTGCGCTAATATATATTTTTTCTATTGTTTTAACATCAATAATATTCACAGATTCCCCATAAAAATCAATATTAATATAATCCTTGAGATTAGAATTTGGTAGTAATTCATTATATTTCGAACCAAATTCATCAACCTCTATCATTAGAGCATTTTTTTTAATAAAAATTTCTTCATGTTTGGGTTTATACTTGTATTCAATTTTCGCTTCATCAAGTAGTTTTAGAAACTTAGGGTAATCATTTTTTTGAATCATTACATCAATATCATTAACATTAATGTTTTGTTTTGTATGATAAAAATGCGCAAAGCTACCATATATAACCATATGAATATCATTTTTATTACATAATTTAATAATCTCTTTTGCGAATACAATCAATTTTTTAAAATACTCTCTGTTCTTGGGGTATTTGTTTTGCATCTTTATTCTTTCAGCTCCAAATACTTTAAATAAGTTCCTAAAAATTTTAAGATATAAGATAAAACTTCTCCACTATTATCGGCTAACTCCCCTACCGTCCACTTCTAGCTCTTCCATGTCTCACTCGACTTGAAGTTGGTCTTCTGGCTTTCGATTGCAAATTACGGCCATTCTTACTATTATTAGTTCTACTACGACCTCGTCTTGAATTCACTCTTGGTTTTGCATCTCGTCCATTTCCTCTTCCACGAGCAGGTTTCGAACCTCTTGGCTTTGGTCTCGCATCTGCTCCTTCAGCGTTCTTCGCATTTATTGAATGGTATTTGTGTTCAGCATGCCCAATTCTCTTCTTTGTTATTCTTTCTATCTGATTAAGAAAATTCCTATCTTCTGCCGCACAAAATGAATATGCCGTTCCATCACTTCCCGCCCTTGCAGTTCTCCCAATCCTATGAATATAATTCTCCGCCTCGTTTGGCAAATCATAATTAATCACGTGGCTAATATTATTGATATCTATTCCTCTCGCCGCAATATCTGTAGCCACTAGGACTCGTGTTTTCTTTGTCTTAAAATCTTGCAAAGCTTTCGTCCTCTGGAATTGCGACTTATTTCCATGTATCGCATCAGCCGAAACCCCATTATCCTTTAATATCCTTGCAACTTTATTCGCCTTATGTTTCATACTCACAAATACCAAAACACAATCCATCTTTTGTTGTTTAATTAAATCCAGCAGCAATTCACTTTTCCTTCCCTGGTCTACAAAAAATACACATTGTTCTATCTTATCAACCGGAGTAGCTTGAGGTGTTACTTCCACTCTTACCGGGTTTTTCAAAAAATCCATTGTTAATTCCGCGATTTGGTTAGACATCGTTGCAGAAAAAAACGAAGATTGTTTTTCCACTGGTAGCGCCGAAGCAATTTTCTTAACATCTTTCATAAATCCCATATCAAGCATCCTATCTGCCTCATCGAATACCATAAATTCAACTTTCCTAAAATCCATTTTCCCCTGATTCATTAGATCGAGAAGTCTCCCAGGAGTTGCAATCAAAATATCTATTCCTCTTTGAAGCGCTTTTATCTGCGGCATTATCCCAACTCCACCATAAATTGCTATATGTTTGAAATCCAAATATTTTCCATATACTTTGAAGCTCTCTGAAATTTGTGCCGCCAATTCTCTAGTTGGAGCAAGAATCAATGCTCGCGGCGTCGATGTTTTCATAGGCTTTGCGTGTAATTTCTGCAAAATCGGTATAGCAAAAGCCGCCGTCTTCCCAGTTCCCGTCTGAGCAATCCCAATAATATCTTTATTTTCTAAAAGTAAAGGGATTGTTTTCTCTTGTATCGGAGTTGGCTCTACGTAGTTTCTCTCTTTAAGGACCCTTAATATCGGGTCAATAATGTTTAATTCCTTAAATTCCATTACTTTTGAGTGAATACACGACTTATAAAGGAACTGGTTAAGAAATTAGGCCTAAAAATGGCGTCCAGATAATAACAAGTTACTGGGAAACAGCATTAATCTCACTAGCTGGTTTCATCATGTTATTCATTTCTTTGAATGTTCTAAACAGTTTAGCTCGAGCCTCCGGATTACTCACAAAATTCTTATTGGGAAAACCGGCTAAAAAAAAATAATTTCATCTAGTTAAATTTTTATAGTATAAAATTACAGATGTAATTTAGGTAATTCAATCAAGCACATTCAAATCCACCTTGCCAGAACCACCAACCAGTCGAAACCCATCTACAATTATTAGAACTACATTGATTATTTGAAAAACAACTACTTCCACTCGACTTACCATCCAAACATTTATACCAATTACATCTTAAATTTCCTGAACAATCGTCATTTGTAAAACAACCCTCCCCTGCATCTTTAAGTCCACAAGTAAACAAATGGCAGCCGTCTTCTTGGTTACAACAATTATCATTTACAACACAAAATTTGTCTTTTAGATTACAATCAAGCTCTCCTCCTATTGTAGCCCCTTCATCAATCTCTCCGTCGCAATCGTTGTCTAATCCGTCATATACTTCAACTATCGGGTCTTTAGCCACAGCATTACATTCTGTATCAAATCCATCTTTGGAACAAACAAACAACCCTTTATTGACACACTCTCCAACGCCTGCGGAACAAGAAGTTCCTAAATTTGTAAAATCTTCATCAATTTTTCCATCGCAGTCATTGTCCAATCCATCACAGATTTCATCTGTAGAGATACAAGCATCTGAATCATAACCATCCCAACCAGTACGTTGATAATCATGGCGATTAGTAGTCCAATATAAATTGCTTTTATTATAAGAAAAACCAAGGTCAAACACGTAAATCTTTCCACCAGAATACTGAATAATGCCTCCAAGTCCTTCAAGAGGACTAGTAGAAATAATTAAATCGGTGAATCCATCTTTATCTTTATCATCTATAATAACATCATATATATAATCCACTTCACCTTGTGTAGGAATCATAATTTCCTTTTCTAAAATTCCCGAAATATCATAAATTCTAATAAATGATGGACCTCCTTGCCACCACCTACTACGGGTAGTAACTAATATTTCAGGAACTTTATCATTATCAAAATCCCCAGTTCTAAGAATACTTTCCGCAGAATCTTCTGGGTACATCTTCCTTTCAAATACTGAATCAAGTTCCAGAGTTTCCAAATTAATAATATTTACTTTATCCACGTCTTCTATTTTTGTATATGTTGGGACAACTAGAAACGAATCTCCATTATTTTTTAAAGTTGCAAGATTTGTTTCTATACTTTCTCCCTTTAAAATAAGTGAGTTCAAAGTAGAACCAACACCGTCAAGCAATATAATTTCTGTAGAAAAAGCTTTTTCTGATTCATTATATATATTTAATGCAACTATTATTTTCGTGTTCTCTCCGTCGTCAAAAGCAATAAAATGAAGTCCATATAAAGTGCCTACTGAATGAGAAATTTCTTTTTTAGAAATTAAATCTCCTGTATTAAGATCATAAATTTCAACCATCAATTTGTTATCATAAATAATATGATCAACTTCAGATTTAATAAATTTTAGAAGACCAATATAATTATTGTTTTTATTTTCAAATAAAATAATATTCTGAACACTATACTGAAAACGAAAAGAGTTATATTCTCCTTCAGGAAAATTTTCCCACAAAGATATTCTATTTTCAAACAACATTTCTCCAGAATAAGATCTTACCTGGAGTATTCCCTCCATTGATTTTATGAAAGAAAGGATATCATCTATCATGCTCCAATTTTCATAAAATCCTAAATTGATTACCTTATCCCCAAAAGACATTAAATTCCCACCCCCGACATATTTACCTAAAGGAATAGGCCAATCAAATTTATATTGAGATTCAGAATCAATTAACCCAATTTTTCTATAATTTTTATCCGCTTCTCCATCCCTAGCACTTATATCTAAAATATAGTCTTCACTAAAAGCATTGAAGATGGAATAACGAATATGCCCATTACCTATTAAAGAGAATTCCTTAGAATCTTTATATGTTTCCTCAATAATTTTTTTTTCATTTGCATTTTTCCATAATTCAATTCTTCCTATGGGAGTATACCATCCACCCCCCAAAGAAACATGTTCTGAGCTTGAAAAAGTGACATAGTCTTCATTATTAAAATTCCCGATAGCTAAGGAATGTGGTTCAACAAAAGGAGTCTCTATAAGATAATTCCCTTCTTCTTTCAATGATTTCATAACTATAACATTGTCAAAGGATTCACTTTCTACTCTTAGTCCATTGTTATTTAATGCAGAAATTTTAAACATATATTTCCCATCTTCTAAGTCATCAACATTAATCTTGGCAATTTCTCCACTTTCTAAATTTTTATCTGAAGAATAGATATTTTTCCAATCATCATAAACTATTTCCTCTCTTTTCCCAGATAAAAATTTTCTTGCATAAATATCAAAACTAGAATAATCTCCAACTAACACTTCTGCAAGAATATCCCCACTAGAATAATATAGATAATTTGAATCATCTCCAACCTGAGAAATATGAAAATTATCTACATTAATTAAAGCCACATCCTTGAACACATTAGAATCTTTATCCAAAACATGTAGTTCAAATCCATTAATTCCACCATTAAGATCTTCTAAAGGATAATCAATTGAAAATTCATTTTTTCCTGAGTTTAAAGTTCCTTCATTAATAATTTTTCCTGAATTTTGCATGAATAAAATATATTTTTCTAAATCTTTTCCCTCTATATTAATGTTAATGGAAACATATTCAAGATTTTTACTTGTACTGATCTCCATTGTTTTAGGAACTGATTTTAATTCTATAGCTTTTTTAATATTTAATCTTCCTTGTCCTTGAAGATTAATCCATTCAAGATTTTCAGTTTCTACGCCACCGTTCACTTTTGATTCTCCTTTAAGAATATTCATCAAAGATTTTAAGTTATTTATTTGTAAAAAATTTGTAATCCCTAATGAAGCTTTTTCTGAACTAATATTAAGTTTATAATTTCCCTTCCAAGATTCATCACTAAAGTTGGCTATATTCTCATCTCCGAATATAATAATTCGATATTTACCTGCATCAAGCCCTTTCATTGAAATCACAGATTGATGTCCACATTCATCAGAGTCATCCCCCGAACCTAATATTTCTAAAGATTCACAATCTTCTCCTAAAAGAGCGAGAGCTGTATCAAAATCAGAACCACATAAAGAGATAGTAACAGCTTCAGACAAACCATCATAATCAAAAGTCCACCAATCAGGACCTTCAATAGTAGAACCTTCTACCAAATGACCGTCAACATTTCCATAATAAGCTGCTTCCTCACATCCTTGGATTAAACAATTATTAGCATTAAAACAATTCCAAGAATCATCACAGTCTATTAGACCATCATTATCATTATCTATGCCATCATCGCATCTATTCTCTCTACAGGCATTATCCCATTTACAATCTCCATCTTCACAGTCTATATCACCATCTTTATCATTATCGTCACCATCATCACAAACAGTTTCCCTGCAAACGTCATACCATTTACAATCATCGTCTTCACAATCTGTTAATCCATCGCCTTCGTTATCAATCCCATCATCGCAAATGTTTTCCATGCAAGCCCTATTATATTTACAATCTCCATCTTCACAATCTGTTAACCCATCCTTATCACCATCATTATCATCATCACAAATAGTTTCTCTACAAGGCTCATACCACATACAATTATCATCATCACAGTCTATTAGCTCATCACCATCATTATCTATGCCATCATCACAAACCTTTTCAATGCAGGCATCATTCCGATAACAATCATTATCTTCACAATCTGTTAACCCATCTCCTTCATTATCAATTCCATCATCACATATGTTTTCTCTACAAGCCCTATCATATCTACAATCATTATCTTCACAATCTGTTAATCCATCGCCTTCATTATCAATTCCATCATCACATATATTTTCTCTGCAGGCATCATCCCATCTACAGTCATCATCTTCACAGTCTATTAATCCATTATTATTATCATCAACCCCATCATCACATATGTTTTCCATACAGGCATCATCCCATCTACAGTCATCATCTTCACAGTCTATTAGCCCATCACCATCACCATCAATCCCATTATCACAAACAGATTCTCTGCAAGGTTCTTTCCACATACAGTCATCATCTTCACAATCTATTAATCCATTATTATTATCATCAATCCCATTATCA
Source organism: Candidatus Woesearchaeota archaeon (assembly GCA_964485325.1). Lineage (GTDB taxonomy): Archaea > Nanobdellota > Nanobdellia > Pacearchaeales > GW2011-AR1 > JAGVXH01. Next base: position 38,121 of record CAZAIT010000004.1, on the reverse strand, counting down.
CATATGTTTTCTCTACAAGCATCATACCATCTACAATCATTATCTTCACAATCTATTAATCCATCTCCTTCATTATCAATTCCATCATCGCAATATAATTCCCTACAAGCCCCATTATATTTACAATCATCATCTTCACAATCTGTGTCGCCATCGCCTTCGTTGTCTATTCCATCATTGCAAATGTTTTCTCTGCAGGCATCATCCTGATTACAATCATCATCTTCACAATCTATTAATCCATTATTATTATCATCAATCCCATTATCACATATGTTTTCTCTACAAGCATCATACCATCTACAATCATTATCTTTACAATCTATTAATCCATCATTATCGCCGTCGTTACCATCATTACATATAGTCTCACTACAAGGTTCTTCCCACATACAGTCATAATCTTCACAATCTATTAATCCATCTCCTTCATTATCAATCCCATCATCACATATGTTTTCAGGGCTAATATCCACAGCGGTATTTTTTAAACTAAGTTTAATTTCCTCTGGGCCCCAATCAGGATTTTTCTGCAACAATAATGCTACCGCCCCAGCAACGTGAGGAGTCGCCATACTTGTACCAGAAATTGAAACATGTTCATCATCAAGACATTGACTATAACCATAATTTAGAAAAGCATCCTCCCACTGAGCAGCACAAATATCAACACCCGGAGCAACAATATCCGGCTTAACTAGATATTGAATATTTCCATCATAATCCTCCCACTTAACAGGACCCCTAGAACTAAAACTTGCCATATTATCATATTTATTAGAAGCTCCCACGGTTATTGCTTTTCTAGCTGTTCCGGGAGAATCGATAGTCTCTTCTCCTGGTCCCTCATTTCCCGCAGCAATAACAGCAACAACCCCAGCTTTTACAGCTCTATCTACCGCCATACTTATAAAATCATCAGGATTTCCGCCAGAACTTCCTAGGCTTAAACTAATAATGTCTAAATGATCTGAAAAATTTCCATCTTGGTTTGGGTCAACAGCTCTCTCAATAGCAGACAGAACACCACTCCAAGATCCACTCCCACTAGAGCTAAGAACTTTATAAGCATAAATCTCAGCGTCAGGAGCAACCCCTTTTAACACACCATTTCCAGCAGCCGTAGCAGCACAATGTGTTCCATGCCCATTGTCATCCATAGGGTCTTTATCACCATTTACAAAATCATAACCACCAACAATTTTGTCACATACGCTCCAATCTATTAAATTTTCAACATGTCCATTAATAACCTTATCAATTTCAAATCCCCAATTTTTAACATTAGCATCTGTAACTAGTTGTATTTTAATCGTATCTCCTTTAATAGAGTCAGACCAAAAATTTTGATGATAACCAGAAATAGTCTGTACTATCTCATTATCATTATTTAGAATATTTATAGTATCCCATTTAGACTCAGTATCAATTTTGTCAAAATGCACTGCAATTTCCGTAAATCCAGGTCTAGTTATTTCCCATATATTGTTATAATCATTTTCATAATAATGAGGAGATTCTAAAGAATAGTCTTCTATCTCTCCTTCAATAATCTCAGAAAAAGGATTGCACCCACCCAAATCTCCGTGAGTATAATCGACTCCTGTATCTATTACTCCAATAGTAATACCCTCTCCACTTAAACACTCTTCCCCACTTGTAGAACAATTATCCCCATTTCTATCTAATTGCCAAACATCATCAGCATTAATTATTGGAACAGAATCCATCAAAGTTATATTTACAAAATAATTGGGAGAAACACTCTTTACTCCTTTTATCTTTTCAACCTCTAAAGCTTCTTCTTCTGTAATATCCAAAGCCAATCCATTAAACACATTCTCATACTCCGCCAAAACAATCAAGTCATTTTTAGAATCAGCAACGGCATTTCCCGTAATAATACTTGTTTTACTCAGTTCTTTCAAAGCGCCCTGTTTAAAATCTTCTCTTTCTCTTTCTAGATTCTCCTTCCTACCTTCCAATTTGCTTTCTATATTTTCAAAAGTTGTTGGAGCAATCACTCCTGGCAATATCTTGGATAACAATCTTGCGACGAAGCTATCTTTATTTTTTTCTGCATATTCTTCTAACTCTATATTTTCAACAGTCAAGGGTTTGCTTTTAAGTTCAACGATATAACCATTAGAAATAGAATTTTGTTTAACAGGAATGTTATTTATTAATTTTTCAAAATTATCATTTGTTATAGTTTTAAACTCATTTCCTATATTTTCAACATAATTATCGTTATCACTTTTATACCAATTAGAAATAAAGTTGCCTTCAGTGGACATATAGTTATTAAGTTCTCTAAAATCTTTTTTAACAACTTCTGAAGGAATTCCCGCAATCACTCCAATTGTCTTAGCAATACTAAAAGCAACATCAAAAGCATTTAATATTCCATTGCCATCAATATCCCTATCATTAATATTTATAATACCATCCCCATCAATATCTCCATTAAGATTAATACTTCGATAAGGTAAATCTAAAATACCATCATTATTAGCATCAGGACTATGCATATCTAAAATTTTACTTATTTTTACTGGTTCTCTAATAAAGATAACTTCCTCCACTTCCCTCTCAACACATTTTCCATCTAAACAATTATACCCATCAAGACATCCACACTTCGAACAATCATCAACCAAAATTTCTCCCTCTCCACAATATTTAGGTTTAGTAGAAGAACACTCACCAACTAAAGTTCTATCAGAACATCTATATTCAACAACTTCAAAATTACTAAACAACCACTTGTTATCGTCGTGAGAATAAACAGCTATCTTATAATTTCCTAAATCAAAATCATCAATTAAATATTGAAAAGTTGTCTTTTTAGAACACAAATTATCTTCACAACCTAAACTGTAAGAACTTATCATGTTTTCAGCGTCATCATAAAAATAAACATAACTCCCGTAATTATTCATATCAATAGTAATTTCAATCTCTTTCCCAAGTTCTACATTGCTAGGATTAATATCAATAGATGCCGAGGCGAGACTCGTAACTAACAAAAGGAAAAATAAAGCAAAGCAAAAAAGCTTTTTCATGGAATACAAAACAAAGGCTAGCTTAAAAACATTATGTCTCGTCTAGTTAAACTTTTATAGTTATTATCCCTATATAATATATGATTCCGACTCCATGGTTGCTAATAACAATAGCTTCACTAATAATTTTAACCGGATTAGCTTTTACTATAATTTCTAGGAAATATCCTCAAAAAAAATTCACCGGGAAACATCCCGAAGGATACTTTGTAAATAAAGGCATGGCAGTTTTTCTAGCCGTAGGTCTTGCAATGGGTGTAGCTCTAGATAATATAGCAATAGGAATCGCTGTAGGTGTGGTAATAGGAGCCGCCATGGGTTCTGCATGGGAAAAGAAAGCAGAAAAAGAAGGGAAAATTCGCCCAATGACAAAAGACGAGAAGGCAAGAAAAGATATCTCTCTTAAGTTTGTATTAGGTATAGGATTTTTAATGCTAATACTAATGTTTATATGTTTCCTTATTACTAGATAATTAGAATATTATTCCCAAGCAACTTTCGAATAAACGGCTGATCCGCTTCGGTAATATCATAATCTTTCATCTCTTCGGGAGATACCCATTTAAAATCAGATATATCTTTTTTCTGAATTTCACCAGATAAATATTTACAACGAAACCCTAAAAGAACAACATGCTTATGCTCATCATACACATGTGAAGAATAATCAAAAGGTTCTCCCGCCTCAATTTTGACTTCCAATTCTTCTCCAATCTCTCTTACTAAACATATACGTAAATCTTCACCAAAATCTACTTTCCCTCCTGGAAATTCCCAACGACCTCCGTTATGTCTACCCAATGGTCTCTGTGTAATAAGATATTTACCATCTTTCTCGATAATCGCAGCAGTAACTATCAATTGAAATTTTTCCATACCATATAAAACAGTTTACACTTTAAAAATTCTTTCCAAAAATTATTATTGGCAACAATATATATAAGCTAATAATATTCTTATAATATATGGCAGAGATAATTCAAAAAGCAAAAGAAGAATTTTTGAGGATGATAGATGATTTTGGTTCTGATCCATATCATGTGTCGGTGCATGTCCCAGAAGTAGAGAAGTGGGCAAAACATTTGTTTTTAAAATATCCAGAAGCAGACCAAGAAATAATTCTTTTATCAGTTTGGTTTCATGATATAGGACACTATCCAGTCTCAAAAGAAATCGATCACGCAATAAGAAGCGAAGAACGAGCAAGAAAATTCCTAGAAAAAGAAAATTACCCTAATGATAAAATAAAAAAAGTACTGCATTGCGTGAGGGCTCACAGGTGTCGAGACATAATCCCGGAAACACTTGAAGCCAAGATTATAGCACTAGTAGATTCTGCAAGTCATATGACAAGTACCATGTATCTTGATATAGCGAGAAACCACAAAGGAAGAGACAGTAATTACTCACTCTACGATAAAATGAAACGAGATATAAGAGATTTAACAGCGTTTCCAGAAATTAAAGATGAGCTAAAAGAATTATATGAAGCATGGGAAAAATTAATTAAGGCTTATAATAAGATTAATCTAAAATAAAAAAATAAAAAAAGAGGTCTAATCGACCTAAAAATTATAACTCCCCAGTTTCTTCAACTTCAGCTTCTTCTATATCAATAGCAACTTCAGCTTCATCACTAGCAACAGAATCATCTTCAGCTTCTCTAGCTAAAAATGCCCACCATGGTTTTCTTGTTCGGATAATTTCTCCTGTCTCAGCATCAACTTGTGCCTCAACGTTCATCCTAGCTCTAAACAATCCAAAAATTCTCGAAGCCTTCTGAGTTTTAACTTGATAAACTAATTTTGCCCCGTCTCCAGCTCCAACTTCTTTTAATTCGATAGAACAGCCATCTTCTGCTACGCAGTTTTTCAATTGAAGTCTTTCCAAAGCTTTTTCACTAGCAACATCTGGCATAATTTTCATCTGAACATTTCTGCCGTTAGAAAGTTCAGTACTTAAAACAACCTCTCCACTAGTAGAATCAGAAGTAATCTCTAAACTAGTTTCAACTTTAGTTCCTCCAATCCCTAATTCAAATCGGTTATTAGTTATTTCTTGGACTTGCATTCTTAATCCACTAGCTGTCAAGTAACTACCATTTTTAACCCGAGCTCTCTCTTGAACTTGTGGTTCACTTATTATTTTCATATTTGCAGTTTCTACGCTATTTTGAAGTGCTTGTCCATTTCCCGCAGGCGCAGCAAAAACAAATCCAGCAAAACCTAACATTAGAACACTCACCATAAATAAATTATATGTCTTTTTCATTTCATACCTCCTTTCAAATTTTATTTAACAAAATTTGCATGAACCTTTTTTAAAGGCACCTTCAGTTTACATAGTTTATATCAAACTTATACATCTCTAATACAACTGTTGTTTAAAAAACTATTCACCCTACAAGTTTTCATTAACCTTAAATCATAAACAATTTAATCATATAACTTACAGAAATAATTATCATCGTGACTATGGCTATTCCATACTTATACAAATAATAATACCAATTGCTCTTTTTAGAAATTAGATGATACACAAAAATCAAGCTAGTAATTAATAAAAATATACCCATTATTTGATGCACCAACACGGGCATTCCATTACCGCCGAAAAAATTAAACGCGATAACCCAGTCCGGAGAGTTTGCAATCAGATTTTCTAAAGGAGAGGTGAAGTGAAAATATCCGTCAATAAAAATCACGGGTAATAAAATATAATTTGAGATATTAAATTTTTTCATCAAAACAACAAGTCCGATAGCCAAAACAATTACCAAAGGGATAACCACCGACGCTTTAATTCCTAAATCAAACTTCTCATTGAGGACAAAAAAAGACATTATAAAAATCGACAGCAAAATAACTAAACCATTTCCTACTAACTCAAAAATTTTCTTATTATCCATAAATCACCTTCCTTTGAATGGATAACCTTATTTATTAATCTATTTACCCTAATCTTTATATATCCGACTAACCATATTCTAATATGAACACAACGAGCAGAATATTGACGGGAATTTTAATGGTGATCCTTGGTATCTGCCTATTAATTTTCATAAGAGAATTAATTCTTCTTTTTATTTACGCAATACCGATTATAATTATAGGATTTATTATTTTCTTCAACAAAAAAGAAGACCAGATTGAAAAAATAAAAACAAAGGGAGGTAAAAAATAATGGCAGACATAATAATAGCAACTACAAATGATATTCCTGGTAAAAAAATCACTGAAATTCTTGGACTTGTAAAAGGTAGTACTGTAAGAGCACGAAATATCGGAAGAGATTTGGGAGCAAGTTTTAAAAGTATAATCGGAGGAGAAGTTAAAACTTATACCGAGATGACAAAAGACTCACGAGAAGAAGCATATAATAGAATGGTCAACGAAGCAATTTCCCTAGGCGCTAACGCAATTATTGGAGTTAGATTTACAACTTCTATGGTAATGGCAGGAGCTTCTGAAATGCTAGCATACGGAACAGCAGTTAAAATAAATTAACTTTTATAAGGATACTAAATACAATGGGAATATTCAACTTTTTCAAGAAAATAATCAAGACAGATGAAGCAGAAGAGATAGTTTCGAAAAAATTAAAGTTTTCTGAGTTAGATAAGTGGATAGAACAAGAAATTTCTAAAAAAGAAACCGAAGAAACCGAAATATTGTCAAAAATTAGAGGAGATATAGAAAATTTCATCAAAAAGCTTGAAGAAAAAATAATAATTCTGAAAAATTTCGATTTGGAATCAAAAAAAGAGAGCGAAAGAATGAAAAAAGTTGTAAACGACAGCAGAAAATTATATATTGCCTCAGTAGAGGACCTATTTTGGAGACTAAATGAGATAAATGAACTGAAATTAGAAAATTTCATAGAAAAAATAAATAAAATCTTCATAAATTTCAATAAAAGCTCATTTAAAAATTACGAGAGGGCAACAATTCTAATAGGAAAGGAAATGGTCAGCATAAAAGAAGGTTTTGGCGAATTTTCTAGAAATTTATTGAAAACTTTTAAAGAAAATAAAAATATTACAGACTTTTTTAAAGAAATTCGAAAAATTAAAGAAAAATTAAAGATAATTTCATCAAACGGCAGGATTTTGAACGGAATTATTGAAAAAAAATCAAATTTAAACAAAAATTTAGAAGAAAAAGAAGAATTAAACACGGTTTTAGAGAAAAATTTAGAAGAAATTAAAAAAAGTTCCGAATATTTGGAGAATATATCCAAACAAAAGGCATTCCAGCACCAAAAAACCACACTAAGGGAAGCAATTTTAGAGTTCAAGCACCTAATTGATTTCAAATCTCTCGCAAACTTCTTTCATAGCAACTCAAAACAGATGAGAACCGTTCAAAATTACAGAGATGACTTTGAAATCAGCTTCAAAAGAGATAAAGGTGAGATAATTTTGAAATTAATTAATGAAGCTAAGTTAAATAACGAAAAAATTCCAAAAAAACTTGAGGAAATTGAAAATAAAACGAAAGAAATTAAAAACTACGAGAAAAATTTAGGAAAAGATGAAACTCAAGAGGTATACTTCAAAATAAAAAAGAATAATTCCGAAATTGAGGATCTCGCGATAGAAAAAGTCAAAGACAAACGTAGAGAAGTCAAACTTAAAGACGAAAAGAAAGAATTAATGAGTGAGTTAAGAGAAGAACTGAGAAAAATCAATATAGAACTGGAAACTCTATAACAAATCATATAAAATTTTATAAGACGAAGCGAACTGATTCAGAGATGGACTATGATGGAGTTGCTTTTAGGGATAAAGAAGAGGGAAGAATTATATTTCTTGTAGGAAAGGAAGGCAGGAAAGGAGTCTATAAGTCTAGCGGATTTTCACAAGAACATTTAATTGGAAGCCCTAGAGACGTTTATATTCTTTCTAATATTACCAATCTCTTTGAGCCAAGTAAGTATTATTTAAAAAACGCACAAATTGAAAATAGAATCAAAGAAGGAATATATGTCCCATTATCTAATAGAGAACTATGTTCGATAGCAAAATTAACCCAAGATAGCAATTTGTTCAATAAGGAAATGGATCTCAATCATTATGAAAAATGGAAATCATTCCCAGAAACACAGGAAGAGAAAAAAGTAAGCTAAATTTTTACGAAAGTTGCATTAGAACCCATAAATCTTTTTAAATCTCTTAATCTAACCACTTCTATGGACATTCAAGAAGAATCTGCTTGGGAGTTACATCCTGGAGAAATAGAATTGGTGAAACAAAGGTGGCGTCTTATCTAAGAAGGTCCGTATTTGTCTTTTACAGGTATGGAAAAAAGAGAATTTCTGGAACAATATACTGGATGCAGAAAAATCATGGAATATGTAGAAGAGACACAGCAGCGAAATGTAATATCAGACAGAACTAAACTTTTTTAAACAATTAAATTCTATTTATCCTATGCAAGATTAGTTTAGTGGTAGAACGGGACGTTGCCAACGTTCAGACGGGAGTTCGATTCTCCCATTTTGCATTCTTTGAGAATCGTACCGTTCGATTTAAGGCATCGCAATGCCGAATGCCCGCAGGCCTCCCATTTTGCATTCTTTTAACTTAATTTTGGACAAAAGAATGCTAGAATTGCACCAATACCATATATTAATGCACAAATAAAGAAAAATATTTTCGCATTTTTCGCGAAAATATCTAAAAAGGAAAGAGCCGTTAAGGTTAAAGACACTCCAAAAAGTGTAGCTCCATTCATAACAGATTTATTAAAAAATACCATTTTTTACTTTTTCTCAATCAAAACATCAACCAACTTCGCCATCTGCCCCAAGAATGCATCCGTTTTTTCAAACCAGTCGTCTAAATGTTTGCCTTTTATAGAAGTAACTTTCCCATGAACAATATCTTTAGCGACTGAATGAATTTCTGTATAATAAGAAACATATTTTCTATCTAGCTTTCTTGTCTTAACAAAATTTTCCATCAAAACTTCAGGAATAGCTTCGGGAGACGAGGGCATAATATCTGCTGCAATCAAAGCCGCGTGCGCTGCATCAACCATAGTCCAATAAAGTCCATCAACAACTGCAAGCATAGATTGTTTAGCTCGTGTCATGTGCCGAGGAGCTCTTTGCAATAAAGTGTAAATAGATTCCGGAGTTGCTCTAATTTTTCCTTCCTTTAATAAAATTCTTAACGGGTTAAAAAATCCACCATAATCAATCAACGCATCTCCATATCGAAGAACATTCAAAACAACCGGGTCGCCCCTCATCATATCGTCCCACCATGTAGAAAGTTTTACTGTATTAACATGTAATGCTTTAGCGTAAGGATTGACAGAAATAATTTTTCCAAGCTCTTCACGGTACCAAGCAATCAATTCTTCGTCCCACCTAACGGAAACATCATCAATAATAATTATAATATCAATATCAGAATCAGGAGTGGAAACTTTCTTTGCAGAAGAACCAAATAAAACAACCGACTTAACCATCTGATCAAATTTATCTACAACTTTAGTAGCAAAATCAGAAGCAATTTCACGCTCACCCGTAATCTTCAACGTAGGAGCAACTTCTTTTTTAGGTTCCGCCTTAGGATTTTTGGCACTCTTTGCCTTAACAATTTTTTTCACCATCTTTTTTTATGCAATAATAAAGTTCCATTACTACTTTAATATCTAGCAATTATATTTTATAAAGGTTGTTGTAAATTCCACAAACTAAGCCATCGGAGTTCCACCAAATCGTGAGTTCGTATCGCCCATCTGTCCACCTAAATCAACTGGCATTGTAGTAAATCCAGCTCCATAAATAGATTGATGCTGTGAAGGATTAGATGTTCCATAACCTCCAAAATATGCACCTTGCATATCCATAACTTGATTCCAATACGGAGCAGATTTCATTCCATATATTGGAGAACCAAATGCCGCCAGAGTCATTGCGTGTGGAACAGTCTTAAAATGCTGAACGAAATTACCAGCCTCGGTGATTTTTCTCATTTCAGCGAATTGTCCGTTCTTTTCTAATTCTTCTAATATCCCTTTAATCGGGGTATTTCCCATTCCAGGAGCCAAATGCGTATCTGCATAACCAAAGTTATCCGTAAGATGAATATGTTTAACTAAAGGATTAATTTTCTTGGTTTGTTCAACTAAGTCTTTATCAGTAAAACCTTTTTTCTTCAAAATATTCAAATGTCCAACATCCCAAGTCACACCTAAATGTTTCTCCGCAATTTCCTTAGCTTCATCCTCTCCTAATCCTTTTTTGTCAACTAACTGCTTAACAAATTTTTCCCTAGAAGTCTCAACAAGTTCTTTCAAATCTTCCGCCCTAGAAAAAGCAAATCCCTGGAACATATTTTCAACCGCAATAACCGGAGCAGTTTTACCAAACTTATCATAAGATTTCATAGCTAAATTTCCAAAAGTATCAGCTGCTTTTCCCATAGCAAATTTTTCGGTTTCTTGAAAAACTTCTGGAGAATTACCCCCTACAATCCCTCTTAATCGTCCAAGAGATACATCAAGAAGTTTTTGTCTTTCAATAGGTCCCCAAATATTAGTTGCCTCTCTTCCATCATGAAGAACAGTTTGAGAAACCTTTACTTTTTCTTCTGAATATTTAGTAGCTAAACTCTTTAATTTCTCTTTTTGCCCTGGCGTGCCATATTTGTATGCTTGATGAAAAGCCCCCTTAAAAGATAATTCTGCATTATCAAGAAAAAGTCCTGCGTTTCTAACTTGATTATAAGAACTCATTACTCCTTCGTTTTCATTAAGGCTAACGAGTTTCTGTCCAGTTTTGATATCTACAACCTCAGAAGTATTATCATCATACATCACAGCATTTTTGTATTCTCCTAAAACAACGGATGACGCTCCAAGAATTTCCTGCGCATGTTTATTCATTTGTGCAACTTCAGTTAATTTATTTTCCCACTCTCCTCGATTTACGGCACCAACGCTACTCTCTGTATCAAATAATAACCCTGGTTCCCCACCTTTAACTTCTTCAATCCCCTTATCACCAAATTTAAAACTTTTAGTTAGGTCAAATTCTGGCCTAAATTTATATTCTCGTTTAATAGAAATTGCCTGCCCCGTTTCTCGGTTAATAGCGCTACTTTTTTCCATAATAAATTCATCTTCTCCAAGTTTCTTGTCTCCAGGTTTCCATTCTGCTCCAGGCGCTCCATTAGAAGAATGAAAAACAATTGGAATGTTCCCGTTAGGATCTAAAATATGTGCTTTTTCAATAGAATCAAACATTCTTCTTTCATTGTCTGCTCGTCCCTCATCTCCTCCCCATCCCTTATCGGTAAAACCAGCAGCATCAATAACCGGGCCGTGAACAGAAGGCTTAACCCCACTAAGTTTCATCAACGCTCGCATTTCTTTAAAGTGTTGAACAGGAATTGTTTCACCAGTATCCGGCATAACCATTGAAACCTCAAAAGCTTTAACTCCTTGCTTTAAAGCAGTAACAGTCTCCCCTAATTGATTAGCAGTTTGAGCCGAACCCGGGAATCCCAGTTGCGCAGCAGTCATTCTATATCCAGTAAAATTTCCGTAATCAGGACTAAGAGAAGTAACACCACCATCGTAAAAAGATTCGTAACTCGCCATTTTCACCTTAAAGATTAAATCAATCTGATTATTTAAATATATTCCTAATCCATTTTACTATCGTACTGAACAAACGACCTCATTTCTCGATTCTTCTGTTTTTCTTTATCCTCAAATCCAGCAATCTCCAACATTGAACGTCCCGAACGTCTAGTATCAGTAAATTCTTCATAACCCTTAGTGTGTTTTTTACCAGGGGAATAAATTTTACCTTGTTCTTTATTTTCGTTATATACATCGCTACTTTTCTGGGTATATATGTCGCTACTTTTTTGAGTGTATAAATCACTATCTCTATCTCTAGGAGAATCTTCTCCTTCATTTACACCATAAGAATTACTAGAACTATTATAGAAATCTTTTTCATTTTTCTCTTCTGCGAATTCGTCAGATTCTTCCCAATCTTTTTCATCTTGATGCTCTTCCGCTATTTCTTCCAACCTAGGTGACTGCCTATTTACAACAACGTTAGCCGTGGATAAAATTGTGCTACTAATATTAAAATCACTAACATCATCATCGACAGGGTTCTCAGCAAAAACTTCTTCTTCAATATCTTTAGAAACATCTACTTCTTCAGATTCATCATCTTTAATATTTTCATCTTCTGTCATATAATTATATAGAAATAAAGTTTATTTACTTTTCTAATTCTTACCTTTTTTCTTAAAAGCCCCTTTAAACCCTACATTACCACCTTCACTTAAATCATCAACAGATTCAGCGTCATGTGTATCAAATCCATATCCATGTGCGGAAGCCATCTTATGAGCTTTCTTGTAAACATCATAGGCCAAATATAATTTATCGGCCGCACCAGTAGCTGCTTCTGCCCTCATCATGTTTTCTATAAAGTTATCTTTCTTAATTTCTTCAGCCGTCAAAACTTTCTTGTCATCTTTAGGTTTCTTTTTATGCTTAATCTTTCCAATACCAAATAATGCAGAGAATGGATTAACATCATTAGTATTTTTCTTAGCTCTCTTTTCACTCTCAGTTTTCTCCTCAACTTCCTTCTTTCCTTCCTTATCCATTAAAAAATAATCCAAATCTTCTTTCAAAGCTTCTAATGCTTCTCCAGCTACATCCCCAGAGAACTCCAAACTTTTTTCCATATCTGATTTTTCCAACAATGCCCAAGCAGCATTCAGCTCTTCATCATTTAATGCATAACAATCAAAGGTCATATCAACCCTGCCACCCATAGCAAATCCATAATCACCCTTTTGAGTAACTCGTTGAGATACGTGACCTCTAAATCTAAGACCAATAACTAATATTTTATTATAGGTTCTTTTAGGATTATATTTTAAAATGGACCGATCATTACCTTCATAAGCATCGTCCAGTTTTACTGCCTGTTTCCCAAAGAGTTGCAATTCAAACATTGAAGTAGAAAAAGCATTAACTAGAGCGGCATCCTTATCAAACCCTTTTTGTCTCAATTTTTCTGCAGCGGCCAGATAAGGTTTCATCCAAGCAGAATATAATTTAATAGTTTCAACCTGCGATTTTAAATAATTTTTTTCAATGCTAAATCTTTTTCTTAATTCTTTTTCGGAATGATCGGTCCATTTCAAAAATTCACTTAATCTCGGAATTAAAATTCTCATAACTTGGTCATTAATTAATCCTCCTTCGGCATCATTGTTCATTTTTTTCAAATCTTCCTGCGTATTAGCCATCATAAAAGCTTCTCTTAAAGTTGTAAAACCAAGCTCGACCGACATCTGATGTATAGAACCCCGACCTCTCTTTAAATCAACATTATCTAACCAAATTTGTTTAAGTGCCAATAATCCTTCTTCTTTTACCTTAGGTTCACTTGAATTAGCATCATCATAATGAGCCAATCTCAATTCAAACTCTTTCAAATCATAAACTAAATTCAAAACAGACTTTATTACCTGGTTTAAACCTCCAAGAATTTTCATACCTTCTTCTTGTAATTTTGTCGCCTTTGTACTCATCTCCGAAAATTGCCCCGAACCAGGAGATGCAGTAAAATTATCAACTATCTTTTTCAAATCCCAACCAATCTGAGCTAAAAAATCAAGTATCCAATAATAATCCGGTTCCAACTGATTTTGCTGAGAATCGAATCCTAATTTATAAGAAGAAACTGGTTTGAAAGAATTTTCCTCAAAATCATACATCCCCATTTTAGACAAATCATTTTTAGATTTGGACATAACCTCCTTAATCGCCCACTTCATGTCTTCAGTTTTATCAACCGTATACTTATCCTCACCACTTCCTGCCATAATAACATTTGGCATAAAGAGTATTTAATATTAACGCTAAATAGAATTTTTAACAATTAATCCAATATTTTATATACCCTTCACCCCTAATTTAATTATGTTATTCAAAAAGGAGAAAAAAATGATAGATGTACGGGAACTCCAAAAAAGAGGAGTAGTAAGAATTCCAAAAGATGATATAGTAATTCCAACAAATCAAGACGGTTTTGTAGAATTAGGAAAACAATCACCTTCTTCAGGTAATTCATCTTCAAACGCAGAATTCTTTGGGTTCATGGGTTCTTCATCCACACCAGCTCCATCTCCAAATTCTTTTGCTACACAAAGCGAAGGTTATAATAAGAGAGAAGTAGATGAAAAAATAACAGAATTAGATAACAAAGTATACAAATTAGAAAACAGAATAGAGCTTTTAGAAAGAAAATTAGATATAAACCACTCGTCTCAAAATTCAGGTAGTGAAAATTCTTCAGTTGGCGTAATGGGTTGGTAACATTTAAAACCCAGCATTGCTTTTATATAAGATGTCAGAAATAGACAAAAACGTGATAAAAGCTTATGCTCTAGAAAACGCAATTAAGCATAGAGGCAAAGCAAATCAAGGAGCAGTCCTAGCGGGACTATTCGCAGAAGGTCTAGAAAAATCAGGAATAAAAGAAATTATACCAACAATCCAAAAAATTCTCAAAGAAGTAAATTCACTTTCTCCAAAAAAACAGGAAGAGCAACTTTCAAAATTAGATGTTAAAGCTTCTAAAAGAGAAGTTAGAGAAGGATTAAAGGAATTAGAAAATGCTGAAAAAGGAAAAGTTGTTATGAGAATTGCTCCATATCCTTCAGGCTCTTTACATATTGGGAACGCAAGACCATTAATTTTGAACGATGAATATTGTAAGATGTACAAAGGGAAACTTCTACTTGTTATGGATGACACAATTGGGAATAAAGCAAAACCAATCGAACCAGAAGCGTACAAATTAATCGAAGAAGGAGCTAGATGGCTCGGAGTGAATTTTGATAAAAAAATAATTTACAAATCTGATAGAATAGAAAAATATTATGGGTATGCAGAAGAGATGCTCAAAAAAGGGTATATGTATGTTTGTGATTGTGCCAATGGAAAATGGAAAGAACTCAAGGATAAAGGAATCGACTGTTCATGTAGGCACTTGCCACCAACAGCTCAAATTATAAGATGGAAAAAAATGTTTGATGCGGAAGAGGGTTCAATGTGTGTAAGATTAAAAACTTCTATGCAAGATTCGGATCCAGCTTTTAGAGATAGAGTTATGTTTAAAATTTCCGATAGAGTACACGCAAGAATAGGTAAAAAATTCAGAGTATATCCATCAATGGAATTCTCATGGGGGATAGATGATCATATTTTCGGAGTAACTCATATATTAAGAGGAATAGAGCATCAAATGTCCACAAGAGTTCAGGATTTTATTAGAAATATTTTCAAATGGGAAAACCCAGTATCAATATATAATGGACTATTCCAAATTGAGGGTGTAAAAGTTTCTAAATCAAAAAGTGCGACAGAGGTTCATTCTGGAGAGTACCGAGGATGGAATGATCCAAGAACATGGTCTTTACAATCTTTAAGAGACAGAGGAATTAAACCAGAAGCAATAAGACAATTTATTATAAGTTTAGGAATAAAGAAAACAAATATCACCGTGCCTGTTGAAGCATTATATATGTTAAACAAAAAACTTCTCGAAAATGCACCTAGATATTTCTTTGTAGAGCAACCAGAAAAAATAACAGTTAAGGGATGCCCAGAATTGATAACAAAAATTCCACTTCACCCAAATGGAAAACTCGGGACAAGAAAATACAAAACAAAACAAGATTTTTTAATTTCAAAAATGGATTATGACTTAATGCAAAACGAAAACTATAGATTAATGCATCTCCTTAATTTCAAATCTTACAATGTAGAGAGGATAAAACCAAGAACATTCTCTTTTATTTCTGAAGAACCAGATAACGAACTAAAGACAAAATTCATCCAATGGTTACCAGAACATTCGACTAATATAAAAGTTGAAATTGTAATGCCAGATGGGGGCACTAGAAAAGGACTAGGAGAAGCTGAATTAGGAAAGTTAAAAGTTGGAACAGTTATACAATTTGAGAGATTTGGTTTTGTTAGATTGCATAAAAAGACAAAAGACAGCTTAGAATTTTGGTTTGCACATAATTAAACAAAACCTTATAACTTTCAACTTCTCTGTTTTCATATGAAAATAAAAAAGCTTCTTCCAGATTCCAGGCCAAGAGAAAAATTTCTAAAACATGGACCAGAATTTTTAAGTAACTCCGAACTTTTTGCAATTTTATTAAGAACGGGCTATGCTGGAGAAAATGTCATAGATATGTCAAATAGATTGATCAGCGAATATGGTTTAAATAAATTATTCGAATGTTCTCTGAAAGAGCTTCAACAAATCAAAGGAATTGGTCCAACGAAAGCAATGCAAATTTTGTCAATTGCCGAAATTGGGAAAAGACATACTCTATCAGAAAAATCACCAAGAAAAATAAGCTGTGCCGAAGATGTTTTTAATTTATTCCACAAAAAATTAAAAGACAAAAAAGAAGAACACTTTTATATTATTATGCTAAACACCCAAAACATTATCATAGGCGAAGAATTAATTTCTAAAGGAATCCTCGATGCCTCAATCATCCATCCTCGAGAAATTTTCAGACCAGCAATTAGAAATTCCGCTTCCAAAATTATTTTAGTGCATAATCATCCCAGCGGAAATCCAACACCGAGCAAAGAAGATTTACAAATTACAAAACAACTGATGAAAGCAGGAGAAGAAATTGGGATTAGGGTTATTGACCACGTTATAATTGGAAATGGGGAGTTTTGGAATTGGAGTGAGAGGAATTAAATTAATTCTCTTTTTATTTTGCAATTTAAAAAGATTTTTCTCAATCTTTTTTGCTCTTTCTTAAAGTGTTTTTTGCACAAATAACTCCAACCTTTTTTATTTTTATTTATAAGAGATGGATAAACTTCCTTATACGCAAGATTTTCACAATTACCATTATAATCACATAATGGTTTTCTTTTCCCTCAAGCAATTTTATATTTTTCACTCATTTTTATTTTTCCCTTTATGTCTCCCACTTTTATGCCAAGAAAACATATCTCTACGTAACTTTGCCATTCTCCCGTCGGGATGCGTAAAAACAATACCTTCAACAAATCCTTCTCTACTTCCTTTCATGGAAGCATAAAGTGGCATCAATTCTTCAAACCATTTGGATATACTTTCAAACGTTTTGGGATATTCCCCCCAGCATTTATATTTTAAATGTTTTTGACAAAATCCGGAAAAGGGTATCCAAAGATGTTCGTCTAACTTGTAAGGATTTCCATTTACTTTTGGGCCAATTAACTCACCGAAATGCTGTCCATCTCCTAAAAATTCTAAATATCCTTTTACCTTTGAATTAAGTATACCTTTAACTATCCAACTTTTCCCCTTTGTAATAAAAGGTATTCTTTCCGTCCTATTAAAAATAGCTGTTACCGCTCCCTCTTTAATCAATATGCCTACATTTGTCCCATGTAATTTTTCAATAGCCATGACCGATTCATCTTCAAAAACCCACTCCATACCTTTCTCAATCTCATTTGTAACTATATAATCTTCCCCCACCATTTTTCTTACAAATGGACTACTTAATTTTGGCATGTCTTTTATTTCTATATTCATTTTTTAATTCCTCAAATAATTCCTCTAATGTAATTGTTTCCTGAGTTCCTTCTTTTATTTCCATTTTATTTAATTAAAGATAGTCTGTAATTTTATTGCCTGCAATAAAATAAATTCACCTTTAGCAGAATTAATCTGCAAGGAACCAGCAACATGGCATTGGTTTATTTTTATCATTTAACGTCTGTTGATGCACGTGGCAATTTTCTTTTTTTACAGACATTCTATCAATTTCAAAAACAAATTTATATTTAAGCAATGGACGATGTTTTTGAAATTTCTTCGATAGATTTTGATGCCTCTTCAATTGCCTTTATTTGTTCATCTAATACTTTTTCTTTATCTTTCATTTGTTCTTTTAAATTTTCAAACTCCTGCTTAGATCTATCAATCTCTAATTCTTTTTTTCTTTCTTCTCTTTTAATATCTTCCTGAATATCTTTTTTCCAATTTTCTAATTCTTTTTCTAATTCGCCAATTTTTTGTTCCTTCTTTTTTACATCCTCTTTAAGATTAGATTTAGAACTCATAACACCCAATTTTCTTTTAATTAATCTTTCAATAATGCTATATCTTGATTGGCTCTCACTCATCTTATTTTATACTTTTACTAATTTAAATAATCAATACGTAAGTTTTTGCACCCCCAAAAACATCTCTAATTTTAGAACTATTATTATGATTTTTTACATTTGCTTTCAATCAACTTTTTCCCATCAAGATAAATCACAACAATTTTTCTCTTTTTTTCGTCTTCAGCAAGATAAGAATAAAGCTCCTCGCCCTTTTCTATACAATTCCCCT
This sequence comes from Candidatus Woesearchaeota archaeon, assembly GCA_964485325.1. GTDB lineage: Archaea > Nanobdellota > Nanobdellia > Pacearchaeales > GW2011-AR1 > JAGVXH01. The sequence goes on along the minus strand of CAZAIT010000004.1, from coordinate 19,630 downwards.
CGGCAACAAGCTTACTTATAGAAATGGAATAAGTCGCCCTTTTTAATGAAACTTTAGTTTTCCAACCAATTCCCAATGATTCTATTTTCATAAACTCTTTAGGTGCCTCAATTATATAAACTTTTTGGTGCCTAAAAATTTATATAATAATAAAACGTTATACAATGATGAAAATACAAAAAAGATTTTTAAGAAAATACAAAAATAAAGATTATTATAAATATGTTATAAATATTCCTCCATTAGTTTTAAAAGAAGCAGGTTTAGAATACGGAGAAGACATTGAAGCTAAAGCAGAAAAGGGAAAAATTATCTTGAAAAAAAAGAAAAATAATTAATTTTTAAAATTTTGCTCAATCCCTCCACAACTCCTCATAAAATTTCAACAATTCTTTCCTAGAAATCTCCTTCATAACTTTCTTATTATTATACAATTTCTCAAACGTCCGAGGAACTATATCCTCCATAAAACATTCTATCGTCATCGGGACATCCACCTTAACCTTATCAATATATTTCAACTTATATTAATAAGGACAGTTCTCAAAACACAAAACTCTAGAATGCGAATAAATTACCACAATACTTAAATCGAAATCCAACTTATAAAATTATTTAACAACAATACAACTTATCCTTATCAATCACACCCTTCCCGAAAGGATTTCCAGATTTTCGAACGTTCTCAATCATTTCTTCGTTTGATTTCAAGCCTTTTCCTTTCAAAACCATCGCCTCTCGTGCTTTTCTAACAGCATCACAAACTTTTATCTCAAGAGGACAACTTTGTTCACATCCTTTGCACAAAGTACATTCAAATACAACTTTATCCATTACTTTATCTGAAAGAATAATTGCCTTTCCCCTGGCTGAAACTCGTTCTTCTTTCAATGTTTTAAAGACAGGACAAAGAGATTTGCACATTCCACATTTAATACAATGATCAAAAATCTCACTAGCTTCTTCCATTAGATTACTTGCTTCAATTCTATCTGCTTCACTTTGTTTTTCAGTTTTCATTATATCCTCCAAAACATTTAGTAACATCGTCCTTTTTTAAAACCATATATCTAAATTCTCCTGTACGCAAATCTCTTGAGTATCCTCTAGAAACAGAAGTTGTAATAACCTCTCTTCCTTGATCCTTAACTAACTTCATAGCTGGTAAAAAGTCGGCATCTCCAGAAACAAGAATACATGTATCACAAGAACTTTTAACAAGACATAGATCAATCATGTCAGAAGCAATCATAACATCAACTCCTTTTTCAACCCAAAGTTTTACTCCATTATTGACAACAGATTTTAATTTTCGAGTATTCACAACTATATTTTTTCTCCTTAATCCAGCTAAAAATACCATATGTTTATAATAATTTTCTTCTCCAAGCCCAATATGAGGAATAGAATTATAATATCTTACTTCTGACAACTCTAATCCAAAATTATCACAAACAATCTTAGATAATTTCCAAAAATCTAACCCTCTAGGTTTTTTCACTACAGATTTAACATTATGATACCAGTTATTCCCGTCGATAAACACTATAGCTTTCTTCTTTTTGCTATTTAAAATCATTTTAGAAAAGGTAAAGCCCGGCATTCCTTGCGTCATACCGGGTATGTAATAATTACACTAGTCCTCCAATATATTTAAATCTTTCCATTATAATTTCCCTACCCATTCTTTCTTAAATCGTTCAACAAAATCATAAACATAATCATAGCGACTTTTGGCAATCTCTCTAGCTTTTTGTGTATTAAAATTTTCAGGTCTAATTTTCAATATTTTATTATAAAAAGCATCAATAGTTGTTTTTGATGAAACCCCTGAATAATCTTTTCCTTTCCATATTTCAGAATTAATATCTGGATTATGTAATTGCTTACCCTTTTTTTCACCAGAAGCAAACATTCTCCCTATTGTAATTGCTCCTAATGCATCAAGTCTATCTGCATCTTGAATTATTAAAGCCTCTTTTGTATTTGGTGTAATCCCCTTACTATGCCTATGAACTTCAATTGAATAAGTAACAGAATTAATTTTATCCTCCGGAAAATCCATTTCTTTTAAAATATTCCTAGCTATTTTAGCACCTGCATCTGCATGACAATCAACTTCCCCTCTGTCTTGTTTGCCTCTTGCTATATCATGCAATAAAGCAGCTACTCGAACAACATCTATATCAACCTTCTCGCCTTCACTAATTTTAATTGCCATATCATGAACCCTTTTAGTGTGACTGAATTCATGACTTCCTACATCATCAAAGTATGGCAAAACTCTTTCTCTTAATCTTTCAAAAAATTCTTCATTCATATTACTTTTCCAACATTAAATTTATTCAGTGGATCAGTTCTCTTCTTAACATTTATTAAAATCTTTTTATCATTCATTTCTACAAAACCTTTTTTTAAGATTCCAATACCATGTTCTCCAGAAATTTGACCCCCAAGCCTTCTAACTAATTTCATCATCTCAGGAACATGTTTCTCTTGTTCATGATTAAAACACGGATGTAAAATACCAACGCCTATATGCCCAAAAGTAGGAATGCCCCTTTCTTCTAACCAGTTCATCAACTTTCCAAATTTATCTATCATAATTTTAGGATCTTCTATTCTGGTATATCCTTCATGAGCAATATGTGGATAAATACTATCTCGTAAAAACAGTAATCTTTCATATTCATAACCTTTTAATTCTCCATTCGGAGTTTCATATTCAATAATTAAATGATAATGTTCTCCAAGCTCTAACTTATTACTTATTTTTTTATCCAAAAATTCAATCATTGAAACAGCCGAATTCCTTTTCAATTCTCTAACAGTGGAAACGATTTCTTCTATATTATCAATTTTAAGTAAAGTAGCCGTCCTTTCTTTAATTGGAGATAATTTTAAACAAGCACGAACAATAACTCCAGTAATTCCCTCCATCCCAGAATAATCACTAAATTCAGTAATTCCTTTTTTTTCTAATCTTCCATTACTATCAATAACCTCAATCCATTTCACCCAGTTAGAAGTTTTTCCGTATTTTATTGCACGATTTCCGACAGCATCTGTAGCAATCATTCCACCAATTGTAGCAACTTCATGACTTGAAGGTTTCACAGGAAATTCTAAATTATATTTAAATAAATAATCTTGCAATTCATCTAAAATTACACCCGCTTCAACTTCTATTGTTCGCCTTTCTTTATTAAATTCAGAAATTTTATCCATTTTAGATGTATCTAAAATAACATCCATTCCATTTAGCGGAACACATCCGCCAGCAAGTCCAGTTCCAGCTCCACGAACAACAATTCTATTTGTTCCGGCAATAATTCTACGAATTTCGTTTACATTTGTAGGCAAAAGTACATCTAAAGCATCTCCTTTCAATTGAGAAGCATCAACTTCATATACTTTTTTTACAGCCTTATTCATTTTATCTCCTTTAATCTTTCCAGTACAAAACTAGAAAATTCTATACTTTTTTCTGTCGCTGATTTAAGATTAGCATAACACAATCCACATGGAGAAATAATTTTTTCCACCCTATCTTCAATATTCGTAACTCTTTTTTTTGCAGATTTTTTTGCGATTTCCGGAAAATTGACTCTCATCCCAGCACCAGCTCCACAACAAATTGCATTTTCTCTATTATTTTTCATTTCAATAATCTTACCACCCAATAATTCAATCACTTGTCGAGGTTCTTCATATATCCCACTATATCGTCCAAGATGGCACGGATCATGATAACTAACAATTTCTTTTTCTTCTCCTTTATATTGAATTCTCTTCTTTTTAATCGCGTTTAAAATTGTAATAGTTACATGCTCAACTTTTATATCCCACTCTCTCACCATTGTAGGATAAACATCTTTAAACATATGATAACATGAGGGACAATTAGTTACAATTTTTGAAATACCCTTTTTCTTAAAAATATCAAAATTTTTCTTTGCCAATTTTCGAGCATCCTTCTTATATCCAGCATTCAAAATAGGTAATCCACAACAAACTTCTTCATCTGATAACAAAATAAAATCAATTCCTAAACGATTAAAAATATTTTTATAATTTTCAAATTGTTCAGTCAAAACTCCCTTGGTCAAACATCCAGGATAATACAAAACTTTCTCTCCAAAACCTTTTACCCATTTTACAATTCCCATGATATATCACATAAAATCCAATATATAAAATTAATTATGTTAAAAAACCAGGATATAAACGCCTAATGCGACCAATATAATCCCGGATCCAATTTTCATCCAATTTCTTTTACTAGAAGTCCATTTTTGAAGAATACTAGGAGACATTCCTTTGTATATCATAAAAGTAAGAATAATCAGAGGCAAAACAAAAATTAAATTGTAAAGCAATAGGTATGGAATTGCAAACGTCTTATTAATTGACATCATTGTTAAAATCCCTAAGTAGATTCCTCCAGTACAAGGTAATTCAAAAAGAGAAACCAATATACCAAGTAAAATCATTGCAGGAATTGTTCCCTTTTGAGTTATTTTTTCAATCAAAGGTTTTATTTTGGGAGAAATTTGTAATGTTGGACCAATTTTAGGCAAAAATACGTCTTTAAATTGCCACAACCCAAAAGATAAAACTAATACTCCAGATGCAATATAAACAACATGAGTTATAGAAGTGAAAGATTGTATAACCTTAAAAATTCCTAAACCGGATAAAAAATAAACAATAAATACAACAAGCGTATAAGTTAGTCCCGCCCTTAAAGCCCGTTTGGAAGAACCCATTTTTAAAAGACTCAACATAAGGAAAATTAGAACACCAAATGCACACGGGTTAACAGAATCAATAAGTGCAGCAACGATTAAGCTACCCAAAGTTATTTTCCCAGCATTAACATCTATTGGAGAAAGTCCTCCATTTTCCTCATCACTTATTTCACAAGTTATTATACTCGTCTCCAACTTTTCAATAATTGGAGTATCTCCCATAAGATAAGAATCTCCCACACCATCAGAATTACAATCAATAACAACTGCAGGAACTCCACGACTATATTGTGAAACTCCAAAATTATTAAAAAAATCTACATACAAATCTCTCGCTTCTTGACTCTCAGTTACATCAAACTTTTCTAAATTAATTTCTTCAAGATTAGAAACCTTTTCCAAAATTCCAGATCCAAGAACATTAGCACAATGAGGACACCCATCTCTACCAAAATAATAAACATCGGTCTGAGCTGAAACACTAACAACTAACATTAAAATCAACAACCCAAAAAATAAATAATTTATCCTTCTCATACTAGCTCCTCCCTTAATTCTTTATTTAATATAATATCATTTTTCCTACCTTTTTTCTTTATAGAAATAATTTTTTTATCAACCAATTTTTTTACAATACGACTGGCTTTAGCTTTTCCATATTTATTAGAAATAATGTTCTGAGATAAAATTCCATCTGATTTAATAGCTAGTTGTAAAACTTCTTGTTCCTCTTTATCTAATATTGAAAAGAATAATTTAATATTTCTATCAATAATTTTCTTTTTTACATCAAGTCTTAAAGAAAATAAATAGTATAATAAAGACATTACAAAGACAACTGCTAATACAATGAATAAAATGATAAAATTTTGAGAAACCATATTTGGACAACCACAACTCTTAATTTCAAATTTTTCTCCAAGAAGTAAACTTAAAGAAATAATTAAGAGAACAAAAGCTAAACAACCAATAGCTAAAATATAATCTCTTTTTTTCATAGAAGCTAGTTCAAAAGATACTTTATAAATATTTCTAATAGTTACAAAAAAGTGAAACTATAAATAATAATTTTAAAAATAGTTGCAAAAAAGTGAAACTATATTAATTTATAATTTAATTTTATTAATCTTTCCAGCTTCTTCTCTAAAATTAATACCTTTCTCTTCTAAAGCGGAAATCATATTTCCACCAACTTTTCCAGCGACAACGGAATTAACCTTTTTCTCAGCTAACATATAGGCCACAGAAAAACCAGCTCCACCTGAGCCAGATGCGAAAGGGTTTTTTATTGTTTCTACAAGTTTTTTGTTTTCAAAGATAAGATAATAAGGTGCTCTTCCACCCTTCTGACTTATTTCCGAATTTTCTTCTTTTCCTTCAGATGCTATTGCTATTTTCATTTTTTAACCTCCTTTGCATTTAAATTTAAAACGTCCCATAACATAAATATTTTTAATAAATTAATTTTGTTCATTTTTTCTTGTTTCCAAATATTTTTTTTAAGAAAGTTTCTTTAATTCCTAATAATATCTCAATTTTGTTTCTTAATCCAATTTCGCTAGGTACACCTATAATCCGATTTATTTCAATTCCTTTATCGTTTAAAAAAATCAATGTAGGAACACTCATAACCATATATTTTTCAGATAACTCGCTACCTCTTTGGCTTCTTGTTCTAACCTTTTCATAAGTTAATCCATATTCAGAATATTCTGGACAAACAATTCTTACGACCTGTTCGGCTTTTGGACAATGGGCACAAGTTGATGATACAAAAACTAATAATTCCATATTATTCTTTTTTATCTCCTATTTTTTTAAATTTTTCTTCCATTATTTTATTTAATAAAACACCTTGAACTACTGAGGCAAAAATCATTACCAATAATAAAACAAAAATATATTGCCAACTAAAGTAGATTATCATCAGAGGTATCAAAGGAATTTTTATTGCACGATTATATAAAAAACAAGCAATCAGCCCATAATTTAATCCTTTATTTTTCAAGTCTGCTAATAACGGATACCACATATAAATAGGGCCAGAAGATAAAATTCCACCTATAATCACAAAGAACCATTTTTTCAAACCTTTATTTTTTAAGTGTTTAATAATAAACTTTGGAGTTATAAAATAATTAGACAAAGTCATTAATGCAAAGACCAAAATAAAAATTGGAATTACTTTTAATATAATCTGATTAAAAAAAACTAGACTTGCTAAATAAATTTTTGTACTAATTATTGATATTATTATATAACCTAAAATTACAATTAATAAAAAATACCAAGATCCTGGAAGTTGTTTTAATTTTTCTTTAAATTTCATAACATCACCCCTAAAATTAACACGGTTATAATCGCAACCACAATCGCTAAAATAAATGCAGTAACATTTCTCAATAGAGCAAACTTTTTACCTAATATTGCTGATTCTGCAGGAATCTGGATAATTCCTACTGTGACCCACGCAACCAAAAAAGCAGTTACTGCAGTTAATCCTACTCCCTGGTTCAACATTTCTCCACCAAATATATAACTTGTTATAGGGTTTCCTGCTGAAATACTCCCAATTAAACTCCCAATAAAAGAATTCAAAATATAATTATTCCTAAAAACTGAGGCATAAAATGATTTTGGAACTATAGCAGAAATAAAACTTATTAGTAGAATTGTTCCAAGGATCATTGGAAACGCCATCCATAAACCTTTCGCAGCCTTCAAAGCAGATTGTTTTATTGAATTATTTTTTATTTTCAAATTCATACCCCGTAATTTTATCATCATAAATTATTAGCTTAGAGTTAAAGTTTTCAATTTTTTTTATTATTTTCCATGACTCAATAGAATTTTCAATAGTGGGAAAACCATCACACTCTTCATTAAGAAAACTATTAAAAATTTTTTTGTATTCATCCCCACTTTTGAGCTCAGTCTTTTCTCCATCTATTTCAATCCAGGATTCTTTCTCGAAAAACTTTTTACCTGTAAAAAAAATGAACTCTTTTTCTTTATTTTCAAGTTCTAAATATATCGCTGTTTCAGTTTCAGAATCTTTACCCAATTTACCTCTATAACTTTTATATTGTCCCCTTACTAATTTTTTGACTCTAGTATCACTTAAATCTTGAGGACTAATAAATCTAAAAATAATATTTAGAAAATGTCCCTGAATCATGTCTTTTAATGCACCGACATCATCATAATATCCAATTCTATTTTCTAGCCCTAATTTTTCCACTGATACAATTTTAATTTCTTTAAAATTCTTAAAGTTTAATTTTTCTATTCCATTTTTAAATAAATAATGATCAGATAAAAAAACATTATCTTTAAGATTATTTTCTTTTATCACTTTTTGAAGTTTTATTGCAGACTCCAAATCTTCACCAAAGGGTTTTTCAATTAAAATTTTCAATTTAAATTTTTTATTTATTTGAGATAATTCTTTAATAATTTTTAGAAGAAACTTTGGAGGCATCGCAATATAAATAAAATTCACTTTATCTTTATCAAATAAAGTAGAACAAGAAGTACATAAATTCTCTTTCTCAAAATCAATTTTAAGATAATGTATTTTTTCTTCAAACTCAACGAGACATCTTTTTTCACAAGTAGAATTGATATATTCGTTAGAAGTAATATCTTTTCTACCAAGTGCGTAAATTTCAAGATTTTGTCTCAATTCTTGCAGACTCAACAAAACTTTTCTCTTAATTAAATCACCAGTTGAACCAAATATAAATAATTTCATTTAATGCCCACATCCCCCATTTAAATCTTTAAGATTTTTTATATTTTCGATAACTTCTGATAGGATTTTATAATTACCCGTTTTTAATTCTACTTTTTCTTCATTAAATAAATTAATTGCTCTTTGTCCTGCACCTAATGTAAAAACAACGTTTGGATTAAATTTCATTATCTGATCAACAGGAGTTAAATTTTGATTTAAATGATCTATCTTATTTTCAATAAATTCTAAATTATTTGTTTCTGTTTCATAAATCGCAAAATAAGGACAATGCCCAAAATGTTCACTTAATTTAGAATTTATTCCATTATTTTCATTTATTGCAATTAGTATCTTCATTTTTCTATTTTAATAGCTTTTCCATTTATTATAGAGTCTGCAACTTTTTTTCTTCCACCTTTCAATATTCTTGAAAGTGTTGGCTGCGAGATTTGCATTTGTTTCGCAGCCTGTTCTTGCGGGATTTCTTTAAAATCAATTAATCTTATTGCTTCAAACTCTGAAATGTTTAATATAGATTCCTCTAAATCAATCATTCGTATCCCCGCTGGTTTGAAGTAAGAAGAACAAGGACTACCTCTAATTCTTCTTTGTTTGTGTGGTCTAGGCATTTTAGTCCTGTCTTGCTCTTCGTCCACGACCGGCGCCTCTACCTAAGCCCCGTCCAAATCCTCTTCCGAATTCTTCGCCAGTAGGTTCTGCACCTTCGCAGTCGCCCATCTGTCTTCCGGTTTTAGGTCCTTTTCTTTCTGGTCCTGTTTTGTCTCTATTTGGCATTGTATTTTGTCTCCATTTTAGTTATGAATATGTATTCATTAGGGTATTTAAATGTTTCGTTTTGAATATACATTCATAACTTAACTAAATATCTACCATAGTTTTAACAAAAACTAATTATAACAAGCCTTAACGAACTCATCAAACATCGGAGCTGGTCTCATTGGATAACTCTTAAATTCAGGATGAGATTGCGTTGCGTGAAAAAACTTCAAATTGGGCAACTCAATAAACTCAGCCAATTTCCCATTAGGACTCTTCCCAGAAATAACCAAACCATTCTCTTCTAAAACCTTATGATACTCGGAATTTACTTCATAGCGATGTCTATGTCTTTCGGTAACTTCACAACACCCATAAATTTTCTCAATTCCAGAACCACTATTTAACAAAGCAGGATAGCTACCGAGTCTCATAGTTCCGCCTTTATTTTCAATATCAATCTGCTCAGGTAAAATATCAATCACTTTATGAGTAACATTTGGATTAATCTCAGTTGAATTAGCATCAAGGCCACAAACATTCCGAGCAAACTCAACAACAGCTAACTGCATTCCATAACAAAGTCCCAAATATGGAACATTATTCTCACGAGCAAATTGAATTGCTTTGATTTTCCCTTCAACTCCACTATTACCAAAACCACCCGGAACAAGTATTCCATTAAACTTAGATAAATCAACTTCCCCTATCTCAATTTTTTTCGAATCAACCCAATGAATATTCACTTTAATATTATTCTTCGCTCCAGCATGCTTTAACGCAGCAGCAACAGAAAGATAAGAATCTGTCAACTGAAAATCCCCAATATCTAAATATTTTCCTACAAGAGCAATTTCCACCTTCTTTGCAGGATTTTTAGTTCGCTCAATCATCTCTGCCCAAGCACTCCAATTTGGTTCCTTTTTCTTCTCGAGTTTCAATCTTTTCAAAATCTTCTCACCTAATTTATCCTTCTCAAAATTCAAAGGCACTTCATAAATATTATCAATATCTGGTGCAGAAATAACATGTCCAGCAGGAATATTTGCATACTTCTCAATTTTCATTTTCCTAGGATCATCTAAAGGTGCAATTCCACGACAAAGAACAAAATCAGGCTGAATCCCATTTTCACGAAGTTGCTTAATTGCAAGTTGAGTTGGCTTAGATTTCATTTCACCCAAATGCCCAGGAACCGGCATATAAGAAACCATAATATGACAAACATTATCACGCCCTAAATCCAATTCCATCCCTTTAGCTGCAAACAAAAACGGAATATTCTCATAATCTCCAACAGTCCCACCAACCTCAATTAAAACAATATCATGCCCATTTGCAACATCAGCAATTCTCCTTTTAACTTCATTAGTAATATGTGGAATAAACATAACCTGTTCACCCAAGAAATCTCCACGACGCTCTTTTTCAATCACAGTTTTATAAACCAATCCAGTCGTCATATTATTTTTCTTCCTCATCGGAATTTCCAAAAACCGCTCATAATTTCCCAAATCTTGATCAATCTCTCCGCCGTCTTCAGTAACCCAAACCTCACCATGTTCTGTAGGTCTCATTGTCCCAGCGTCACAATTAATATAAGGATCAATCTTAATCGCAGTAACAGAATAACCATATTCTTTTAGAATTCGCCCAATCGATGCAGTCGCAACTCCTTTACCAACTCCTGAAATTACACCACCTGAAACAAAAATATATTTTGTCATATTTAAAAAAACCAACAATCCATTATAAATATTTATATCATGAAAAACATGAAAAAGTTTTATAAACCATGATACCTTTCAAAATCTATACCCATCTTCTATTTACTTCCACGGGGCATGTCCAAATTGAACAACTAAATCTGCAGAACTATCTGGTAAATCACAAGCACCAAAACAATCTCCAAGCCAAATACTAATCTTCACATCTGTTTTTTCTTCTAAATAATCCACTAAAACAGGACCCCATGGCTTTAATCCATCAGGCAATTGCAATAAAACAGTTTCAACCTTGGAAATTTTAATCTCCGATACAATTCTATCTAATTCCAATTCGTACTTTTCTTCCAATGCTTCAATTTTGTAATCCATAAAAATAACTACTAATTGGCACTTTTATATCTTATTATCTCTTTGCAAGAACAGTATCAAGTAGGGTTGTTCTCTCTCTCACAAATGGTTCTGCGATTTCCTCATTATATTTTATAACAGCCATATTATAGGACTCTAACAAATTAGCTATATATTTAGTACCAAACTCAATTTCTTTTTGAGAAAATCCTCCTATATCAGTTGTATCTTTATCAAATCCATTCTGACTGTGTACATAATGAACCCCTAAAATCTCTCCTCTTGCCTTCCAATTATTTCTCCATAAAATAATATCAGTATTATTTATAAGATTAGGAGAAGAATTTGATACCCCAATAATCCTTCTTACCCATTCATCTCCAGCTCCAGCTCCAAGGTAAGTAATTTTACCAAAAGAATATTTTTTTGCGTCCATAATTAATAACCTCCCCTCAAACTTTAAAAACAAATCTATGCTTCAATATATATGAATAAAATACGGCAACCAATATGCACAGTATGTGGACACGTAGACCATGGAAAGACGTCAATATTAGACAAAATTAGGGAAACCTCTATTCAAGAAGGTGAAGCAGGTGGAATAACACAAAAAATTTCTTTTACAACTTTACCTAAAGAGAATATACAATCTCGAGCTGGACCCGTTCTAGAGAAATTTAAAATTCCTCTAGAAATTCCAGGATTGCTTTTTATTGATACACCAGGCCACGCAGCTTTTACAAATTTAAGGAAAAGAGGAGGCTCTTTGGCAGACATCGCGATATTAGTTATTAGTATCAATGATGGAATTCAGCCACAAACAGCAGAAGTTTTACAGATTTTAAAAGCAAACAAGACCCCATTTATAATTGCCCTGAATAAAATAGATAATATTTCAGGGTGGCAAACATCAGAATCATTACTATCTTTGGAATCAATTGAAAATCAAGCCACAAATGTTAAACAAAACTTTGAAGAAAAATTTTATACAATTATTGGATCACTACACTCTCACGGAATAACTGCAGATATGTATTCAAAGATTTCAGACTTTACTCAAAGTGTAGCAATCGTTCCGTGTTCAGCGCAAACAGGTGAAGGTATAAACGAAATTTTAGCAATGCTAATCGCTTTATCCCAAAAGTTTCTAAAAGACCAAATCCAAGTTAGAGAATTAGGAAAAGGAGTTGCTTTAGAAGTTAAAAAAGACAAAACAACAAATTATCTTGAGTGTATTCTTTATGATGGGAAATTAACAGACAAAGACGAAATTGCAGTTGCATCTTTTGGAGAACCAATAGTAACGAAAATTAGAAATATCCAAGAAGTTCAACCATTGAATAAAACTTTCAAAACAAAATCAAAAGTTGAGGCAGCGACGGGAATACGATTACAAATAACATCCAAAGAAGAAATTTTACCAGGTATGCCCTTTCAAGTAATTAGTAAAGAGAATACTATCGAAAAAATTACAGAAGAATTTGCCGAAGAAATTTCAGAAGAAATTCAAACAGATGGTTTTGGGATTGTTGCAAAAGCAGATTCTTTAGGTTCTCTTGAAGCATTATTAGTACTTCTAGGACAAAAACAAATCCCAATAATAAAAGCAGGCATAGGACCAATTTCAAAAAAAGATGTATACCTAACAAATACTCTCCCAGAAGAAGACAGGGCAATTCTTGGTTTTAATGTTGAGTTAGCGGAAGAATTTGAAGTTGATGAATTAAAAAATATAAAAGTTTTAACAAATCCAGTTGTTTATAGATTGATTGAAGATTTAGAAGAATGGAAGGCTCAAAAAATTAAGGATATTGAAAGAAAGAAATTGGATGAATTACCAACAATATCTAAAATAACAATTCTAGATTTTGTTTTTAGAAATTCAAACCCCGCCGTATTTGGTGTTAAAGTAAATGGGGGGAAGCTTAAAAACAAAGAGAGATTTATCAATAAAAATGATGAAAAAATTGGACAGATTAAAGAAGTTCAAGAAGACAAGAAAAACGTTCAAGAAGTAACCGCCGGCAAAGAAGTTGCAATCTCAATGCCAGGAATAAATTTTGAACGGCAACTAAAAGTCGGAGAACCACTCTACACAAATCTCTCCGAAACTCAATTCAGAAAATTCAAAGAACACAAAAATCTCCTATCTTCCGAAGAAAAATCAATTCTACAAGAAATAGCCGCTGTCAAAAGAAGATTAGTTCCAACATGGGGAATTTAAAATTTTAAAAATAGGGATCGAACTCCCGACCTAAGCCGAGAGCCTGATAAAATAACTGATTAAAATCGATTTATTAAGTTATTGGTTAAGAAATTATGGATATATTAAATCATCTTCAGTATCTAATTCTTTATCAACACCAGCTGTTCTAAGTTCATAAGAATTATTATCACCAGAAAGAGTATACTGAACTGGATTCATAAAATGATCAAATGAATAATAAGTATAATCCCTTCCTAATTCTTTTAAATTATTAGGATATTGTCCATTATCTGTCTTATATAATTCTACTGCTCCAGCAGTGGTTTGTAATACTTGCATACTTACTTGAATTCTAGATTCAGTCATTGGACCCCCTTCAGTTGGATTAAGTAATACGTAAAAAAGAGAACCATACACTAAAAATGTAAATAATACCCCTAATACTCCTAGAATTATTCCTGCTATAGCCATCTTTTTTCCTTCAAGCCCCTTATCTTTAATTTGTCCTAAAGCAACAATTCCGAGTACTGTGGCAACTATCCCCAAAAGAATACCAATCAGTGGAAAAAATGAAATTATACCCAAAACTAGACTCGCAATAGCTAACCCAGATTTCATCCCTTTTTCCATATTAAAATATACACACTATTATTTATAAAACTTTCCAATTCAAGCAACTCAGATATCAAAAAAATAGTTAAATCAGTATCGATAAAGCTTCAAAAAAAACTCAGTTAACAACAGTAGATGGAATATATTTTAGCTGGAAAGTTAAGAATTTGAAAGCTCCCGCTATCTTAAAAAAATAAAAAAAAATAAAAAAATAAAAAAATAAAATTAAGCGAATGTTTGTTTTACGTTATTGTTAAATAAAAGGTATCCACCTATAGCAAGTTGTATAGCAAGTCCAAGAATATTGCTTATGATATTTCCTCGTATCATAGAAATCACTAAACTTAAAATTCCTAGAGCAGAAGAGATTATTGCAACAATTCTAGCCCAAGATTTTGCTTTCCGTAAGCCTCTTGCAACAAAGAATCCAAGAACACTTAAACCAATTACAACAACTCCAAAAACAGCAAACATGCCAGCACCAAGTGCTCCAAATAGAGAAATTTGACTTATAAGAAGACCTATCATTCCTGTACCAGCAATTAAAGCTAAACCAGCAATAACTCCAAGAGCTGCATAAATATAATACAGAACACTAATAACTTTTACTCCCGTTGGAATATTCACTTTTGTAGGAACACTTACTCCTGTTGGAGTATTTACTTTTGTAGGAACAGATTGTTCATCATTCATTTTTTTATACCCCCTTTCACTTTCATTCTTTTTTAGTTAAATACAAATAATTAAAGAAGAACAGATATAAAAACGTTTGTAAAATTTTGTAAATAAAGTAAAATAAATTCCCTTACTAAAACTCAATTAATTTTATTTTATTTTTAAAAATTAACCATTTTTGGCTTTTGGCTTTTGGCATGTTTACGTAATTTTCTTTCAACCTCACCTATTTTTCCCTTTTGCCTTAAATTCTCTATTTGTTTAAATTGTATATTAGTTTCATGAGGTTTGCATCCTGGAGGACACATAATACAACTTCTCGAATTAACATAATCTAGAACTTTATCCCTATTTCCAGATTGCCAAATTTCACTAAAACTATTTTTTGTTAAATCTCCCAATTCATATTTCGGATTTAAATGTCTGTCACAACAATTATATAATTTTCCACTTGGACCAACCTCAGCATATAATCCTGTCCCCCGGCATTCACTATAGTTTCTCGTATTCTCTTTTAATGCATCATACCTACATTTTACATTAATCACATTAACATCAGTATTTCTCAGAATTCCTTTTACTCCAACTTCAACATTTTCATAAGCCTCATCCAAAAGATCTTTCGTTAATTGATTATCGGTATAATTATCAAAGCAAGGTCTGTACATAACAAAATCAATTCCTCCTCCAGTTTTATCAACAATTTCTCTAATTCTTTTACCAGTTTCAACCAGGTCACCTTTATTGACCTCATTCATTATAACACCGACTCCAACTTTTGTTTCTTCTTTATTTAATGAGCCACGTGCAAGTGTTTCTATGGTTCTTAAAGTTCGACTTAATGCTCCTTTAGCTAAAGGGTGATGAAAAAGATCATAGACCTCATCAGTTCCACAATTTAAACTAACTCGAACCAGTTTTGGAGAAGCTTCTAAAGTTTTGTATATTCTTTCTTCAGATACAGCATTTCCGTTTGTATAAATCACACTATCACAATTTCTTTTTGTAACATGCGCGACTAAGTCCTCTAATCCCTTAAATAAAAATGGTTCTCCTCCTCCCGTAAAAATTATTCCCTTTACTCCTTCATCAATTATTTTATCGAGTATTTCTTTCGCAAAATCAACACTTTGCATATGTGATTCTGGATCCGTAAAATCATTTCTTTCCCAAACTCCTGTTAATTTTTTTATTAGCTCATAAGAACAAGACGGACATCTATTCGAACAATTTGTAGTAGGTACAAATTCGGCACAATAAGGTTTTATATTTATATAATCTCCTTCAAGCACCTTTTCAACAATATCATCATGAAAAACCCAATTAGTTGGTGATAAGAAATCAAGTTTTTCTTGTCCCTTGTTTTTAATTTCAGTATCCATATAGTATTAAACATCGTAGAGGATTTAACCATTGTCAATATATTTCTTACTAAAAATATAATAGATAATGAAAATATAATGGATAATGAAGAATATTGGACTATCCATTCATTGTGGATATATTTGAATATATATTCACTAGTGTATATATTGGTAAAGCTTTAAATATATTTATAACATATAAATATAAGGATTGGTTAAAATGAAAAGAAAAATAATCAAACAAGGACACAATACATTAACAATTACATTACCTAGTAAATGGGCAAAAAATTTTAATCTTAAATCCGGAGATGAAATTGATTTAAGTGAAAGGGAAAGTGGATTGGTATTGTCAACAGAGCGAGGCAATCAAGATTTTAAAACTGAGATAGATATAGCCGGTTTAGACATACCTTCTATATGGAAATATTTTATGGCTGTTTATAGGGAAGGATATAACGAAGTTAAAGTTAAATTTGATACAAAAGAAACATACGGTAATCCGTACAAATTCGCAACAGCACATAAGTTCGATACTAAATATAGTAAAAAAGTTATGGGATATTCTCCCGTTGAAACAATTCAGGAAATAACTAATAGATTCATCGGTTTCGAAATTATGGAACATCATGCAGATTATTGCATCATTAAAGCAATGTCAGAACCCACTAGTAAAGAATTTGATACATCATTAAGAAGAGTTTTTCTTTTGATTCAGCAAATGGCTGAAGATAGTGTAGAAGCTTTGAAAACAAAAAAAGTAGATATATTAAAACATATACATGATGTTGATATTAACGTAGATAAGTTCCATGATTATTGTTTAAGAGTTCTAAATAAAACTGGTTTTAAGGGATTTAAAACTCATCTAATGTTTTCTAGTCTTTATATTTTAGAATTATTGGCAGACGAGTTCAAAAGCATAGGGAATCATATCTA
The DNA here is from genome assembly GCA_964485325.1 of Candidatus Woesearchaeota archaeon. GTDB lineage: Archaea > Nanobdellota > Nanobdellia > Pacearchaeales > GW2011-AR1 > JAGVXH01. Next base: position 2,495 of record CAZAIT010000004.1, on the reverse strand, counting down.
TAAGGATGTTGCAGATATAGAATTAAACAGTATACTTCCAATGGGAGAATTGGTCCTAGAGCAATTTGGAATGTACTTTGATTTATTTTACAAATTTAACAAAAGTAAAGTTGTTGAAATTTCTAATAAAGATTTTGAGATTCATTCCTATTTACCTGAGTTCTATAAAAAAAGTCATAAGAAAAAACCTAGCCTAAGTGACGACGAATTAGAAATTTTTACCCATTTTAGAAGAATTAGTAAGTACATTAATTCCTTACTTGAATTAAGAATTGAAATGGAATTCTAAAACTCTATCTTTTATTTAGAGACAAAATCACTTTTCTACAAATTCAGAGAAATAGTTTTTGTAAATATCCTCTAGTGAAAATTCTGAATCTTCGATTATCCATTCTTTTTTTATGTGTTTCGAATCTAGCACTTCTATTTGTAGATGATCTTTACATTCTGCCCCAGTTTTTTTACGGTCAAAATAAGTTCTATCATGTGGAAGATTTCTTTCTTTCCTTCTTCCCGAAATAACCTCTGGTTTTGGTTTGAGAATTCTAATAAGTATTTCTGTTCCGAGTTTTAATAATTCTTTTTTATAGAAAAGCAATGGTTTTGGAGGATCTTCATAAACGAGAAATTCTAACGCTATATTATTATTTTTTGAAAATTCATTTTTAATATCCCTGAGAACTCTCTGCCAAATGATTTTTTGTTCTTCGTGAGTTCGGTATTCTCCAGTGGGTCGTCCTTTTTTAATTTCTCCCCAATATTCATCTTCTGAAATATGAGTCCAGTTCTTATTCTCACCGATTCTTTTTGCAGTACTAGTTTTTCCACTTCCTGCGGGACCAAAAATTAAAATTGCTTTAGGTTTCATTTCAAATAGATAATTACTATTATATATAAAACCTTAGAAAAGTATATTTAAGAAAGAAAATTAGAGCTTGATAGCAAGCTTTAGCCAATTAAAGAAAGGATGTGAAAAAAATTTATTATAGGTTTTTGTAAGCATTCTAGAGTCTTCATGCGTTTCTTTCTTTGCCAAATCAAAGGCATATTTCTTATTTATTTTCCCCCATGCTTTTGCCATTTCATTTTTGTTTTTTGGAGCTGAAACACTTTTTTTATCATACGTTCTATAAAATGCATGATTAAGAGTTAACCAAAGTGATATTATTCTGGCACCTAAAAAATTTTCAGGCTCAGAACCAATAATTGAAGGAATTAAAAGTTTTGGTAAAACAATATCCCAGTTATCAACATTATTTATTACAAAAGCCATATTCCATGTTATATACAGACTTACCCAATCTTGACTAAACTCAATCACTGGAAACAAATTTTCTTTAGTTATAATTGCTTTATAAAATGATGAATCTATATTATTAGGTAATGCCTTTTTCTTTTTGAATAATGTAAGAGGAGGGTTTTTTTTGATATCTTCACTTAACTCATGAGCACAAATAGCATTAGATTTCATACCATTTTTATATTCTGTAATTCCTGCCTCATAGATATTGATTCTGATTAATTTATTTGCATGTTCAAGATCATTTTTTTTTATAGGTAACAATAGTCTATACTCTAAATAATTGATTTTTTTCTCTTTTAGCAACTGTTTTGCCCTTTTTTTATTTAAATGAGATTTAGAAAACCCTCTTTGAGTTCTAAAATATATCATTGCGGGGTCAACAGATAATGCTTTGGTTGCAACAAATAGTTTATGTGTAATCCTAAAAACATGGATAAGTGTGCTTATTTTGTGCCGAGGATTAATACCCCTTTGTTTTTCTTTGCTCTTGTAATGGTCTTGAGCTTCAATAAAAAAATCGTGGCTATTACACATCGTAGCAGTTAAAGCCTCTAAGATATAAGTAACATGAAGTGATTTTATTATTTGTGGAGACGGCTGAAGCCATTTTTTATCGATAGCATATTCTAAAAATTCAACGATAGCAGGATGATTTAAGACAATATTTTTCTTTATGCAATCAATCATAGGTTTCAAATCTTGAGGTTTAGTAGAAGAATCATTAAAGAATTTTTGAATTATTTTATTCTTGGTTTCAAAATCGTCTAATTCAAATTCCCGTATAATTTCTTTTATTACTTTAGGATTTGTTTTATTAGTTTTTCCCAATCCAAATTCAAGAAGAGATTTTTCTACTACTTCTTCTGCTTGAATTCTATCTATCTTTTTTTTCATCTGTAAAATACGAATCAACTTACTAGTTTATAATTTTTGCTCTATCCCTCTACTCAGAACATATTTGTTCGATTCTCTGACCAGAATTCCTAAAAACATCACAACATCATCAATAAATAGAAGTCCCCTCACCCAGAATCGAACTGGGCCACAGCGGGCTACAACCGCCTGCTCTACCAATGAGCTATGAAGGGATAATTTAACTTAACAATTTTAATTTATAAAGTTTTAGATAAAGAACTCACTTTAAATTTATCCTACCACGCTGCCAATCATCAATCACTTTAATCGAAATCCT
>CAZAIT010000003.1:0-48929 GCA_964485325.1 Candidatus Woesearchaeota archaeon | reverse complement strand
ATAAAAGTAAGGGGAATGGATGATCTAAACTTTAAAATTCCACGTCCGAATCGGGAAGCACACTAAAGGTTCGATGTTCTTATTTTTTTGGCCAACTTTTCTAATTCCTTTAAGTCACATTGTGGCCCATCATTTGAAGATATATATCCCTCATATTTCCTGAAATAAGTATCAACATTGCTGGGGTATTGTTTCCATTCTCCTTTTTTAATATCACCTGTTCCATGCATAGGAAATAATTTTATATGGGCGTGGTCTATTCCGGTTCCTTCCATTATTAAACCAACTCGTCCAACATCTTCAAAATAATTCTCTAAAATTTTAGCAACTTTTTTTCCGGCCAATAAAAACTGACTTAGAAAATTATCCGGAATTTTTAAGACATCACTGCTATAATGAACACGAGGAATTACAACACAATATCCTAGAGTATTTGGGAAAGGAGATAACCATGCCATAAAATTCTCATCTTCCCAAATTAAACCTTTGCCCATAGGAAATATTTTTCCATTGGCGATTTCACAAAAAATACATTTTCCATCTTCGGTTTTAGATTCATAATCTATCATATACAGTTTAATGAAAAATGACTATTTATATTTTTCTAATAATATAGTAAATAACATCTTAAAAAGTTCAACGCCCCGTGGACTATCAAAAGATTCACAAAAACAGCGACGATAAAAAAATAAAAAGCACCTCAACCCGGGTCCGCACTAATGGTTAAGTTCCATAATTATTTGTAATTTTCTATTCAAGTATTATAAAGTGTATCAAAAGGTGTATTATATTGGTAACGAAATGGGTGCTATACAAAAACTTATATATTATCTATTGGCATATTCACTCATGGGCAATTCAAATAAATGGGAATGGGCTCTTTATTCTTAGTTATTTTTAGACACATTATGGAAAAAATAAATTTAAAAAGATCAAGTGCCGATGGCAGCATAAAGATACTTTGGGCTTCAGGTGATAAACAATTTGAATCAGCAGCCTTTTATGCTGGATCAAATAAATATTCTGTTTGTATTTCAACACAGTCAAATTGCAATATGGGTTGTAGAACATGCGCGTTGAGTTATTTCAAAGATAAAGAAGTTTCTAATCTTTCTCCTGAAGAGTTAGATTTACAGATATCAGGAATGCAATCTGAATTGGAGAATGCAGTAATTAATTGGGTTGGTTATATGGGTATGGGAGAACCTCTAATGAATTATGATAATGTTATTAATCATATGGCATATTCACATCATCTTAATGGTCTAAATCATCAAGAAGTGGCTGTATCTACAGTTGGACTCCCAGATAAAATTAGAGATTTAGCACAAGAGAAGTTTAGGTTCGGTTCCCCAACGCTTCAATTATCAGTCCATAAGATTCATAATAGAGGTGATATTATTCCCATTGATAAAATGTTTTCGTTACAACAATCGATATCTGCAGCAGAAGAGTATTCAAATATTACTGGAGAAAAAGTAAGGGCAAACTATATATTACTGAAAGATATAAATGATTCAAAAACTGAATTAGATTCATTATCTAGACTTTTTAATCCTTCCTTTTTTGATATTTGGTTGGCAGATTATTCTCCAAATAAATTCACTGATTATAAGGGTGTTAGTAAAAAAGAAAAATCCAATATGGCTTCAACAATAAGAGAATGTTCTGCAAAATATTATGAGACTCCAATTGATGTTATAAATTTTGAGTTATTAGGAAGAGATATCGAAGCTGGATGTGGTCAATTAAAGGGAAAGTGTTTATAATTATTTATATGAAGATATAAATAATTATATATTACTAGAGAATTAAAATATTTAATATTTTTAGAGAGAAACGAGGAGAAATTATAAGATAAATTGCACACATAAATAATGTATAATTTTATAAAATCTATTTTATATATAAAAAGTATGCGAAATTCTGTGAAAAGAAAAGAAAATTTAATAATACATATAGTTACAAAAGACGATCCTAAAAAACTAATAAATCTACTTCGTACTATTAAAAAAAATAAAAATATATTGAATTCAGATATATTGATAATTGATGATTCTGAAAAAGAAAATATATATTTAAAAAATAAATTATTTCAGTTCAATTTTAGAAATTTAATATATGTTAATAAAAAAAACTGGGAGAATATTAAAAAAGATATGTTAAAAAGCATAAAGAACAGGGAACAGAAGATCCTAATAAAAAATTTAAAGCTTGGAAAAAATGGGTGGAATGTTCATAATACTAGGAATATAGGTCAAATAATTTGTAAAATTTTATTCAAGAAAAATAGAAAAATATTATTTTTAGATGGAGATATGTTAATTCCAAAAGAATTTAATGTTAGAGATATAAATATAAAATTTCCAAAGGGGATTATCCTAAAGGGAAGCCCCGATTTGTCCAGATTGGAATGGATAAGACTATATCTTGGACACTTTGGTAGTACCGAAAAGAACGGTTACATAAGTAGGATGCTAAAGAAATGTAATAAAAAGTATGTAAATGAAATAATCAACTGCTATACAGATATACACAAAACCACAAGTAGAAAATTTAAAGAAATTTCAATCAATCCAACCAGAGAAGAATTAAATAATGGTTCATATTTAAACAAAATAGGATTCTCTTCGGATATAATGTATCCCTCCTGGTTTGATAGCGATTGGTTTTGGTTTCAACGCCTAAGAAAACAAAATAAGAATCCTATAAGATTTACAGATCAAATAGTAATTCATGACTCAAATAGAAAGGAAATATTGAATTCAAAAATGCTTATACTAGAGGAAGAAGGTAAAATAATAACTACCGTTATGGGTGAATCGGAATATGAGGATAAAATAGAAAAAAGAAATATATTAAAAGAAAGAGATAGAAGAATAAGATGGATAGAAAATACAATTGAGCATATAGAGCAAACAGAGATAAGTGGAAAAATTAAAAAGACAATTGAGGCAAAATTAGAAAAGTTAATAAGAGACCTTGGAAAACTAAAGTGGAATAAACTTATTGAGAAAATAGCAAGCTATGAAAAAGACCAAAGAATATGGGACAAATTATTAAAAAATATAGATACCTCTGATAAATTTAAAATAATATTCTTTAAACATTTAAATTGTAGGAATATAGTATTTTTCTCACCTCATTGTGATGATATAGTAATCTCAATGGGAGGGATATTATCTGAAGGACATACAAAATATTTTGAAATTATAAATGTATTTACAAAAACAAAGTATAATCTCAAGAAAAAATATAACAAGAAAAATATAACAAAGATTAGATGTGAAGAAGAAATATCGATATTCAAGAGATTCAATGTTAAGCCAAAATTCTTAGGACTAAAAGATGCGACCTTAAGAGAATATCCTTCCGAGAAATCATATATGTCAAGTAATAATAATCCGGTTAAAGATTTAATTTTTAGGGAAGCTAGAAAAAAGTTATTGATGATAGCCAATAAGCATAAAGAAGATATTTTATTCTTCCCTTTAGGAATAGGGTATAATATTGACCACTCAATCCTATATAAGATAGGTGAAGAACTTATGAAGAAAGGATACTTGGTTGTATTCTATGAAGACATCGGATACCAAATGACTGAAAATGAAAAACTAGTTAGGTCATATATAGAAGAAAAGGATTTAGGGCTAATCAGTGCAACTGTGCCTATAATGGAAATAAATAGCAAAGTAAAAATAGCAAAATCATATAAGTCCCAGATTTCTAGAGAAATTATTAAATCAATAAGAGAAATTAATAATAAAAGGGGAGGAGAGAGAATTTGGGCAAATAAATTAAACTTCCAAAGACTAAACATAAAATGAATATTATAAAATCTATTCTAAAAATAAAAAATTTTAAAGATGTACTTTTCGACTATTATCTTCCTAGAAATACTAGGATTGATTATGTAGTAAGGATGAGAAATGGACTTAATGTATGTATCAGACCAAAGAAAAGGAGGCAGGTGGGAGATATAGATATTTTCAAAGAAATAATCATAGATGGAGAATATAAAGTTGGTGAGATAATCAAAGAGGGAGATATTGTCGTGGATATAGGCGCAAATATAGGGATATTTTCTTTGTTGGTCTCAAAAGAAGTTGCAAATGTTAAGATATATTCATATGAACCACATGAGGGTAACTTTGAGATGCTAAATAAAAACGTATTATTAAATAAATCATATAATATAACAACATTTAATGAGGCAGTTTTAGGAGAAGAGGGTAACTCATTCCTCTTTATATCTAAAGAAAATACGGGAGGACATTCTATATATAATAATGGGAATATGCAAGCTGAAGCTATTAATGGAGTTTCTTTAAGTAATGTTATAAAAGAAAGAAAACCAAATGTTTTAAAAATTGACTGCGAGGGTGCAGAATATGAGATGTTTTTAAAAACACCAATAAGTCGAATAAAAGAGATAGATAAAATAATTTTAGAGCAGCATATAACTCCAGAAACATTAAAGAGGTTTGATAAGAGATTTATAGTAAGATATCTAAAAAAATGTGGATTTAATATTACAATACTAAGGAAAATAGTCTACCCTTCTGAGGGAGAATTCTGGATAATGCTAGCGGAAAAACCCCTAAGAAAAGTCAATACTACTTAACCTCTCCTCAATTATTGGAACATCTTCTACACATCCTAAATCCATCCAAAAATCATTAAGGGGCCTGACATATATCGGTTTATCTTTATTTAATAAAGAAATGGCATCAGTTAGTTCATATTCACCCCTCTCAGATTTTCTTAATATATTGATATAATAAAATATTTTTTTATCAAATTTATAGAGACTTGCATTAATTTGCCCAGACTTTCTATCCTCGGGCTTCTCAATTATATTAATTAACCTACTATTTTTGACTTCTAATAACCCATATTTATGAACATCTTCAACAAAAAAAGAGCTTAGGCAATTTGCCTCACTCGAGTTTATAACTTCTGTAATATCCTTAACTGAAAATAACTGATCACCGCCAAGAACTAGAAATGAAGATTCATCTATATCATCTTGTGCCATTTTTAAAGCATGTGCTGTTCCGAGTGGTTCATCTTGGTAGATTAATTTAGCATCAATATCATATTCTTTTAAAAAAATTTCGAACTTTGCTTTTTTACTTCCGTATATAATCAATATTTCAGAAATTCCCCCCTCTTTCAGATTATTAATAATATACCATAAGAAAGGTTTCCTATTAATAGAAACTAAAGATTTTGGAGTATCTTCTGTCAATGGAAGTAATCTAGTACCTGATCCTCCAGCCATAATAACTGCTTTCATTCTGCATCTGCCTGATTATTTTTCTTAAACCACATGATATATCTTTTTAGGCCCTGGTCAATAGTCACCTGAGGCGTAAACCCCATTTCTCTAGATTTGGATATATCAGCCCTTAATCTCATTACTTCATCGGGCCTTTGCTTTATGTAAGTAGGTCTAAAACTACTCTCCTCTAGCATAATTATTTTCTCAGCTAAATTATATATTGAGATCTCATTTCCAGTTCCAAAGTTTATTGGATCTCCAAATTTACCCTTATCAACAGCAATCTCATAAGCCCTAATTGCATCATCTATATACATAAAGTCTCTAGTTTGAGTGCCTGGAAGATAAACCTCAGGACTAAGATTATTTAGAATTCTCTTAATAAATACTGGAATAACAGCACCATAATGATTTTTATTTTGGTATGGGCCATAAGTATTAAAACTTCTGAGAATTATTACTTTTACCCCAAAATCCTTCCAGTATTTAACACACATTTTTTCGGCAGTCTTTTTGCTTTCTGCGTAAGGGCTTTGTGGATTGAGAGAATGACTCTCAGAAATATACTTTGTTTTTGCAGTACCATAAACCTCAGAAGTGCTAGCAAATAACATTTTCTTTCCATATTTTTTACAGGCCTCAAGAATATTTTTTGTACCATTAACGTTAACGTCATAGGTCAACTGTCCTTGATCATAAGATCTATCAACATTTATTTGAGCCGCTAGATGATAGATTATATCAACATCCTTTATTAAACGATCCATTAATTCATAATCGCGGACATCCCCCTTTATACATTTTACTTTGGCTCCACAAGGGTTATCAAAATTATCAAGACCTATAACAGTTTTACCTTTCTTGGTCAGACTTTTAAATAAGCTAGAGCCAATAAAACCAGCCGCCCCTGTGATTAATATTTTATCTTCCATCTTGATATATACTATTCACCCTAAATGCTTCCTCTCTCTCAGAACACTGCGGACAAACCCCACATGGATTAACATCATTATTTGGGCATGACCATGTTAAATTAAAGGGAGTTTTAAGACTTGCTCCTATCTTTACGACTTCATTTTTATTAAGATAAAGAAAAGGGGTAATGATTTTTGGTCCATTCTCTGAATATTCTCTTATTAATAATTCATTCATCTTGTTATAATGATCAGGCATAGCCCTGAGATCATTACTATTAACCCAATCATTTAGTATTTGCCCAGCAATTATACAATCAGCACCAACACCCTGAGCAAATCCACCAGCTATAGAATAATACAAAAAATTACTTTCTGCGAGATTGATGGGACCTTCATATAATCCATTTCTTGAATTTTCAATAACTTGAGGATAATTTACTCTAAATAATTTAACCCCCAACCCATCGCATATTTCTTCTATTTTATTAGATTCTCTTTTAGGTCTACCATCATAAAAAAACTCAAGACCATTAACCTCTAAACCTTTGTTTCTAGCTAAAAATAATGCGACAGTTGAATCTATACCCCCAGAGAGAAGAACTACCGCTCTTTGATGTTGGTCGTTAATAAGAGCTCCATAATCTTCCTTTCTTAATACATACTTAATATTTTCTGGGTGATTAATTCCCATAAAACTTAGCAGAGAGAAGCTCTTTAAAAAGATTACCATTTTTTAGATAAAAAATATTTAGAAATTGAAAATAGGAATTTTCATATGAACACGCACAAAAGGAGATCATTTATAGAAAAAATACTTTCGCAAATTTAGATATCATTGAGTTTCTTTATAAAAGCCTCAAACCCATCTTTCAAATCATCTTTTTTGTTCTTCCAAGATAAATTAATATTATCACCTTCATCTCTGGGAATAATATGAAGGTGGAAATGAAATACATCCTGTTGGGCGCACTTCCCATTTGAACTGATTAGATTAACAGCATTAATACCAAAGACTTCTTTATATTTCATGGTTATTCTTTTAGCTACTTCGATGATCTTCTTTAATTCCTCGGTTGGAAGTTCATATATATCAGAGTAATGTTCTTTTGGGATTATTAATGTGTGGCCATAGCTAGCGGGATTAATATCCAAAAAGGCAAAAACAGAATCATCTTCATAAATCTTAAAACTAGGAACGATGCCATTTACTATCTTACAAAAGATGCAATCATCCGATATATCCATAAAAAATCAATAGCCCACGCTGTTATAAATATTTCTATTTTTTTAGAAAGTTTTAAATAAACAAAATGCCGGGATTTTGCATGACAGAAAAAGAATACTACACTGGAATAGTCGCATTTTCAACACCATCAGGTCGGCTTCATGTAGGTCATGCACTGGGACAAGTCGCAGCCGATGTAACGACAAGATATGAGGCAAGAAAGCAAGGTAAGGAAATTTTTTTTCCGTGGGGAATTCATTCGACAGGAAAAGATTTACTACAAATAATCGATAGGATCGGAGGCCCAAATGCTGAAAGCTATATATCAAGATATGGGCTAAGTAATGAGATAGCAAAAAGTATACTGTCAAAAAAAAATAGCGAATATCAAATTAAAGAGTTGGTGAATCAATACAGGGTACTATATGAGAAAGATCTCACTAGGTTAGGAATATCTCTAAATTCAGATGCTTTTTTCAGTACGGATGATACAACTTATCAAAAATATACTCAATGGACACTAAGGAAATTGTCGGATAAGGGGTTGATAGTTAGAACAGCTACTCCAAGACCATATTGCGATTCCTGTGACGAAGTTAAAGCAATCGAAGCAGATTTTTCAGAAGTTAGCCCATCAAGTAAAGTAAAAATAGAAGATGTAAGAATCCAAGAAGGAACATTAATTCATTTTAGTGATGAAAATGGGAGAACTCTTCCGGTATATACAACCCGTCCGGAAACTGCCTTTGGTGCCACAAATCTGTATTTCAATCCGAATAAGAAGTACGTAGAAGTGGATATAGGGAGGCTTTCTTTCCTTAGCGAAGCATCAAGGACAGAAGATGTTGTGGCTTATTTCAAAAAAGGAGGATATAAAGTATTAGGAGAAGTAGATGTATCTAGACTCAGAGCTAGAAATCCATTAACAAATAAGGAGATCCCCATGCTTCCAGGAAAATTTGTAAAATCAGAGATGGGATCCGGTATCGTAATGTCAGTTCCTAGTCATGATCCATTTGACGCATTTTACTTAATTGACTCACCCTTGAAATCTAATACCCCACAGGTAATATATGATAGTATGAATAATCCAATATCATTTCAAATATCCGAGAAGGATGAGAAAAAATTAAAAGAAATTAGAAAGCAAACATATAAGCAACAAGAAAAGGGAATTATGGGAACAGAGGCAGGAAAATATAAAGGGATGAGAGTACCAGATGCAAGATTAAAGTTATTAGAGGATATGATAGAAGATGGAACAGGGGGAAGATTTTTTAGTATAGAGGGAGGTACCTTTTATTGTAGGAATCATCCGGAAGAAAAAATAGTAGTTAGATTGAGTGAAGATAATGCGATAGATTATGGGAATGAAGAATTACAAAAGAAAACCATTGAGATGGCATCTGGAATGAACTTTTTTCCAAAGAAATATGGAGAATCTTTACCAGGGATTATCAGAACAAGACAAGCAAAACCATGCGAAAGACAAAGGGAGGGCAATATAGGGGCGATATCCCCTTTCGACCCGGAACGTAGGATAGAAGCTTTGGCTGACAGTAATATATACATGGAGTATTATCCACTAGCTATAGCTCTAAATCAAGGAAAAATTAAGTCTAATCAAATGACAGAGGAATTGTTTAATTTTATCTACCTAGATCAAGGAACTACTAAAGATATTTCAAGAGCAGTAAAAATGTCAGAGGGATTACTATCAGAATTAAAAGAGAGTGTGAATAATCGTTGCCCAATAGACTTGAATGTAACAGGATTAGAACATGGCTCAGTTCATTTTCCATTTTCACTTTTTAATCATGCGGCGATTCTTCCTGAATCGTTTTTCCCAAGGGAATATTTATTGACCTCTCATCTAACAAGAAACGGAGAGAAAATGTCAAAATCTAAAGGAAATGTGTTATATCTAGATGAAACTATAAATTCAGTTCTAGACAATCCCCTTAAGGGAGTATCAAGAGATGCATCACTAGATGCAATAAGATTTTATCTCATGAGCTATCAATCTCTAGATAGGGATTTTGATTGGTCCGAACGTAATTTTCAATCCAGTGCCGTGAATAGATTAAATAAATTTATTAGAGAAACAAAAGAAGGAAATTTTGGAGAATATAGTCCAAACTCTCCAAAATTCAATGATGTTATTAGCTGGTGGATGGGAACTAAGTTGCAAAACACTGTGCAGAGTGTATTTTTAAATATGGATGCAAGAAAATTCAGGGCGGCTAGTATAGATGTAATGAGTCTGAGTGAAGGAATTAGTGATTTTAATTATAACGGCGGAGAGAATAAAGAGTTAATATCAAGAGTTAAAAGTGACCAATTAAAAATGTTATACCCTTTCATGCCAAGAATTACAACGGAATTATATCAAAATGTCTTTGGAAAAGATATAACCGATCCCCCGATGCAAGATTCTTCAATGGTTAATATGGAAAAATATGATAAAATAGAACATGGAATCAATAAAAAAGATTTTGAAAAAAAACATTTGGGGAACCTTAACCAGAAGATTGGTATTTTAAGAGGTAAAAAAATTCTAGATCAAACTGAATCAATAAAGGTTTTTACTTCATCAGAATACGTTTCAAAATTCTTATCAGAAAATATTAAAAAACAATTAAAATCCCTAAAATTAGAGTTTATTGTAGATGATAAATTAAAAGAGATAGAAATTACTCAGGGCGAAAATAGAATTTAAATATAATTATTTTTTTAAATAATCTTTTCCCTGAGTAAATAGAAAGGTTGTCAACTAATAATTCAAAAATATACGCTAATCCATTAATAATATATAATTTACAAAAACAGCGAAGATAAATTCCCCAATACGCCCCAACCGTCGTGAGTGGGGTATTGGGGGTTTTATGGGTGGAGAAAATGATTTCGTTTTTGAATCTCTTGGATAAACTTGGTACATGCCTAATCATTTAACCAAATTTATTGGTTTTCCCTTAAGCCAAGCTTCAATATTATCTATCATCATATTATCTCCAATTCTTGCAGTTACATCTGTATTATACGTAATATGTGGTGTAGCTAATATTTTTAGAGGAGTTTGAAGTTTGTGTTTTGATATATGTTTTAGAGTGTATGAATTTATTTAAACTGAGGATATATCATTGTTTTATGTTAGATAGAAACCATGTTGAAATTAGCGATTTTGAGAAACGGTTGTTTGAAGATGCAGATTATGAAATTGGAAATCTAAATGATTCTGATATGGAAAAGGGAGTAGGTTATCTTTTATATGATTCTTCTAGTAGAAAGGCAAAGAATGTTATACTTTATAATTTAACAGGAGATATAGAAGATACTATTGTTGGATATTTGTCCAAAGATAAAAAAGGGTTTAATGAATTTCCAAATTTTATTACCGACTTTGAAAAGGAAAGACTTGAAAATATCTTTAGTAGTTGGAAAAAATATGGAAGAATTGTATATTCTGTTCGTTTTTGGGATGCACAGGAATTCCTTTAGTTATTAGTAAAGGGGATAGTGATATTCCTTTATTTAATACCACCTTGATTCATTCCGAAAGTGCTGTTAAATCAGCTTTAGAGTGAATCTAATTAATCCTTATACAAAATCACCGACGCCCTAAGAGAACATATACCCCCATTCCCCAAAAAATAAAAAATAATCAGCGACGATAAAAGTTTAAAATATGCAACGCCCCGTCTGGGTGTTGCCACGCCCCAACCGGGGATTGAACCCGGATCTCGGCCGCGACAGGGCCGTGTACTAACCACTATACTATTGAGGCATGAATATTTCTGGGAGAATTGATTTAAAAAGATTTCCTATCTCTTTTTTGTGACTTTTTTAACAACAGGTTTCTTCGTTTTTAGTCCGGCTAATTCTCCTCTAAGTTTTTCGATTTCTTCTAAAAGAGTAGCGTGGTTTATAGATAAGTGTTGTATTTTATCGTGGATATCTGAGAATGCATCATTAAGCATTAACATGTCTTTCTTAACGTATCCAAAACTTGCAGAAACGTTCTTTTTCATCTGATCTATTGATTTTTCCATAATACTTTATGATTTGTATATTTATAAACTTTTGTAACTATAGAATTAAGACAGATAGACTAGTTAGATTTATATTCATCTCTTATTTTTTTATTCTATGGAAAAATATGAACTTTTGGCACCAGCTGGAAACTTTAGAAACTTGCATGCGGCGATAGAAGCAGGAGCGGATGCTGTTTATTTTGGAGTTAAAGGCTTGAATATGAGGGATTCGGCGAAAAACTTCTCAGTTAAAGATTTTAAAAAAATAAAAAAGGTTTGTGACAACTCGGATAGAAAAGTTAAATCTTATCTGACTTTAAATATTGTAATATATAACGATGAATTGAAGAAAGTTGAAAATATTATAAAGAAAGCAAAAGGAATAATCGATGCAATCATTTGTTGGGACATGTCAATAGTCAAAATGTGTCAAAAATATAGGATGCCTTTCCATATTTCTACTCAGGCATCTATATCAAATTCAGAAGCAGCAAAATTCTATAAAAAATTAGGTGCGGAAAGAGTTATACTTGCGAGAGAATTGAATTTGAAACAGATAAAAGATATTTCAAAAGATGTAATGGTGGAATGTTTTTGTCACGGAGCTATGTGTGTTGCTGTTTCTGGAAGATGTTTTATGTCTCAGCATGTTCACGGACTTTCGGCTAATAGAGGCAAGTGCGCACAGCTTTGTCGTCGAGCTTGGGATATTAAAGATAATTCTGGTAATAAATTAAAATTAGAAAATAGTAGGGTTATGTCCGCTAAGGATTTATGCACCTTGCCTTTCATAGAAAAAATGAAAGAAGCCGGGATAACTTCTTTCAAAATTGAAGGAAGAAATCGTAGCCCAGAATATGTTTACACTGTTGTATCAGAATACCGAAAGGCTTTGGATAAAAAACTTAATCATTCTGAAATTTTAGAAGGAATTGAAAGTCTAAAAAAAGTATACAACAGAGGATTTAGTTCTGGATTTTATTTGAAAATGCCAACAGCAGATGATTTCTCGTTCTCAGAAAATGGGGAACAAAAAGAGAGAAAAGAGTTTGTTGGAAAGGTATACAAATATTGGCCAAAAGCAGGAGTATCTTCGGTTAAAATGAATGCGGGAAAATTAAAAGTTGGAGATGAAGTTTATTTAATTAGAGATGACGAGGCAATTAAAAGAGCTACTGTTAAAAGTATTGAGCTAAAAGGGAAACGAGTTAATAGCATAAAAAAAGGTGATGATATTGGAATTGATTTCGGGATTAAGATAAAAAGTGGAACAGAAGTTTATCTTATTAGAAAGTATTAAAAGGGTGTGAGTATTATATTAATTATGGTGAATAAGACAGCTTTGACAATTATTGTTAGTATAATTTTAACGGTAATCATGATCTCTTTGGTTAATGTCGGGACTAGTATAGTTTTGGAAGAGCCGAAGTATGATGATTATTGTTCAAAACTAGATTTACGGTATGAGCCTCAGGAAAAAACAGACGTTGAGTTAGAAGCTATGAGTGCTGAATACGATAAATGCAGAGAAGATTGGGAAACAGCACAAAAACCTTACAACCAGTACAGATATTATATTTTTGCTACGATTGGATTTGCATTATTATTATTCGGACTTTTTTCTAAAGAGAATATTATACAACTAACTGGATTGGCCGCAGGTGGAATTTTAGTTGCTGAAGGTATTGTTATTAATTTAGAGAATAAATTTATTGTTTTCTTTTCTCTATTAGCGATATTAGCAGTATTCGGAGTTGTTGCGTATCGAGTTATTAATAAAGATACGAAGAAAAAGAAATAATTAAATTCTTAGTTTTTTATGGAGAATTATTGCGCCTAATAAAATTATTCCGCTGACCATAAATCCCACGATTACATCTGTAAACCAATGTATTTGAAGATATAATCTTGAAAACGCTACCAATAGAGCTAATGGAATTACAACCGACATCATAATTTTTCTTTTCTTTGGAAATAAATATACAAGCATCCCTAAAAATACAACAGACATGGTCACATGCCCACTTGGTAGAGAGAATCCGGATTCTTGAATTAAACCAGTTAGAGGTCTTGCTCTATGGAACAACGCCTTTAGGAGTTTGATTGCTGCTGCCGTTACTACAATTACCGAGGCGAAGAATATTGATTGCTTCTTTGAGTGTTTTACATAAATATATCCTACTATAATAAAAGATAATATAATTACTGCTAATGGATCAAAGACATAAGCTAAGAATTTTGAAATTATGGTAATGATTGGAGATTCTATTGATTGCATGAGGGCGATTGTAGCTGTATCTATTGTCATATTTTTAGTAACGGTAGAATATTAATAAACCTTTGTCGTCTCGAATATATACTGAATCGCCTGCATTATTCCAAATATGAGAAAAGTTTTTTATTAGAAATGAGTTCGGATTAATAGTCTCTTTGTAAATATGAGTCGCGTCATCTTTTAAAATTATATTTAATTTTATCTCACAATTATTTTTTAGAATAAGTTTTTCAGGTTCTTCAATTTTTAATTCTACTAATTCTAAACATCCTGAGTTTGATGATTCTGCCCAAAGTCCTTTTTTATTTTGTCTTGCGAATTCTTCTGCTTGTTTTAATTTGGAATAGTGACTATCTTTATCATAATAATACAAAGTAGCTAATCCATTTTTTAATATTTCTTCGTTTACATTCTTGCCATCAATAAATATGTAAGCTAAAGTTCTCCCGTATCTCTCCGTTCCATGAGATTCTATTTCAACTGATTTGTTTTCTACTAAACTCTTAAGTAAATCTTTTGCTTCTTCATAGAAAGGCATTGAAGATTCTGGTGTGTTGATTCCAATGAGCCGGACTCGCTGTCCTGAGGCGGCTTCTAAGGTATCACCATCAATAATTCTAGCTACTTGGATAGTTTCTGTCCCGATTGACGGGCCCGTAAGGTTGTAATAAAAAATTCCAGATGTAATAAATAGCAATGCTAGAATTATCAATTTGTAATTCATAAGCGATAAGAGACAGCAAGGTTTAAAAATGTAATTTTTGTGATTAAAATATGACGACAGTACGTATTAAATTACAAAGTGTAGAGATCGATAAAATGAATGAAGTTATCGATCGGATAAAAACTATTGCTAGTGGAGCAGGGATACCGATTTCTGGACCTATTCCATTACCTACTAAGAGATTGAAAGTAACTACGCGGAAGTCGCCTTGTGGAGATGGTAAAGCTACTTTTGATAGATACGAAATGAGGATACATAAAAGAATTATTGATTTGCCAGCTAATGATAAAATTCTTCATAACGTAATGAGAATCAATATTCCTCGAACTGTGAAGATTAAGATTGAGATGGTTGATTAGGTTCTTTCTAGACAAAAGACACTTGAGAGAAAAACTTAATTTACGACTTGTTTGGCTGAAGATTTATAAATAATAAACACTATTTGTTTATGTGGCGAGCTATTTTAAATTCTGGGAGAGTTGGGAAAATAAAACTGAGAGAGAAGTTCTAGCTATTGAAGTTGTGAAGAAATTTCGTGAGATTATATTGAAAGAGTTTTTGATTGACAAGATTTATTCTATTTATATTAAAGGAAGTTTTACTCGTAGAGAAATGAATAAAGATAGCGATATTGATTTTGTTGTGATTGTTAAGGATAATGGCTATATTCTTGAGGCTGAGAGATTGGATGAAAAATATAAAGATAAGTTTGATATTGAAGTTGGAGTTTCAGTTCAATCTCTTTGGGAACTTAAAAATAATGAACATTTTCATAAACCCGAAGGACCTAAGGCTCGCCCTTTTTTGTTTTTGAAAAAAGTTGGAGACTATAAATTGATTTATGGAGAAGAAATTAACCCAGCGAAAATGTCTTCTAAAGAAGCCCGAGCTCATTTAGATAAAAGAATTGGAACATTTAGGGATTTATTTATTCCCCTGTATCTTGAGAGAGAGAAACTTGATTTTAATCAGTTGATAAAACAGGTTTTCTGGCTGGTTGAATGTGAGCAGGAGGCTCTTGAGAAAAAGGATATTGGGAGTTGGAAAAAATTGAGAGATTGTATTGAAAATGAGAATCATATTATTTATTTGACTTATGAGTATAGGCAAAATGAGCCTAAAAATAAGAAGATTCGTGAAGAATATATCGAAAAGTTGAATGATTATTTAGATAAATTGAGTTAGTGTTCTTCGTTAATCTTTTAAACGCAACACTTCTTTGAATTCTAAGACAGCCCATATCGCGTACCGTCGCTTCGAATAAGCTCGGCCAAAAACTTAAAAGTTTTCTACGTAATCTGGGACTAGAGCCCATATCGCGTAATGGTATCGCACAAGACTGGAACTCTTGGCCTTTCGGGGCGTCCAGGTTCGATTCCTGGTGTGGGCGTAAACTTATATATTATATTAAACTATTTTAATAATGAAGGAGGTGAAACTCAAGGCATACTGGGAGAGATATATTGACAATCGAAAAATATATCGTGTCTTCCCAAAAGAATTCGAAAAAGATATCCGCAAAAATGGACTCAATCCAAAAAATAATCCTTACAAGCACAAATATTCTGATATAAAAAAACTCTTCAAGGTTCTCAAATGGCTTGAAAAGAATCATAATTTCGGGCACACTCAAATCTGGGGAAACACCAAAACCGCAGACCAAATTATCAACACAACTTTACACGACATGAAAAAAGAATACATAGATTTCACGCCATATCTACAAGAAGTCAAATACTACAAAAAGCTAATGAAAAACACAGGCAGCGCCCTTGTATCAACAGTCAAATTTATCACCCAAGACATACTACTAAGAAAAACAAAACTTCCAAAAGGAATCGACTATAAGTTCATAGAATCTCTAAACGTATGGGCAAAACAAAGAGGTAAATATGATTTATCATTAGTTCACATCAAAGGCTCTTGTAAATCCCTTCAGAAAGCAACATATCAAACTAAGGATGGAGAAAATCTACCTTCACCATTTGGTTCATTTAAACATTTTAAAAAAGTAATTAAAAAACGTGGACTAAAAATATACAAAACAAGATTAGAAACTAATCAAAAGACAATGCCTAATAATAATAATTTCTTTAATCTAAGAGCTCGAAGCAAGATTCCCTCTGAGGAAATAACATTTCTAAAACCTTAAAAACCCAATCTCATTCCAACTATTACAAGCCCACATCGTATACCGTCGCTTCAAAGAAGTTCGGCCAGAATTAAAATTCTTACACGATGATGAGCTAAAGCCCACATCGTATAATGGTATTGCACCGGTCTAGAACACCGGGCCCTCACGGGCATCCCCGTTCGATTCGGGGTGTGGGCGTTTCATTTATATACTAAGAAAAAAGAGATAATATATGGAAAAAGAAGATTTGGAACTTGCGGAGGAACATGTTAAGCTTGCCGAAGGACTTATAGAAAAAGGCGCCCTTGACTCCGAAGGTGAAGAAAAAGAAAATTTTACTAAAGCTGCTCTTGCATTAGAGAAAGCCGAAGCTAATTTAGAAGAAGTTAATAAAGAATAGTATTGATAATTTAATTATTAAATTTGATATATTTAAAAACTAAAAACACATTAAAAAATATATGGACAGTGAGTTTATCCAATTAAAAAAGGTGACTAAAACTTTTGGGAAGAATAAGGTTTTAGATGCAATCGATTTATCTATTCCAGAAGGAAAGATAACTGGGATTGTTGGTGCATCTGGAGAAGGAAAATCAACCATTCTAAAACTAATTGCATCTTTCTATAAAGTTAATTCTGGAGAGGTACTTTATTTTAGAAGAAATATTAATAGTGATGTAAAACATATCAAAAAGTCTTTTGGTGTTGCTATTGAAGACGGTTCTTTTTACGAAGATTTGACGGTTTACGAAAATCTTTTTCATTTTGGAAGATTATATGGGATTAAAAGAAAAGTCTTAAAAAAAAGTATTAAAGGAATTTTATACTTTATTGGATTAGAAGGCGCAATAAATGTCTTAGCAAAAAATTTATCTCTCGGTATGAAAAAACGATTAGATTTAGCATGTGCACTAGTTCACAAGCCGAATGTTTTAATATTAGATGAGCCGACCGCAGACTTAGACCCACTGCTTCGTAACCAGATGCTTAAATTAATAAGAAAGATTAATTCTCATGGAACAACTGTGATTCTTACTACTCAATTATTAGATGAAGTAGATTCAGTGTGTGATTATGTTGCGATTTTATATAATGAGAAAATTACTGAACAGGGAAACCTGGAAGACATCTTAAAAAAATATAACTCTGAAGGTATGAATGATGTTTTCACAAAAGTATTTTCAAATAGAGATAGAAAAACATATCAAGAATTTGTTGATAAAAAAAGTATTTTCAGTTTACATAAACATAATGAAGCTTTGAAACCAGAAGCTTTGAAAAACAATCATTTTATTCAAGAATTAAAAAGTACTGCTGAGAATGCTGCGGAGGTAAATGACTATGGGATTTAATACTCTACCTTCTCTTATCGGTAAAAATCTTAAAATGTTTTTTAGATCAAAGGTATCTTCTACTGTAATTATTTTAGTGCCTCTCTTAATTATTATATTTGCTGGTCTTGCTTTTAACTCATCTGGACTTTCTAATATTCAAGTAGGTGTTTATTCCGAATCTTATAGTGAATTTACAAACAGTGTAATTTCAGATTTTGAAGAAGGTGGCTTTCACGCTAACAGATATGATTCTCTCGAATCCTGTGTTGAATCTATTAAGCTTGCTGAATCTCAGATTTGTGTTATTTTCCCTAAAGATTTGAATTCTGACGTCTCTACAGAAGAAATTATTTTTTACGTAGATTATTCTAGAGTTAACTTGGCCGATAATTTGATTAATGAAATTCAAAAAAGTGTTATTGTAAAAACTTCTGGTGTTGGTGAGAATATAGCTCAAGAACTAATTGATTCTTTAGAAAGCGTGAAATCTTCTTTGCCAAATAGTAAAACTAAGATAGATGAGGCTTTGTCTGCTACTAGAAATAATAAAGAATCTGGCTCTGAATTAGTATTCCCTACTAGTGATATTTCTTCAGCAATTCTTGACTTAGAAAATATTAAGGATGATGTTGTTGAGGCAGAGGAAGGATCAGTAAAAGATGATATAGCTGATGTGATTGTTATTTTAAAAACTGTAGAAACTAAAGAATTGGGATTGTCTGCTAATTTAGAAGATATTTCAGCAGGTCAGGAGGAAATCATTTCTACTCTAAACACTGCTTCCTACAGCTTAAATAATATTATTGTTTCTTTAAATTCTGGGAAGAGTGTTAGTGCTGATAATATTGTTTCTCCTATAGAAACTCGAATAGAGGCTATAAATGCAGATTCTAATAATGGAGACTATATTGTTCCTATTATGCTTTCGTTGATTGCTTTATTTGGAGCCATTTTACTTTCCTCTACTTTTGTATTGAAAGAGAAAAAGTCAAAAGCATTTTTTAGAAATTTTATGGCACCTACTAAGAATATTAGTTTTATTTTATCTACATATCTAACTTGTTTGATTATTATGGCTATTCAATTTATTTTGATTTTTATCGGATCAAAATATTTCTTAAATATAAACGTGCTTTCTTTTTTAGGGCCTCTAATTGCAGTATTAGCAATCGGACTTTCTGCCTTTATAGTAATTGGAATGTTTATTGGATATTTATTTAGAAGTGATGAAACGGTTATCTTCTCTTCTATGATTATGGCAATATTACTTATGTGTTTTTCAAATATAATTTTACCACTTGAAAATATCTCTCTTGGAATTGTTAAGTTTTTGAAATTTAACCCATTGGTTGTTCTTAATTTGACTTTGAAAAAAATCATTTTCTTTAACTTGGGATTCAGCGCTATATATGAAGAACTTATAATTCTAGGGTCATTCTTTGTTGTATTCTTTGTCTTAAATTGTATTTTTAGAAAAATGACTAGAAGAATTTTATAATTATTCTAATTTAGCATTAATAACTCTAACATCTGGGCTCCATAAAGAAACTTTATCTCCTTTGAATCGTACACCTCGCGCGACTTTTTGAATCAAATCTCTTCTAGCTTTATCCATATAAAATTCCATAAATTTTTCTGGCTGTTCTTGTTTTAATATTTTCCAAAATAATCCTTGCACATTTGGATATGGAAACTTTGTGACGATGATAGAATTACATTTATCTCCTGCAAAATCTATTCCTCTTGAACATTTTGTTGTGAATAAAATATCTTCTTCCCCATTTGTAAACTCATTAACTGCTGTATTTCCTCGCGATTGAAGTTCTTTTAATTTCTCTTGTGTAATTAAGTTTTCTAACATTAATATTCTGTTTTCCTCTTCTGAGGGTAAATCCTTGAATGCATTTACATGAATAAGGGTTGGCGCTTCTGCTTTTGCCATACACATATCTAAAACCTTCAAATATCGATTTCTTGTGACAGTTCCATTTTTGAAATTTGCAAAAGAACAATTTCTTTCCAACCCTGTTCGCTGCTTATTAACTTTTCCTGGCATTTCTATCTCTGCTTCTATTGTCTTAAAATTATCTAGTCCAAAAATATCTTTTAAAACCTGTTCGGAATGTAACGTCCCAGACATCATGACGAGTATGTTATTTTGTTCTATTAGTTCTTTGAGTTTTTGCGCAAGATTTATCGATACAATATTTACTATTAATGTATCTTCTCTGTTTCTACCTCCAGATAATCCTTTTTGATAATCTCCTTCTATTTGATCTACTGAGAGGTAAGTTTCATCTAATAGATTCTCGAACGATCTTGAAATCTCGACCAAAGTGTTATAGTAATTATTTTCTTCATCCTCTGCAAGATTTGGGTTTTCTAAAGCTATTTCTATTATTTTGAATACTGGAGATTCTTTTAATTTCTGTATATCTGTTAATGGAGGAGAAAAAATCATATCATTTATTTTGTAAATTAATTCTTTTATTGCCGTTCTTTTGTCTTGATCTTTTGGTGTTAGACTCGATAGTGCTGATTGAAGCCTATTTAGATTTAATTTTCGTTCGCTTGAGAATGAATCTAAAAATTCATCGCATTCATCAATTATGTCTATGTCAGTTTTTGGCTTTCTGCCCATGGAAGATTCTATATGATATTTCATTGAATTGAAAATTAGAACGTCAGCGTTTGCATATGCTTCGTATTGATCGTAATATCCACACCCTTTTCTTCTTTGAAATAATGCATATTCCTTTCCACAAATTGCTTCGTATTTTATTTTTTTTACTTCTGGTAATCCTTTCGGGTTTATCTCAGCAGACATTAAAGGAGCCCAGTATGGACAGGTTGGAGCTATGTTCATTCTTCTAATATCTGAAGCTGTCGAAAAATCTTCTTTGTTAAGTTCTGGATTTAAATCAATATATTTCAAAAGCTGTTCTGTATTTTTCTCTCTTATTTCTATTGTGCATGGGATTTCTGTGTCATCTGCTCTTTCTCCTCCGAAAGGACATCTGAAATTATTTCTGCCTTTAATTATTGCAATATTTAATGGCTTTTTATCTTTTTTTAGAATAAATTTCTTTTTTGTGTAATCTTTTTCATATTGTTCTTGGAGTGATTTTATTGGAACAACAATTGATGTTTTTTTGAAATGCCTTGCTAAATTTAAAGCTATGGCAGATTTTCCGGTTCCACATACTCCTTTTATGAAAATTAATTTATTCCCATTATCAATTGCATCTAGAATTTCTTTGACTATATCTGCTTGAGTTTTTCCATTTGAAAATTTTAATGGCTCTAGTTTTTCACCATCGCTGTCGAAAGGATTAATTGAATCAGAATTCTCTATTTTGTTGTATAATGACCACATTTTATCGCCTCTTTGAAAAATCGGATCAAGTACTTATAAGGATTGTTGTTATTGGGCAAAGATTTAAATAGTGAAAAATGACAAAAGGCTAATGAAAAATGGTTCAGACTTAGAAAAGAAATTAAATACAGAATTGAATGATGGAATTGTTGATATAAATGTATTTTTAGGAGATATTAGACTTCTTGAAGACCCAGTTAAGGGAATTTATTTTCTTAGGGAGATTGCAGGGTATTTTATTAATGAAAGTTATAACCCTGAGGTTTGGAAAAATTATGTTGGTGCGGTTGATTCTACACTTAAAAAAAGTGGAGAACAATTAGGAAAATTGCAAAAACTTGTTACGATTGATGAATTGACTGGGTTGTATAATAGAAGACATTTTAATAGTGCGATGAAAGAAGAAGAAGCTTTAGTTAATAGAAGAGGGAAGGAACATAAATCTTCTCTTGCTATACTTGATCTTGATTATTTTAAAAGAATTAATGATAATTATGGGCACCCTGCTGGAGATTATGTTTTAAGAAATGTTGCTTCTATCTTGAGAGAACAAATGAGGGGGAGCGACAAATCTTTTAGATATGGCGGAGAAGAGTTTGCTATTATTTTACCCGCTACTGATGGAAAAGGAGCTTATATTGCAGTTGAGCATTTAAGAGAATCAATTAAGAATACAAAATGGGAATATAATGGATCTGATTTGGGTAATATAACAATTAGTTCTGGAATTTCTGATATAAATTATGCAGATAGTACTGAATTTAATGGTTTCTATATCGAAGAAATTGTTCGTCGTGCTGACAAAGCTATGTATGAGGCAAAAGGTACTGGAAGAAACAGAACTATTTTATCTCAATCTTAATTTTTAGAAAACCATTTTCTTTTTTCTCTAACAATTCCCTTCTCAGTCATTGCTATTCTTTTTTCGGCTTCTTTCAGCTTTGACTGTAAATCCTTTACTTGTGTTTTATAATCTTCAACCTCGTTTTTGAAAGAAATCTTAATTCTGTCCTCAATCTGTGCGATATCTTTTCTTACTATAACTTCATTTTTTACTTCTCTTACTGCTGATAATGCTAACTTTAATTGACTTATTTGCTGTGTAAATCCATCTACATCTTTTCTGAACTCATCTCTAATTTTATTATCCTCTTTTTTTGCATATACATATTGTTTATCTTTTTTCTTAAGATAATCTCTCATGGCTTCTACGGTAGCTTTGACTTCATCTATGTCTTGTCGTATTAAAACGAACGAAGTTTTGATCTTCGTATCTGACTCTTTCAGTTTCTTTGCAAATATTTTTTCATAGGATACTTTTGCCATTATATTACGTGATTTTTTGGAATATAAAGATTATTCTTATAGAAAGTATAGGTTAGAAAATGAAAATTTAATGTCCTGGAGAATAATAATTTTTAAAAAGGGGGTGAGTTTGATTTATGTATGAATTATTTTGAAAGAGACTATCATTCTGTACGAAATGGTGGAGATATTTATATCACTCCAAATGAAACTAAAGAAGTTGTTAGAAAATTAAGGAAACATTATGATAATGGTAGTATGATTACTAGTAATGGTCGAAAATATATTGTTAGAGATGGAACAGTCAATCATAGTATAGGACTACAGCCTACACTTTCTATTAAATTTCCTACAGAAAAAGGATTGGGAGAGATTGTTGAGGAATTTGGATTGCCGTTATAATTTTATACTGCTTAGTAGTGAAAAATATGGGGAAACCTTAAATAACTATATTCGTTTGAAATAGTATACTTGAAAATGGCAAAAATTAAACTTGTTAAAATTGTAGAAGAATGGGAAGCATCAATAGATTTAGTTAGAGACACTATCGGAAAATTTGGTTCTACTGAAAAAGCTGAGTTTGATAAAAAGTTAGAGATTAATCTTTATGATAGGGATTGGTGTGGAGACAATAGAATTAATTATAATAGCCCAAGTACAGGAAAAGCTATAGTAACAACATATACAGAGTTATATGGAGGACCTGAGATTACGGCTTAAGTCTCTTTTCAACATAAATTTTCTGCTTATCCAACTTGTAACCTAATTTTTCATAATATTCTCTGACTCCAACCCCTGATATTACTCGGATTTTTTTACAGCTTTCTTTCTTTGTAATTTTTTCGGCTTCTTGCATTAACATTTTTCCTAAACCTTTGTGTTGCCACTCGTTTGAAGCCTTTTCTTTCAATTTTAAAGTTGGCCCATAAACATGTAATTCACGAACCATAGCTGGCATGTTTTTATCAAATCTTAACCTAAGGAGTCCAAATAAAATATTATCTTTATTTATAGCTTCTATGAAATATTCTATACCTGAGGAAGCTTTATATTTTGTAATTTTGAGTTTTACATTTGTGTCTATTTTTCTGTTATCTCTAATCGCAAAACCGATTTCCCTGAATCTAATTTCTTTAATTTTGAGACCCTTAGCTCTAACTTTCTCTTCAATATCTTTTCTCATGTCAATATTTTTTATTCCCGCTATAAGATAACTTGGTGGAATTTCCCTCATAATTCTCATAATTCTACAATACCTTGGAGTAATTTTTAACATTTCTATTATAATTTTTGTAACTTCTTCTTTACTATATGGGATATATTCTCCTCCATAGTATAAATTCTCTATCCCTGAACCTTTTAGGACTTGACAAGGATATATCTTAATTTGGTCTGGTTTGAAATCTTTTGATGAAAATATTTTTTTAAACATCTGTATATCTTTTTTTGTATTAGAACCTGGAATTCCTGGCATCAAATGATATCCGATTTTAAATCCGGATTTTTTTAATCTCTTCGTGGCATCAATTACATCTTGAACTTTATGCCCTCTGTTGACTTTTTTATATATTTCATCGTCTATAGCCTGTACCCCTAACTCGACTCTTGTAGCCCCCCATTCTAACATATTTTTAATATGACTTTCTTTGCAATAATCTGGACGAGTCTCGATACAAAGTGCAACACATCTATGCTTTGCTGATTCATTAATTTTTTTAGCTTCATCTAGGGATTTGGATTTTTCCCCATTAAGTGCGTCATAACACTTTTTTACAAAGTCAAATTGAAATTTTTCAGGATAAGCTAAAAAAGTTCCGCCCATAATTATTAGTTCTATTTTGTCTGTTGGGTGCCCCATAGCATTCAATGTTTTTAGACGAACCTTTACTTGTTTAACTGGATCATAATCACATTCTCTCGCACGAAGGACAGCTGGTGACTCTGGAGTATATGACTGGGGAGCATTAAGGCTAGGACAATACAAACAAGCCCCATGTGGACATTTTCTAGGAGGGAGCATAACCGCTAAGGGAGCAACCCCAGATATTGTTTTTGTGGGTTTACGTTGAGATTTCATAAAAGAGAAAATGATTTAAGCTTTAAATGCTTGAGGGTAAAATGGATCAGGAAAAAATTTGGGATAGTATCGCTGAAAGATGGGCTAATTATAGAGTTCGTACAGCTCCAGAGGTTGTAGAGTTTTTAAAAAACAAAAATGGCAAGGTTTTGGATTTGGGATGTGGAAGTGGAAGAAATTTTGTTAATAATAAAAATTTAGAAATATGTGGAATTGATTTTTCTAAAGAATTACTAAAGTTTGCGAAAGAAAGAGCTGTTCAGTTTAAAATCAATGCTAAATTAAAAAAATCTGAAAGCAATAGAATTCCTTTTGATGATGAATTTTTTGATTCTGCTATATGTTTTGCTGTTTTACATTGCGTTGATTCTCATCAAAAGAGAAAAGAAACAATTGAAGAGTTATTTAGAACTCTAAAACCTGGCTCGGAAGCTCTAATTTCTGTTTGGGGCCGTGGTTCTCCTAGAGTAAAAAATAAAACCAAAGAAGATTCTGTTAACTGGAGCATTAATGGAACTTTGTATAAAAGGTATACATATATGTTTGACAAAAAAGAGCTTGAAAAAATGGTAGAAGATGCTGGATTTAAAATTGTTAAAAGTTGGGAAGATAAAAATATTAATTTAATTGCAAAAAAAATAAAATTATTAGATTAAACAAATACATGGGCAGTCCATACCTATAACGTTTCCTATGTTTTCTCCTGAATATTCTGGGTGCCCCATAGTATTAAAAATTTCTCCACCTTGTTCTGTACATTCTTCCGACGTTATTGAAATTTCTGAACTTGGTTGTTCTGATATTTCATAATTAGTTTCTAAATTTGTGAAATAAATAAATGATCCAACAGTAATTAAAATTATAATTCCAATAATTAAAATTATTTTTGTTTTGTTCTTCATAATTAATTGAAGATTTTATTTTATATAAAGATATCTATATTATTTCTTCTTAATCCCCATAAAATCCATCAACGATCCTTTGTCAAAACTGATTTGGTTTCCTGTTATTGCATCTAATTTTATTCTAACAATTCCTAACATGTCATCCATACATGTTAGATTCCATTGGTTGTCTTTTAAGATTGAAATTATTCTTGTTGGCCGAATAGAAGAATTTTCTTTTTCAATTATATTTTTACATGTCTTTTCTAAATCATTAATATCTATTTTAACATTAGTTGCTTGATGTTGCATGCTATCTATTTTTTCATCTGGTATCTTTGTCTCTTTAAATGGATATTCAAACACAGCTATTTTATTTTCTTCTGGCAAGAAAAAATCTAATTGGATCTTTTCTGATTTTTCTTTTAAATCTAAAATAAAAAAACCTGCTGAAAAAAATGCTGATGGATTTTCTAATTTAAACTTCTTAAAGAAATCTTTATCTTGTAATTCTATAAGTAAATCTTCTACTCTCATGCTAAAATTATTCCCTTAATTTAATTTCTTCTTTAATCTTAGAAATAAATTCATCAATGCTTAGATCTAATATTTCATCAGTTCCTCTTTGCTTTATCGCTACTCTATTACTAGATGCTTCCTTCTCTCCAATGGTCACTAAATAAAATGTTTTCTCTAAATATGCATTCCTAACTTTTTTACCAATTTTATCATCAGAAAAATCGCCATACACTCTAATTCCTTCTTCAGTTAATTTGATTTTTACTTCTTTAGCATATTCATTAACATTTTCATTCATACTAAGAACCTTTGCTTGTATAGGACTCAACCATAGTGGTAGGTTCCCTTGTGTTTTTTCTAATAAGTATGACATAACTCTCTCTGTAGCTCCAATAGAAGACCTATGAATAACCATTGGTCTTTTTTCTTTACCATCTTTATCTAAATAACTTAAACCAAATTTATCTGGGAGTGCAAAATCAATTTGAATAGTAATTAAAGTATCTTCCTTCCCATAAACATCTTTATATTGCAAATCTAGCTTCGGACCATAGAATGCTGCTTCACCCTCTTTAGAGATATAATCAATTCCTAGATTATCCAAAATTTTCTTCATAGATGCTTGCGAAGCCTCCCACGCAGCAGGATTATCAATATATTTATTATTTTTATTTTTGGGGTCCCATTTAGAAAATTGATAGGTAATCTCTATTCCCAAAGTATCCATAATATAATTAACTAAATCTATAACTCCATTAAATTCTTCTTCTAATTGAACAGGAGTACAAATTATATGTGCATCAGCTAAAGTGAATTGCCATAATCTAGTTAGTCCTCTAAGTTCGCCAGATTGTTCTTTTCTATATAATGTCGCAATTTCGGCATATTTTTTTGGTAAATCTTTGTAGCTTCTTGGTTTTCTATTAAATAAAACAAACTGGAAAGGGCATGTCATGGGTCTTAAAGCATAATCATTGCCTTCAACGTCTAAAACAAACATATCTTTCTTATAGTGTTGCCAGTGACCAGAAATTTTATACAAATCACTTTTTGCCATAATAGGAGTAGATGTATATTCATATCCTCTTCTCAATTCCTCATCAGTTGTAAAACGTTCAAGCTCTCTCTTTATAGCTGCTCCTTTAGGTGTAAATAATGGTAACCCTGGTCCAACAATCTCACTAACAATAAATAAATCTAATTCCCTTCCAAGTTCTACATTACTTTTTTGATCATTAATGCCTCTAATAGATTGCATTTTAACTTTCTTCATAGAACGCCACATTCTCTCTCTTTCCTTATCACTCAACTCAGCTTCTTCCTCATTCCCTTTAATTGTAAATTCTCTTGATAACTCTGAAAGGGGATGCCCCTTAACTTTTAGTTCGAATGTTTTGTAGTATCCGAATGGCGCTTTTAGAACATTTAATCCGTTAAGCTGTTTTTCTGTCTCTTCTAAAATTTCTACCGCTAAAGATGGTTTTCCTAGATTTGAAGAAAGATGTGCGTATGGATATAACACAATGTTTTTTGTTTTTACACTCTCCGCTATTTCTTTTATTGATTTTGTTAATTCTGAAACTGACTCTTTCGAATCGTTTTTTTCTACAGCTATCATTACAACTAGACATTCTTTAGCTTCTCCTTCGAGTTTTTGATTTGGTGCAATCTCATCAACTGATTTTAGGGCTTTCTTTAGGACTTTAAATTTTATATAGTCACAATGTAAGTTTAATGTTTTCATATAAATTTTAGAATAAGAGAATTTATAAAGATTTATGCTCTATCCAAAATATGGTAACTGGGGTGATAGATAGGTGTCCCACGGGGATTGCCGGATTTGATAAACTTTGTCAGGGTGGATTTGTAAGGAATAGCGATAATTTTATTGTTGGTGGTCCTGGCTCCGGTAAATCAACTTTTTTACTTCAATTTCTTTGGAACGGTGTAACCCAATATGGAGAAAATGGAGCTTATTGTTCTTTTGAGCCGGATATCGTTGAGACGCTGAATGACGCAATGGCTCATGGTTGGGATTTTTCTAAACTAAGTTCTGAAGGCAAAATAAAATTTATGAAATTCTCTCCTAATACTTCAATTGGAGAATTAAAAAGTGAACTAATGAAGCTAGTTACAAAAAACGGAGTTAAACGAATTTGTTTTGATCCTATTTCTGTTCTAGCTTTAAATTTGAGCGATCAGGGGAAAATTAGACAAACAATTTTTGAATTATCTGCTTTAATGAAGAGAATGAAAGTTACTGTTATCTTTGCCGATGAGAGTTTGGAAGGGGATATGGGAGTTTCTGCAAATGGGGATTGGACAAAAACTGATATATTAAGATTTTTATCTGATTCTGTTACTATTTTTTATGAAGCTGGTGTGGCTGGTGTTGGTGACAGGGCTATTAGGATAGCTAAAATGAGAAGAACGGCACACAACAGAAAAGCCGTTGGAATGGATATTGGAGAACAAGGAATTGAAATTCTTGAGAACGTAGAAAACTAATGTGTTGTCACGGAGTAATGGTTACAAATAGAAAGGTTTAAAAAGTCTTTTTGTTTATGTATTATATGACAAATTACACTACAAAAACAGGTCCTACTGATAGAAATACTATAAATAATGCGTTTACATATGTAAATAGAGAAGGGAAAAGTAATACCATTGTAGCTCCCGACTTTAAACTTGATCCAGATATGTGTGCAAAATATGCTAGATTATCAGCAGAAGAATTATTTGATAAAAAATACACTAGATCGGATGCATGGAATCTAAAGTATGTTAATACACCTCTAACTCCTACTCCTAGCTTAGATAATGCTGAACCTGGAGACATAATTGTATTTTATTCTCCCAATAGTAATTATAATACATCAGGGGGAAATAATCTTGATAGATGGGGAAATATACGAGAAGGAACCCATGCAGGATTACTTGTTGACTTTGATTATAATAAGCAACCTATAATCCTTCATCAATTTCATTCTGAATTGGAAATTGGAAAACTTGAAAATATTGTAGAAACAAGAAATATTAAGCCAGTTAGAATAATTAAAACTAAAAACTAATCCTTAAATAAAAACTTATCAAATTGTCTTTCTGAATTTTTTCTTCTTTCTTGATGTTCTTTTAATATAACATTAATTTTTTCTATCAAAATTGTTTTTACTTCACCTGATAATAACTCTCCTTTGGAATATTTATCATATATCTCTGCTAACTTCTTATCATCATGCTCGAAATATTTTAACCATTGACAAGCAACATCAATATCAACGTTGCCACCTTTTTCTCTATGTTCTGCCACCGTGTCTCTTCCTCCACTGAAAGCATATTTGTTTATTTTTTTCTTAACTATTTTTGCATCATCTGTCATTAGTATTGTTTTTCCGTTATCCGAACTGCTTGATTTTCCTGAAATTCCTGTTAGAGGCGAAAAAAATTTTGCATGAATAATCGCTGGTTTTTTGTGACCGAGCTTTTCTATAACATCTCTTGATATTCTGAAGTGGGGGTCTTGATCAACTCCAAGTGGAATTAAACAATATTGATTTTTCTTATTTATAACATTTGGAAGGAAACAAGGAACTGTCTGCATTGCTGTATAAAAAATGCTTCCAATATTATTAGAATCTGTAAAACCAAACGATGCTTTTATTGTAGAGAAAGTTATTTTTTTTGCTACCTTAATTGCTTCAGGATACATAATGCCCGCATGTTTTGTGTCAACTAAAAAATGTGTTTTCTGTGGATTGAATCCCATTGCAACTACATCCTTCATATTATCTTTAGTCCATTCTTGTATTTCTTCATATGTCATGTTCTTATATAAGAATTTTTCATCGTCGGTAAATTGAAACCATAATTCTACATCAAACTTATCTTGTAACCATTTTACAAAACTCCAAATGGAATAATGCCCTAAATGTATTGCGCCACTTGGACCATTGCCAGTGTATAAGAAAAATTTCTCTCCTTTTTCATAGGCATCTAAAATTTTTTCTAAATCTCGATGTGCAAAAAATATTTCTCTTCTTAGATATGGATGAACTTCCCCTGCTATAGCCTCAATTCTTTTCAAAAGTTTTTTATCTATTTTTTTTAGACCGAATTCCGATATAAGCCTATCATAATCTACTTTGCCTTGGATGTCATATGGATTCACCTTCATTTTTTCCATGATAGAATTAGTCTTTAGATATTTATAAAACTGCTTATCCATTCAAAACTAGGAAAACTAAAAGTGAGTAATATTTATATAGTAAAAATAAGTAAGAACTATATGAAAAAACTTGGATATATTTCCGCTTTGATGTTTATTTTAATGTGCTCTTTTGTCTTTGCTGAAATTTCTATATCGGAGCCTAAAGATATCTATAATTTGGGCGATACTCTTTATATTGATGTTAATGGAATAGTTGGAGCTGACACTGGTAATCTAAATATTGATTTAACTTGTGAAGATAATACTACAAATTTAATCAAATTAAAAGCACGGGACTTCTCTTTAGACGAAGAGCAAAGTTATTTTACGGATGTTATTTTAGATAAAAATGATTTGGAGATTGGGAACTTAGGTGAAATAATTGGAGATTGTCAAATCTTTTTATCTCTTGGATCCAACGTTGCTTCTACTAAAACCTTTAAGATAAGTGATAATATTATCGTTAGTGCTTTTTTAGACAAACCTTCTTACAATCCTGGAGAACCAATTACTGTAGATGTTGATGCTACTAAAGCAAATGGAAATTTATTAAATGGATTTATAGAAGGTTCAAATGCTAGTTCATTTAGTAAAGTAATTAAAAATGGTTTTGCTACTGAAATATTTTCTATGCCGGAAACTATAGAAGCTGGAATTTATCATTTAAAAGTTCGTGCTTATGATATTGGAGGAAGTGGGGTTATGAATGAAGGTTCCGTTGATCTTTCTTTTAGTATAAACCAGGTAGCTTCTTCAATTGTCACAAGTATGTCCGATGTTGCGATTAATCCTAATGAAGAATTATCAATAGGTGTTGATGTTTTCGATCAATCGGGTATTGAAATGACTGGAACGGCTCTTATAAAAATTACTTCTCCAAACGGAGAATTGATTGAAGCTAATGTTCAGTCCGGAGAATTTGTAGATGTTAATTTTGTTTCAAATTCAAGTGCTGGAATATGGAGGATACTTAGTTCTTTTAATAATTTAAATGAAGAGCGAGAATTTGAAATACTCGAAAACCAAAAAGTTGATTTTGATTTTGAAGATTCGGTTTTAATAATAACAAATACTGGGAATGTTTTATACAATAAATCAATTGATGTTCAAATAGGAGATGAAATTACCGAGCTTAATTTAAATATAAAGGTAGGTGAATCCAGAAAATTTAGTCTAAAAGCTCCTAATGGAGAATATGATATTTTTGTTAATGATGGAGATAATTCAATAAGTAGGAATATTTTATTGACTGGAAGAGTAATATCTGTTAATGATTCTAATGGGATGGGAATATTTAACAATTATTCAATAATTTGGATAATCTTAATTATAGTTATTGGAGCAGTTGGTACAATCTTATTCATAAAATATCGTAAAACAAAAACCCTTGGAAAGAAAAAATTTATTAAAAAAACCGTTAGAAATATAGAGAAAAAAATTCCAAAAAAACTTAGATCTCGTATAGGTAATAGTTTAAACTATACAAATAAATCTCCAAGTGTTCAAAGTCTTGATTCAAAAAATTACAAACATGAAGATAAAAGCATGATGGATTTTACAAAAAATAAAAATGAAGGAGCAGAATCTACTCTAGTTTTGAATGGTGAAAAATATGTTTCTGCAGTAGCATCTCTTAATGTTAAAAATTACAACACCCTAAGTGAAACAGCTAATGGAGCTTTGAAAGATATAATAAACAAAGCTTCTCGTAATTCTGCCGACTCTAAATACCATAAGGGCAAGGGACTTGTGGATTGGAAGGATGATCATATATTTGTAGTGTTCTCTCCGATTATAACAAAAACTTATAGTAATGAAATTTTAGCAGCTAAATTTGGGATGGAAGTTTTGACTAACCTAAATGCTTATAATAAAAAATTCAAAGATAAAATTGAATTTAATCTTGGTTTACATGTTGGAGAATTGATAGCTTCTAAAGTGGGCGAGAAATTAAAGTATACTAGTATAGGAAATACTATTTCTCTAGCTAAAAGAATCTCCGACTCGGACAGTTCTAAATTAATGATATCTGAAATGGTTAGAAAAAAATTATTAAGAGATTTAACAGTTTCAAAAGGAGCAAACATTGGTGGCAATCAAACCTATGAAGTTTCCGGAATAAAGGACCGATCTGCAAATGCAGCAAAACTTAACGACTTATTAAAACGTATGAATTGATAAGGAAAATTTATAAATCTCTTCTCTGTTGTTTCTATTGTTAACTTGATTTGTTATAATTATTTATGCATAAGTTTATCTACAAAAATAAAATTATTAATACAACTATGGCAAAAAAAGAAAAATTAGATATGAAGAAATTCAAGAAAGATATCGACTTTAAATATAATTTTAAAGAATATTTGAGTTTCCTTAGTAAATATAAATGGAAAGCTGCAATCCTTTTAGTTCTGACTTTGTTAATGTCTATTAGTCATGTTGCTGATAAATATATTTTCAAAGAATTAATTGATCGTGGAACAGATTTTTCTGGAGATTTATTAATGAGAGCAGAATTTATAAATATCTTATTGATTTTGATTATAGTATTCTTTGCTGTATTGCTTTCTAAAATCGTCTTTAAGTGGCTTATGCAAATTTTTATTATTCAGTTATCTTCTGATATGATTGTAGATTTAAAAAGGAGATATTTTAATCATATAATTGAACTTTCACATAATTTTCATGCAACACATAAGACTGGGAGCTTGATATCTCGAATTAGCCGTGGAGCTAGTGCTATTGAAAGAATGACTGATGTGATTGTTTTTAATATTGCTCCATTGATCACTTCAATGATTGTGGTAGTTATTTCTTTAATATTTTTTAATTTAACTGCGGCGATCGTTTTGGTTATAACCATTATAGTTTTTATAATATACAATGTTTCGATTCAAAATATTTCTAAACCTTATGGTGGCTATGCAAACACAAAAGAAGATAGGGAAAAAGGAAATCTGAGTGATTTTTTAATGAATATTAATTCTGTAAAATATTTTGGAAAAGAGAATACTGTCAAGAAACGATTCCATAAGCTGAGCGAAGAAACTAAAATTGCGTTTGTTCGTTTTTGGAACTTTTTTAAGTTTCTTGATATCGGCGAAGTAATTATTTTGGGAATTGGTGCTTTCTTTTTGATATATTTTCCCATGATTAGTTTTTTAGAAGGAGAATTGACAATCGGTGCAATTGTTTTCATTTATACTATCTACGGAAATATTGTTGGACCTTTGTTTGGTTTTGTTCATGGAATCCGAATGTATTATAGATCCATGATTGATTTCCAAGATTTGTTTGAATATGGAAAAATTGAAAATGAGATTAAAGATAAATCTGGGGCAAGGGTAATGAAAATTAAAAAAGGCTCTATTAAATTTAAGAATATTGATTTTAAATACTCTAAAAGAAAGATTTTTAATAAATTTAATTTGGAAATCCCTGCCAATAAAAAATATGCTTTAGTTGGACATTCGGGTTGTGGAAAATCTACTTTGGTGAATTTACTTTATCGGCTATATGATGTTGATAGTGGAGAGATCTTAATTGATGGAGAAAATATTAACAATTTCAAACAAGAATCGGTTCGAAGTGAGATGGCAATTGTTCCACAGGAGACAATTTTATTTGATGATACTATTTGGAATAATATCAAATTTTCGAATCCAGGCGCTCCGGTAAAAGAAGTTAGGAGGGCCATTAAGTTTGCTCAATTGGATGAAATCATTGCAGAGATGCCTCAGAAAGAGAAAACAATCGTAGGAGAAAGAGGAGTTAAGCTATCTGGTGGAGAAAAACAGCGAGTTTCGATTGCTCGGGCACTATTGGCGAATAAAAAAGTTTTAGTCTTAGATGAAGCAACTTCATCTTTAGATAGTGAGACGGAGAATGAAATACAAAAAGATTTAGCAAAATTAATGGAAGGGCGAACTTCTATTATTATTGCTCATCGATTATCAACTATTATGCATGCAGATAAAATCATTGTTATGGAGAAAGGGAGAATTGTTCAGAGAGGAACTCATAAACAATTGATTAATCGGAAAGGCGAATACAAAAAATTATGGAACTTGCAGAAAGGCGGTTATATTAAATAATTTTATAAAGAATATTTGTTATGTCTAATAAAGAGGAATAAAATGAAATTTTCTACAAAAGTAAAAACAATTCGTAATGGTATTGAATTTTCTCACGGGATGAGAAGAGCTTTAGTTAATGCACTTATTTTAATCTATTTTATTTCTTTAGGGTTTAATATTATTGCAGTTACTACTTTGTTTGCTATCTCTACTTTGATTATGACTTTTTTTGAATTCCCTACTGGAGCAATTGCAGATTATGATTCACGAAAAAAATCTCTAATGATTTCATTTTTCTTAATGGCTGTGGCATTCTTTGGGATTTTTTTATTTAAGAATTTCTGGATACTTGCTAGTTTTTGGATACTAGGCGATATCGCTTGGGCATTTAGTTCTGGAGCATGTTCTGCTTGGGCAATTGATGCTTTAAGATATGTTAAAAACAAATCTAAATTAGTAAAATTAATCTCTAAAGGATACATCTTTGAAAAAGGTGGTCGTGTCTTAGGTGGGTTAATTGGATTTATAATTGTTGCAATAAGTTTTAGACTTATTTGGTTAATAATTTCTCTAAATTATCTTATATTGTTATTTATTATTTGGAAATATATGGAAGAAAGAAATTTTAAACCAGAAAAAGTTCCACATAATTATATTAAGAAATCTTTTATCAAGGCAAAAGAGTCTTTCTTATATCTTATGCATAAAAATAATTTAGAACTTAGGATATTGATTTTGGGAGGAGCTATAAGCACTATGACTATAAGTTCTTTCTTTATTTGTGTCCCTTTAATGTTTGTAACTATTTTTAATTTAAGCCCTGAGTTCATCCCAGGAATTTATTCGATCTTAGCCATTGTCGCTATTATGGGACCATTATTAGCAGAAAAAATAGCTCATAAAAAAGAATTTAAATTCGGACTCATTTTATTGTTTTTTATTATCGGAATCTCTATTATTTCGTTTGCGATTTTTAACTCATTAATAATTTCTATTATCTCTTTGGGAATTTTAATGATTATGTTGGCGGCTACAGACGTTCTGGAGGATTCTGCATTACAACATGAATTTGATTCTAAAATTCGGGCATCTCTTGGTTCTCTGAATAGTATTAACTGGGCAATAGCAAACTCAATAGCTGTATTTTTAACGGGTATTGGAATTGGAATATTTGGAATAATAAATACTTTAGTTGTTTGTGCGGGATTAGCTTTTTTAACTGCATTTATCTATCTATTCTTAAAGATATAAAATGATTAAAGCAATATTTTTTGATTTTGACGGGACGATTTCTGATGCAAAGAGAATTTCGTATGAATCTATGGTTCGGATATTAGGAGAGTATGAATACAAGTTTGATGATTTAAAATTGCGGAGACTAATGGGAAGCAAAATGCAAATCATTCTTAAAGAATTGGGATTGAAAGTTAAAGATATGCAAGCTATGCGAAAAAAATTCTACAAATATTTTACAAAGGCTGCTCTAGATGGTGGAATTAAACAGTGTGTTTCTCTAAATCCATTATGGGAACTAAGTAAAAAATACCCACTGATTATTGTTTCAAATTCAGAAACTTCTTTTCTTAAAGCCTCTATTAAAAAACTAAAAATTGAAGGACTTTTTAAGAAAATATATGGGGCTGATAAGTTTACTAAGAAAGATAAAATGTTGAAAAAACTTTTTAGAAAGATGAAGATTAAACCCTCGGAAGCAATTTATATTGGGGATAGATTTTCTGACATAGAGTATGCCCGTGAAGCAGGATGTATTGCAATTGCAATTCATAATAAATGTGCTTGGTCTAATTTGTCTACAATAAAAAAGGAAAAACCTGATTATATTATCAAAGATTTTAGAGAACTTAAAAAAATAATTAATTCAATTGCTTAAGTGCTTTGATTACATTCAGTTCGAGATCTTGATTTTTTTTCATGAATTTATTAAAGAGAGCTTGAATTTTTTTATCCTGTTTTCTCTTAGTCCCTTTTATCTCTTTGAGCTGAGCATAAAGTTCTAGTTCTTTATCGGACAAATAAATTAGTGGATGATCTTCAGCAGGTAATTTGTAACCAAAGTCTCCTCTAAGTATATGTCTGAAGGTATCTTCCGCTACTTGAGACAAATTGTCTGATGATAAATTTGGAGTGGAAGAGAATTTTACTTGAAATTTCGTTTCTAATATTTTTTTAAGAACAACTGTATTGATGTTTTCTGATTTCTCTAACTTAATGATTTTGTCTTCCGGTAACATCTGATATTTACGAATTGTTCTAAAAACTTTACGTTCTATATAATCTATGAATTGAGATTTATTGAGTTCTCTCTGATTTGTAAATGTCCATACTGTTGTCATAATTTAAATTCGGAAAATTTATTTCTTTTATCTTCGTTGTCTCCACTAGAATAAGCCTCTTGGAGCTCTAAAGCTTTTTGTTTTTGTTTCTCATCTGAAATATAAACTGCTGGTTTTCCTATACCATCTTTAATAGAATTTGGAAATCCTGAAATAATTTTGGATTCTTCTGCATCCCTTGCTACAATGAGCCATGTCTTGTCGATAAAAAAATGCCTACCAATCATACTTAAGGGTAATGTTTTTTCTGTAATTAAATTATTTTCTAAAAGTAAATTTAGTCTGGAAGAAGGTTCTTTTTCGCATAAAAAACATCCTCCGCCAGGTGTTGGATATTTGATATTATATTTTTCAGCTAATCCCATTTGAGTTTTTCTTCCCCTCCCACTTATGTCTAATAATTTATCTCTATCAACCAATCCACTTTTTTCAAAAGAAGTCTCCTTTAATTTTTTTGCACAAAGAGGTCGTAAAATTTCGAAGCCCAACTCTTCATCTATTATCCTCATTGCAGATGGTATCTGGGACATTGGTCTCTGTCCGATAACTTCTCCAGTTGCTATTACACTTATATTATTTTTATCAGCATATTCTTTTGCTTTCTTAAACATAAAAATTTTACAATCCTTACATGGGTTAATTCCGGAACCTGTACCAAACTTTGGATTTTTTAGAATTTCTATATATTCTGTTAAAAGAGGTTCTTTTGTAACGTCGACAATTACCATCTTAACTTTCTCTTTTTGGGTGAAATTAAAATTGCATGAAGTATTGCAGCATCCGCACCCAAACGGTAATTCAAAATAAAGGGCAGTAATTTGGAAATCTTGCTCTTGCAGCATCCGCACAACTAGACGAGAATCGAGTCCTCCTGAATATAAAACTAATGCTTCTTTCATAAGTAGGAAAACATAAGTTGTGTTTTAAACTTTAGTATCCCCCATATGCTTCTAGCTCTTTGGAATATCCTTTATGATTGAAATCAAAATTGAAAATAAAAAGAAATTCTGACATCGCTTTAACTCCCATCTTAGCTTCTTTGATTAATTTGTATAAATAACTAGTAAAACAATATGGACAGACATGGACTTCGCTGCCACAAGAAACACATGATTTTGATTTTCCTTTTATTTTTTTATGCTTTCTCATAAATATATCTAGGTCCTCTCTTACTTGTTTTTGTTCTGGAAATTTCTCTATCCACTGATTAAACCCTGTTGCTATACAGTTAGGACAAATAGGATGCCTGATATCTTCTCCGCAAGATAAGCAGTTGTTGTGTCTTTCTTTTTCAAGATTATATGTCTGAATAGCGACATTTAATTTTTGTTTCATTGTGGAAAAAAATGTCGCGTTGTTAACAGAACTTAATAGAGATCAGTTTGCAAGCTAGAAAGGTATTAGAATTCAAATGGCACATCCTTTTTTGCGTTTGCATAATTAATGTAGTAATTAGAAATATATAAATGTTTGGAAAGGATTAACGAGTAATAATTAATTTTTCCATTTCTTCTTTTGCTTTCTTCATTTTTGGAGTTGAAAAATGTTTCATCGCGGGAGTAAGAATTTCTACAAGCTTGTCCGCTAATGCATTCTTAAGATCCATAGGATGAAGTTTTTTGTCTCCAAAATCTTTTTCTAAATCTTTATAGTTAGAATAAATCACATCTCCTCCAAACTTTTCTAATCTCTTTATTTCTAGGGTTGAAGAATTATTTATGAAAACTAAATACTTACACCAATCTAATAATGGATTAAATCCTATTTCTCCTTCTGGGCAAAACGCTCCTTTTATTTTTTTTCTAATTTCTGGTTCCTCATCTGTCATATAAATTGCGGAATTTGGAATAGATTTGCTCATTTTCATTTTTGACCATAGATCTTGAAGTTTCTCTTTTGGAACTGGCCAAACAGGAGGTTTTTGCAATCCTAATATTAAATGCCCGTGAATTGCTACTGGTTTTATTTTTTTGCCATCTTTATCTAGCAAAGGATTTGTTTTGAGTTTTAATGCTACGTCTCTTGCAATAACTTGAGCTTTTCTTTGATCTAAACCTGCATGGGCAATATTTATTCCTTGAGCGAAAATATCTGCAACTTGCATTGGAGGGTAAAGCATCTTGGCAAAATCTACACTATCTCCTTCTTTCCGTCCCATAATTGTTATTGAACGTGTTATTCTTCCCATCGTGGTATGTTTACTAACGTCCACCATTGTTTCCCAATATTTATCATTATTATGATATAATTCACTTCCTAAAACAAATTTTAAATCTTTAACATCTCCACCTACACATTTATACGCTGCGATAAGTGCTTCTTTAAAATAATTAACTGCAACTTTTTTGATTACTTCCATGTCTCCTCCTAACTTATCATTTATCCAAGAATGCCAATCTGCTAAAAATATTGTACAATCAACTCCTGCATCCACTAAATCTTTTACTTTTGACATACAAACTAGACCATGTCCTAAATGTGGTTTTCCAGAAATCTCAAAACCTATATAGTGTTTTAATTTTTGATCACTATCCAGAAGCTTGATCAAATCTTCTTCCGTCATAATCTCTTCCATATTATGTTTTATAAGTTCTAACTTCTCTTTTGTATCCATATTAATATTTACCTTTCTAGTTATTTAAATGTTATTGGTTAACAGACTTACCTAAGATATAA
This sequence comes from Candidatus Woesearchaeota archaeon, assembly GCA_964485325.1. Classification (GTDB taxonomy): domain Archaea; phylum Nanobdellota; class Nanobdellia; order Pacearchaeales; family GW2011-AR1; genus JAGVXH01. The sequence goes on along the minus strand of CAZAIT010000003.1, from coordinate 9,534 downwards.
AAAGGTTTTATGTTTTATTTATTGATGGAAGAAATTTATGATTTGATTATTTTAGGAGGAGGTCCGGCTGGCTTGACCGCTGCTATTTATGCTGGAAGATATAATTTGAAAACTTTGGTTGTTGCTAAATCTTTTGGTGGAACGGCTAACTTAGCTGGAGAAATAGAAAATTGGCCTGGATATGCTGGACCGGGTATTAAATTAATGAATACCATTAAAGCTCAAGCGGAAAAATTTGGAGCTGAATTTTTAGAAGGAGAAATAACAAGTGTTGAGAAAAATAAGGGTGGGTTTATTTTGAGCTTAGCCGATAAAAAAATTAATAGTAAAACTTTGATTATTGCACTTGGAACTGAGCATAGACAATTGAATATACCTGGAGAAAAAGAATTTTTGGGTAAGGGTGTTAGTTATTGTGCTACTTGTGATGGGAACTTTTTTAAAGAAAAAACTGTCGCTGTGATTGGTGGTGCTGATTCGGCAGCTAAGGCGGCACTTTATTTATCTACTATTTGTAAGAATATCCATATTGTTTATAGAAGACATGAAATGAGATGCGAACCTATTAGTTTAAGTGAAATTTGTAAAAAAGAAAATATAGAAATTCATTATCATAGTGATCCTATAGAAATTACAGGAGAAGGTACTGTTAAAAATTTAAAAATTATAACTGATTGGCCAGATAAAGATAAAGTTGAACATGTAATTCCAGTTGATGGTGTTTTTATAGAGATTGGAGCTATTCCAACTAATCAAATTGTGAAAGGATTAGGGCTTGATATGGATAATGAATACATTGTGACAGATAAAGAGGCTCAAACAAATATTGAGGGTATATTCGCAGCAGGAGATGTTACTAATAATTTCTTTAAACAAGTTGTTACGGCTTCATCGGAAGGTGCTATTGCGGCTAAAAAAGTACACGAGTATTTATTAGTAAAGTAATTACATTTTTTCTATTATTTTCAAAATTTCTTTAAACTTTGAAACAATTTTAAATGGCTTTCCTTTTTCAAGCCTTTCTCTTTCGTGAAAACCAAAATCTACACCAATTGACTTAATATCTAATTTTTTAGCTTCTAAAATATCACCAAGAGTATCTGTAATAAATACAACATCGTTTTTATCTAGGTTATATTCTTTAAAAAGCAACTTGAACTTAACGTCTTTTCTTTTATGAGTCTCAAACCCATAAATTTTATTGAATAATTTAGACAAATTTTCTTTTTCAAAGAAAGCATTTAAAATGGATTCTTTGTGGGATGAAATTATAAAAAGAAAGTATTTTTTCTTAAGTTTTTTTAAAACATTTAAAACATTCTTTGAGATTTTTTGCTTAAGTAAACCTTTTTTTAAAAGCTCAAACTCATCTATTGAAGAATCTTTCACTACAAGGTTTTCTTTTAACTTATGAAGATTTCCTTCAAATAATTGTTTGTGTGTTTCTCTATCTAGATTTTCATAAACTTTAGTAAAAGTTTGATAATGGTGTTCATAAGTGTTTACTATAACGCCATCAAAATCAAAAATAATCGCTTTCATAAATCATATGTGGAATCAATAGTTTTTAAATTTTTTGAAGAACTTTTATTTATTAAGTAAAATTTCAAAATTGCACACAATAGAAAGAATAAGCGAAGTCGCCGAAGGCGATTTGAACGTAGCCTGCAAAGTTTCGGAATCGTTAAATTCCTGTTGGTTTCGTCTGACCAACGGAAAAATCTAGAATTTAGTGCAACGATGCCGAGGGAAAAATTTTAGAGTTCAGGAGTCCGAGCCATAGGTGTTGTAACTCAAAAGAGACAAAAGATTTATAAAGTTTAAAACGTAACCAATTGATATGATAGAACCACTTAAGTATCATGCAGGATTAAATTTGCAAGAAGCAGAAGAAAGATATAATGAAGTAAGAAATGAATTTGAAAAAGTTAAATTTCATTATTCTGGGTTATTAAAAAGATTTAAAAGAACTTTGAGTGAAGGAGATAATAAAACGTTGGCTGACTGTACAGGAGTTCTTTTGCCATTAGGGATGGAAGCTTCAGTTCAAGATCAAGTCGGGAAAGCACAAAGTATTGAAGATACATTACATTATCAAATTGGGCAACTTAGTCTTCAAATTATGGATTATCTTGCAAATTTCAAAAATACTGGAGTTACAAGATTACAAGGGAATTTAGATTTATGATTTCTTCTTTTAGGCGAGGGCTCCCGAATTGAAACTAACAATCTGTACAACGAATTAAAGTTCGTTTAATATCCTATTTTTACAAATTACATAAACTTATTTGGACCATTCCTGTTTTGTACCAGAGGGAGGCTACCTTCAAGAAAATAAAGTAATTACATTTTTTCTAATCTAGATATTCTTTTTCCTAATGGCGGATGAGTCATAAACCATTCTTTATCTTTTGATGGCTTTGCTAGGAATAGAGGTGCAACGGCTCCGGAGACCTTCATTGGGGCATTGTGCTGTATTTTCTTAAGTGCTCCTATTAATCCTGTAGGTGTTCGCATGAATTTAACTGCTGAAGAATCTGCGGCGTACTCTCGTTTTCTTGATATAGCTAATTGGACTAATGCTACAATTATTGGCGCCAAGATCGCAAGGGCTATTCCAACTATCATTAAAATTGCATTATTATTATTCTTACCGCCTCTACCTCCTGATAAGGATGACCAAAATAAACTTCGTAAAAATATTTGTGATATGATTGCTATCATTCCTACTAGGACTGCGGTTAAAGTCATGAATCTTATATCGTAATTTGCTATATGTGAAAGTTCATGGGATAAAACTCCTTCTAATTCTTGTTTTGTTAATTTCTCTAGGGCTCCTGTTGTTACACAAATCACGGCATGTTTTGGATCTCTTCCTGAGGCAAATGCATTGATTTGTTGATTCTTCATTACGTAAAGTTTTGGCTTTGGTAGCCCAGATGCCAAACATAACCCTTCTACAATATTATGATATTGTTTGAACTCAGTGCCAGAGGCTTTCTTCCCGTTTACTGAAGCTATTGCCAGAGTGGCTGATTTGTAATATCCACTAACTACATAAATTATAGAGAAAATAGTTCCAAATATTATTATGAAGAAAAAATAATCACCACCTAGGACAAAACCTACTGTATAGACTAACGCTAAAAGAACGACGAGAACTATTCCTATTAGAAAAAATGAACTGATTTTGTTTTTTCTAATTTCTTCGTGAAAGGATAATCTTTGGGATTGCATAATTAAGAAACGAAAATTGGGTTTTTATATTTTTCAATTGTGAAAAATCCCATGTAAAAAGTTTGATACTGGATTTTGAGCTATTCTTCTAATTTTATAAGATGCAATTTCTATTTCAGTGGCTTCTTGATGCAAATCTCGTTTTCTAATCTTTAGGGAGCCAGCTATAGAATGAAGTCTTTTTAATGGATTGTCCTCTCCTAAATTCTCAGAAAGATGTTTTTCGATACTCTCTGCAGGGTCAGACACTGAGTCACTACATCCTTCAATCCCCTTGTCGGAATAATTATTATGAGTTCTTAAAATGTCGAAACAACTCCAGGAATTTGAATTATTGTTATAGATGTCTTCGAAAGGATTACTATAGTCTATATTAGTCATAATATTTGTACTAAAAAAGTATTTATATTATTTATGGCATATAGAAACATATACTGCATTATATATATTAGAATATAGTATATTAGAATTCAACCTTTGGTACAGCCCTAGCTGCTTCTGGGATTTTCAAATATTCTCTTTTCTTGAATCCGTACATTGATGCGAACCATTTTCCTGGAACAACATTTGTCATAACATTATAAGACATGATCCCATCGTTATAATATTGTCTTGCATATGCTACTTTATCTTCTATTGCGGATAATTCCTGTTGTAATTGTAAGAAAGTTGTATTCGCCTTTAAATCTGGATAACCTTCTGCAATTGCAAAGATTGATTTAAGCGCTGATTGCATTTGATTGCCGGCTTTCATTTTATCCTCGATACCTTTAGCTGAAACCAAAGCTTTTCTCGCATTAGTTATTTCGGTAATTATTTTTTTCTCGTGCTTCATATATCCCTTTACTGAGGATAATAAATTTGGAATTAAATCTGAACGTTTTTTTAATTGAACATCTATTTGTGCTAGAGAATTGTCAACTTGATGGGATAATCTTACAAATCTGTTGTAGTAAATAAAAAAAACAGCCGCAACTACTACTGCCGTGATTACTGCCCAAATTAGTGTAGCTACCATATTGTTTTGTGTCTGATTAACTTTATAAATGTTATTGGATATCTTCATGAATAAATAGATTATATATTAAATTATTAATACTATAAAAAAAGGAGGTTTGTTTAAATGACTCATAAAATAACTGTAGATAAAAATAAATGTATTGGATGTGGCTCTTGTTCGGCTACATGCCCAGGTTCTTTTGAGATGAAAGATGGGAAAGCTTATGTTATAAAATCTGAAGTTGAAAAGTTAACGTGTGAAAAAGACGTTGCATGTCCAGTTGACGCGATTAGTATAAATTAGATAATTTTATTTATTTTAATAGACTTTCTGGAAAATAGTTATACATATGTTTTTTAAAAACCGGAACTAATCTATCATCCCTAATTTTATTTTTTAGATATTCTTGAATTTCTTGATATAATCTCCAAGTATCTTCTTGTTTTAACGTCTCTAATGCAATTTCATAATTCCATTTTCCAATCATCCTCATAATTCCAATTACTTCTCCTTTCAAGTGTAAAAAGTCTTGAAGACATTTGTATTCTTTTTCTGTTATTCTATTTAGATCTAAAAATATTTTGCTCATAAAATAACCTCTTTTTGTTGTATCAATAGCTGGCTTGAAAGATGTGATGATGTTCTTTGCTTTCATGCTTTTTATTTTTTCTAGAATTGTCTTATGGTTAATCTTTAACTTTTTTTCCATATCTGAAATACTTATTCTTGCATTTTTAGAAAGTTCTTGCAATATTATTAATTCAGTTTTTGAAATATTGGTTTTTTCTTCTTTACCAAATAGAATTTTGTTTTTTTTCTCATTAGGCGTGTCTAAATAATTTTTTCCGAAGACGACCCCATCGATTGTAGTAAATGTATCATAGTTTATTATAAATTCATCATGTTCTTTTAATATTCTTGAAAGTCTTTCTTGAAATCTAGAATTATTTTCTGCCATTATATTTAATATTATATCCCACTTACCTCCGCATTCTGATAATAACATAACGTTTTGAGTGTTAGCTAATTGATTAAGTAGGGATTCTTTTTCTTTTTTACTTATATTGCCTAATTTTATCATTATTCTATAATTTGAAAATCCAAAATACCCAAAATTAATTGTGGTCATAAACCCCATAATAATTTCTTTCTCTATTAGATTCTTTATTCTATAATTTACAACTTGCTGAGATGTTTCAACCTTTTTTGCAATATGAGAATCTGTTTGTCTTGCATCAATATTTAAATGATATAAGATTTTAGTATCTAATAAATCTTGCCCCATATTTGTATATATGTATTAATCTTTATATATCTTACTATTTTTACAAAGATTCTAATAATAAAGTTTAAATACATATATAGTGTTACTATTATATGGAAGTAAAACATAGACAATCATTGAAACCCCAAAAACTTATGGATAGCCATATGCTAATTGGAACTGATAGATCAGGAAAAACAGGCAATATTGCTGACTATATGAAAAAGACAAATGGAATATATGACGTAGTAGGTGCTATGTCTACTGTTTGTCCAGGATATAAAACTGAAAAAGGAATATATTTTCCAAGTGTTTGGGAAACAGCAGCAAATGGGATAATCTCAAGATCAGTTCTTCAAAAATCTGATGGTACAAAAATTTATGGAGAAACTCCAGAAAATCCTTATGAAATACCTAATAAATTAACGAGAGAGGAATTAATCGAAGCTTCTCTGAAATATCCAGGGACACAATTTCTTCAATATCCTCTTTTGCATTTAACACGAGATACTCCTGAATATCTTGAAAAAGTATTGGAGTCTAATAGAATTGTTAAAGTCCATGGAATTGCTTCTGCACTAGGTCCAGAAGATATTTCAGAAGAAATAGGAATGTTAATGAAAAAATATGATAATATTGTTCTACCACATACTGATTATTTCCAAAGTAATCCTGGTAATGCATTACAATACCTACAAAAAAGAAACGATCCCTCAAAATGGATGGACTTTTTTGAAAAATATTCTATTAAAGGAATGTTTGCTCATGGAGCCAGACTATGTGGAGATACCTTAGAGAAAATATCAAAAAATGCTGATCAATTTATAGTCGAAGCAGGACCTATAATTAATACTCAAGGTGCAAGAACTAAAACACATACAAGTGATTATGTAGGAAAACTAATTGATATGGTCGGAACGGATTCCATAATTTTCAATACAGACTATCCTTTTATGAAAGAAGAAGAGGATTTAGAAAAAGACTTAAGATTAAGGCTATCTGATGAAGATTACAAAAAAGTTATGTATGAGAACGCCAAAAGATTTTTAAAACTTGACGACAGTAAATACTTAAGAGGTAATGAAATGAAATGAAAGAAATGAAAGTTTCAAAAGATATTGTTTTAAGACATGTAAAATTATCTGATGCTCAAATATTTTTTGAAATTGAATTAGACAAAGATAATATAAAAAATATGATGAGTTATACAAAGAATATTGAGGGTGTTAGAAAATCAATAAAGAAGAATATTTTAGAATATAAAAAGAAGAAGCCTTCTTCAGAAACATTTGCTATTGAGGTAGAAGGTGATGTTGCTGGATCTATTGAAATTCATGGCTTAAATGTGCCTTATATTGAACATAAAGCTCAAATTAGTTACTCATTGCATCCTAAGTTTAGAGGTAAGGGTATAACTACAATGGCTTTGAAATTAATTACATCTTATGCCTTTAAAAAATATAATTTAAAAAGAATTGAATCTCGTTGTAGGTCTTTTAACAAAGCGTCAGCCAGGGTTTTAAAAAAGGCAGGTTACGTTCTGGAAGGAATTCATAAAAAAGATTTAAAGAAAGACGGAAAATATTTAGATAACATGTATTGGGCAAAAGTTAAATAATTTTTTTTGATAACGCTGTATACGATATTTTTATAAAGGAAAGTTAACTATAGTGAATATGTATTTACTATTACAAGAAATCGAAGTTTGGTATATAATTCCGTCTGTCCGGAAGGAATTAGCTAAGCTTTTGACTAAAAAATATGAATTGAGCTACGAAAAAGCCGGTAATATGTTAGGGATTAGCAAGGCTGCGGTCTCACAATACCTTTCAAATAAACGAGCCAATAAAGTTAAGTTGAATGCTGAAACAAAAAGAGAAGTTGCTAAATCTGCAAAAATTATTAATGATAACCCCAAGCTCGCTATGAATGAGATTCAAAGAATTCTGAAATTTATGAAAGATAGTAAGTGTTCTTGCGATGTTTGTAAAAAATATAATAAGGAGGTTCTTGGCTACTGTAATTGTGAGCCGAAATATTAATGGAACTTTATTTAGATAATGCGGCAACTACTCAGGTTAGTCCTGAAGTTGCAAAGAAAGTTCAAGAGTTTTTTATTAAGAAATATGGTAATGCTTCAAGTTTGCATTCTATCGGACAAAAATCTGGGAAAGAATTAAAAGAAGCAAGAGAGAAAATTGCTGAATATCTTGGTTGTGATATCTCCGAAATTATATTTACTTCTGGAGGAACCGAATCTGATAATTTAGCGCTAAGAGGTTTGGCTAAAGCAAGTCCCGACAAGAAACATATTATTACATCGGTTATTGAACACCCCGCTATTTTAGAAACTTGTAAAGATATGGGGAAAAATGGGTACAAAATTGATTATATTGATGTTAACTCGGATGGTATTGTAAAAGTTGAAGATATTAAAAATAAAATTTCTAAAGATACCTTATTGGTTTCGGTGATGCATGTTAATAACGAGATTGGTACAATTCAACCTGTAGAAGAAATTGGAAAAATTTGTAAAGATAAGGGAATTTATTTTCATACCGATGCTGTTCAAGGATTTACAAAGGTTAATTTAAATTTGGATAATATTGATCTAATTTCTGTTTCTGGACATAAATTTCATGCTCCAAAAGGAATTGGGTTTCTATATGTGAAAAAAGGAACAAAAATGTCTGCTATAATGACTGGGGGAGGACAAGAAAACGGATTTAGAAGTGGAACAGAAAATATACCTGGAATTATTGGTTTGGCCGCTGCGCTTGATGTAGATAAGAAAGAAAATGAAATAAAAAATAGTAGAGATAAAATAATTGAAGAACTTCTAAAAATTCCTGGAACCAGAATTAATGGATCTATGGAAAATAGAATTTATAATAATATTAATGTATCTTTTTACGGGATAGAGGGCGAAAGTTTGATGATAATGTTGGACAAGGACGAAATTTGTGTTTCTACAGGTTCTGCTTGTGCCTCTACTAAATTGACAGAGAGTTATGTTCTGAAAGCAATAGAAGTTGAGGATTTGTATATACATGGGAGTTTAAGGCTTACTTTGGGAGATGATATCATTGGGAATGAGGATTATGTAGTTGATAAAATTAAAAAACATGTTGCTAAATTGAGAGAGATTAGTCCATTCAAATTTGAAGAAATTGGTAAGGAGGTAAAAAATGAAAAATAAAATTAGTAAGGATATGACTTTTGCTGAATTGATTGAGCTTAACAAGGGAGCTGCTGAGAAGTTAGCTGACCGAGGTTTGTTTTGTGGCGGATGTCCAATGGCGAAATTCGAAACTATTGAAAACGGAGCTAAGGCACATGGTGTTGATGTGAAAAAACTTATTGAGGAGTTGAACTCAGATGACTAATATAGATTACAGTAAGAAAGTTCTTGACCATTTTCAGAATCCTAGAAATATGGGTATTATGAAAAATCCTGATGCAGAGGCTACTGTAGGTAATCCTCAGTGTGGAGATGTAATGAAAATCATGATAAAAATTGTGGATGATAAAATTGATGATATAAAATTTCAAACTATGGGGTGTGCGGCGGCAATTGCTACTTCATCTATGACTACAGAATTGGCTAAGGGGAAATCTTTAGTAGAAGCAAAAAAAATTACAAATAATGATGTTGCGAAAGCACTTGGAGAATTACCCCCAATAAAAATACATTGTTCTAATCTTGCAGCTGACGCCTTAAGGAAGGCAATTGAGAACTGGGAAAGCAAAAAATAAACTTTCTGAATTAAAAAAAATCATGAATCCCCTAAGCTCCCTAACTGAGGAGATTCATTGAATATGATAAATTAAATAATAATAATTGAAGAATCTTACTTCTTCTTTTTCTTTACAACTTTTTTGGCTACTTTCTTAACTGGTTTCTTTACAGTTTTCTTTACAACCTTTTTAACTGGTTTCTTCTTTACTGCTTTCTTCTTCTTACCACCCCTAGCCATCTTAGCTTCGCAAACGTTTCCCTGTCCATCTACATAGTATAGAAATCCAGATTTTC
>CAZAIT010000002.1:0-55086 GCA_964485325.1 Candidatus Woesearchaeota archaeon | reverse complement strand
AGCAACAGATGACACAGCGTCATCCATAACAGTCATAACACCAGCTTCAGTTGGAGCAGATGTAGTTGTAGAAACTTCGCCTTCAGCGAAAGAAACCTCAGCATACATCATAGCATCACCATAACTCAAACCAACAAAATTCTGATTTGAATCACTAGTATCCTTCCATACGTATGTACCATAGTTAGTCAACCAACCTGTAAGGTCAGTATCGTCCCATGTTTCAGTATCGAAATCAGCATCCCCAGTAACTCCTGAGAATACAGGAGAAGAAACAGTAGTATATCCACTAGCACCAGTATCAGTTGTAACTATATGGATAGCTGGCTTTGTAGTTCCGTCAGATTTATCCTCATCCTCTACAAATAGAAGACCTGGAGTAGTTACAGCAAGACCTCCTGTAGCAGGAGCAGCGGCAATGGCAACAGTAATATCTGTTGTATTCGCAACTGTAAGTGTTGAGGAAACATTATAGTAAACATCTCCAACTAATGTATTAATTCCAGTATTAATTGGAAGATTTACATCAGCAACAGTTGTTACATTTGCAGCAGCAGTAGCCGCAATTTCTAGAGTTCCAGTAGGTAAATTCAATGTAACAGTCTTTGCGACACCATTAACAAAGTCATCAAGAACCAATACACTATCTGTAAAAGCAAATCGAGTATCTTCACCAGAGATAAGTTCTATCATTGGGAAAACATCTACAACGTTACCATTAGTAATACCTGTACCAATCCCATAATCACTTGAAACCACTTTTATTTCTGTAGAACTAACATTAGTAATGTTATAAGTTTGCCCAGAGATAGTTGCGGAATATCCAGCATTAAAGTCATGATTATCGAATGTATAAGTAGTTCCACTTATTAAATCCTTCATAGCTACATCGCTATTAGCAAGAGTAGCAGCTACCATATTAACTTTTGTCATTTGCATAAAATGTTGATTATTTCCACTGTTTAAGATGAAATATTCATCTTGTGCAATAGAAGCACCTTCTACAATTTCAATAGTTTTACCATCATCATCAGCTAAATTAGTTTCAAATGCAAATGGGATAGTAGCCGTATTACCAGCATTATCAGTTAGCTCAACTTGAAGTTCTCGATTTCCACCTTTTTGGATTTCAAGAGTAGTTCTACCAGTATCTTTCTGGTCTGTAAATGTAGGACCATTCACAACACTATTAAAATTCAACATAAAACTACCAAAAACTGAATCAACAAATGATTCTCCAACCATTAAATGGTTGTTATCATTGTCTTCAGCAGCAACTTCAATCTGTATCTTAGTTAAAGCTTCAACGCCTGTAGCAGAAGATGGAGTAAAAGTAACCAAAGTTCCTTCTATATCATCAGCATCAGAACCAGTTTGAACAGCATTACCTGTTTCAAGAGTTAACTTATCAGCACCAAGTTGAACCTCAGCATATCCAGCATCGTCTCCTGTTCGGAAAACGGTCTTTACGTATACATCGATTCCACCAATAGTCTTAGTTTGACCTTGTGTGAAAGTCTTTGTCTCTCCATTAACACTTACACTAGCTTGTGTAGTTGTAGCAGAACTTAAACCTACTAAAGAAACATCATAAGATATTCCATCAACAACCATTGTTGTAGATTCTCCAACGTTAATAGTTGCAGCATCAGCACCACCAAGTAATATCAAAGTATTACTATCAGTAGCAGTTCCAACAGTGTATGTTTTTCCAAAAAGAACAATCTCTTCTCCTTCAGAATTAGAGGAAGTAAAATTGATAGCCTTATTGAAAGTAACAGTAGATGTGTAAACTTCAGTTGCAGCAGTATTAGATAATTCAAGCATTAAAGCTGGATCATCTAAATCATTATCTGTGTTACCAAATGCAAAATTGTTAGTTGCGCTAGTTCCTATGACAATAGTTTGTTCATAATCATAGCTAGTACCAGCATCATCTACAAAAGTTCCATCAGCCAAGACTGTAGGTAAATCAGTTTTAGTTAAAGTCTGAACATTTTCATTCAATTCATCATTTAAATAAAGAAGATCTGAACCACTTTCAAGACTTGCAGTTTCACCAGTAATAGTTCCACCAGCAGTTGTAGTTACAACAGCGTTTGCGTCTAAATCAGCAGCGATAAGAGAAGCAGCGATACCATCAGATGGAGCTGCATTAGCACCAACAACGATAGCAGTATTACTTGTAAATGGAGCAGGGTAAGCAGCGGCAGAAGCCACACCTACAGTCATTCCAATTAAAGCAACTCCACTCAAAACTGTCATAGCTTTTTTAAATATTTTTTTCATTATTATTAAACCTCCTTTCAGTACTATTAGTTTAGCCGCCTTCTTCAAGGCTTCGCAAATGCGAATTCAACATTTCTAATAGTCTGGCAAGTCTTATAACTTAGGGAGCGTTATAAGTGTCATCACTAGGGTCCCTATACGAACACTGACTAGTCAGCATCATTGATAAACAATAACGCATAACTACAACACTCATTTTCCCTATATAAAGCTTACCCCGCTCATCTCAACAGATTTCGTTTAAAAATACCTGTTTTCAGAGGTTTATTTATAAAGCTTCCGTTATCATGAGAAAGTATAACATTTTCACAAAAAACACATTATACACAAATTTCAAACAATATCTATATATGGTACAAAATAACCCATATCTAAAAAACATAAGATTTATATATCTAAACAAACTTACCATATATATGAATTAGAATACAAATGGCACAAAAAACAAAAAAACAAAAAACAAAAATAAGATACGTAGATGTAAACGTAAATAAAACAAGGTTCACTTCTAAGATGACTGGAGTTAAAAAACCTCATGATTTCTCCGACATCAAACTACTTAGATCTCTATTAAGCAACGAAAAAGCTAGAATCTTATACATTTTAAAATCAAAACATCCAAAATCAATATATGCCCTAGCAAAATTACTAGAAAGAGACTTTAAATCTGTCAGAGAAGATATAAACACATTGGAAAGATTCGGATTTATAGAATTCCATGCAGAAAAAACAGGGAAAAGAGAATCTCTAATGCCAGTCTTAATAATAGATAAACTTCAGATAATTATTAACATATAATAAACAATGTGAAGTCCGAAACGAGCGCGTGCAGGAGTCCTCTGGACAGCACGATAAAGCGAAGTTTTACGAAGCACCGGACAAGCACGAAGTTGAATGTGTAACATTCAGAATATGGTTTTCTGATTTGCCTTCCTCAGAAGGTACTTGTCGAGACGCCAGGGAACCTCTTTTTTTCGAACAAGCGAGAAAAACGTTAGGATTTACAATCCGCCTCTTTCAAAAGAGGGAGCCTATTTTTTTACTTTTTTTCTTAATACTAAGAACCAAACTAAATTTACTAAAACAAGGAAAACTATTACAATTACTAAAACTGTGACTAAACTACCAGAATCGCCGTCTCCGTTAGATATAACATAACCTAGTCCAATAACAGTCAATTTATTATTTCTCACTTGAAACTCCAAATTCTTACTGGAACTTTTTTCACCATAATTGATAGAAACTTTAGCATCATAATCTCCGGAATCCACATCTTCTGTATCCCAATAAGAGATAAACACTCTCTCAGATAAAGGTTCAATAGCATGAGCAGCTGATTCAAAGATAGATACAACCTCTCCTTTATCATTTTTAATCTGTGTCTCCACGTATGCCCCTTCAATAGGTTCACTCCACTTACTCTCAATAAGCATTTCTAACTTTACAATTTCTCCTAAGGAGAAATCATTAACACTAATATCTTTTAATTCTAAATCTCTGCTTCCAACACTAAAAGTTCCTTCAAGATTTACTACCTCTCCATCATAAATTACTGTAGCCACAGCCCTATACTCTCCAATTGGAACATCTGCTCTCCAATCATATATAAGCTCTCTTCTTTCTCCACTTAAAATAGAGATTGGCTCCGTATTAAAACTACTAACTTGTTCATCTAGAGAATTATAAACATCCACCTCGGCTCTTACCGAATCTAAATCAAATGTCCCTTCATTAGATACAGAAAAAATAAATTCAGCATCTTCTCCTTCGTCAGCATCATGAATAACCATTTCAGAAGTTGCATATTTACCAAAATAAGGAACTTTAATATACACCTGCGTAGCAACCGCCAATCTAGCAGCAACATGAGAATCTCCGCTATCACTCTCTTTTGGGGCTTCTGTAATAACTATTCTACCTTTATGAATACCGGGCTCAAGACTATCTGGGAAATTAAGATTATAACTAAAAACTTTTGACTCTTCCGAAGAAGATATAGAAATTTCTTTGGATCCAATACTTATATACTCGGATATATCCCCATCTACAGACAAGCTAAGCTCAATATCTTCACCTTTAGAGTTGATAACTTCAAAATTAACAGCTTTTTGAGCTCCTGCTTCAAAGTCAATAGTAACTCGTCCAGGACTAACACCAAGAGCATAAACCGAACTAATCATAAAAATACAAATTAACAAATAAATTAATTTTTTCATTTCATCTCTCCTACAAATTTAGTTCCTTGTGATTCCAATCCTTCATCTGTCTCTAATTTAATTTTATCAACCAATTCCACTCCATCATAAACATCAACATTCAATCTAGTATTCCCAGAATTAATCACTTCATAACTTTCACCATCGACTTTTCTTAACTCTAAATTAACTAAAGATTCGACAGTTAAACTTCTAACTTTACTGCCCAAAACTCCAACAGCCTTCCAATAGTATTGACCGGGTTCCAAATCAATTTTTAATCCGTCTTCTACATTATACTCATCGGGACTTGTAAATTCGGAATTGTCATCAATAACTAATTTATCTGCTTTTTCTATTAAAAAAAGAATATTCCCTTCAGAACTTTCATAATTATCCAGTGGAGAAATTACCAATGGACTAACATATCCTACCAAGAAAATCAAAACTACTAAACTACCTATGATTAAAAACAAATCAATTTTTAACATTATTTTATTTACCATTATTCTGATAACTCCGCCAAGAATACAATAGATGAAGATTTAATTCCAGGATCCTCACTGGAAGGAACTGTTATATTAATATCAATTTCAGCACTATCTGTAGCATCAGTATAATTTAATTGATTAACAGCAACGACAAATCCCGTTAAAGGAACATTAAACCAATTTGTTTTAGAGCCTGGCCAATTAAAAGAGCCTTCTTCTCCAGTAATATTGTCTATTTTGAATTGATAATATTCACTAGCACTAGTTTCTGTTTCCCATAGAGAGGAAGCATTCGCACTCACATTTACAAAAGAATTTCCGTTATTTTCTATTTCAAAAGGTGCAATCCCTTCTTCTGTGCTATTTGACTCTCCTATAAGTAAATCACCAAAATAGATATTGTCTACGGTAAGAATAATACTAACCTCTGATAATATATCAATTGACCACTGGTCTGTCCATTCTCCATAATCATCTCCATCATTTGCTCGAACTTTCCACCTATAATGATAACCGTTGTCGTATAGTAATAATAAATCAGGAGAAGGTACAAAGTTCAAATCATTCAAACCAGTTTCATATCTAACATCAAGAACCGAAGGATTGTCTCCAGAATAAGGTGTTATGTTAATATCATAGGTCAAAATATCCCCATCTAAATCAATAGCGGTCCAATTAAATAATGGAGTTCTATTTGTAGTAGCTGAATTATCCGAGGGAGAAAATAAAGTCACGACAGGCAAGGAATTAAGAATCGTTAAATTAGATGCGTTAACCCAAGAACTATCCCTACTTCCATCATTAAGCTTCATGCCACAATTCCATACATCATTTTTAGTAGTGTTACTAGAATCAAGAATCGCACTAAAGCTCGTACCATCTGCAACTCCAGGATATTCAACACTTAAATTTAAGGAATTATTCAAATACCAGTTTACAGAAACTGTTAAAATATCTCCATCGTCGTCATGAACAACCGCATTACACAAAAGATCATTGGAAGTTACATTATTCCCACTCGAAGTATTTAAAAAAACTATTGGATTATCCGGCACAACGTTCAATCCATAAAAAACTCCAAGCTGATTAGTATAATTATCCGAACTTAGGTCTCCAGAAACAATTCCTCCAACTATACTATTATTGGAAGTCTCAGAACTGAGACTCCCTCCTAAATCTGTAACCAAATAGGTATTATTATAATTTTCACTACTAGACGCCGAAGCAACTACTACGACCAATAATAAACCCGCAATAATAAAAAAATATTCACTTCCCTTCATGACTCAACCAAACAATTCTAATTTATAAATATTTAGAACTGGATATTATTAAGCTGCTGGTTGTTGTAAACATGCAACAGCAATCATTTCTATACTTTGATTCTCACTTACTGGGATTGGAACTACTTGACATGTAGACGCTAATTCTACAATCTGTGCAATTGTTTCTCCTGCACCTACATTATACCCTTGATTATAAATCCCGACCTGTTGAGAATATCTAGCATTAGAATAGAAATTAAATCCGATGTACCCCACAGCTCCAACCAATAGAACTGACAAGATGACCACCATTATAACTATTTTTTTCATTTTAACCTCCTTATACTACCAATAATATAAACTATTTAAATCATTTCAATTTAAAAAGTCTTCGTTTCTAAAAATATACAAACTTAAAAATTAGATACTACAAGAAATTCTTCTACCTCTTCGGAAAAAACCTCTTCCTCTGATATAGATTTAGCCAAATCTCTTAAAAAATTAATCTTATCTCTCTCCATTTGAGCTCTTAAAGAATCCGTAATTCCCATATCATAATCATAAGAAGATATTAACTCATAATCTCCAATTTTATAATTTCTTATTAATCTCCCGTCTATCACTTCAGATTGAGTAGTCTCAACCGAGACATTTCTAAATCTCTTAAATAAAATTAGTAATTCGTCCCCTGTGAGATTTTCTGAAGAAATTATAATAGGTTCTACCAAAGCTACTTCATTAGCATCTTCGATTTTTCCCTCTTGGAGAACAGTAGATAAAGAAATAACTTCTTCCTCATTATAAACAAAATTTATATTTAAATCTCCTTTGCTAAAATTCAATCCAATAACAGAAAGATTAATTTCAAAAACCTGGAAACCATCTCCTAAGTAAACTTCACCATATCCCTCTTCACTTTCAAAATAATTGCTAGAGACACTAACCTTTCCATTATTAACTTCAAAACTTATACTGTCATCATCAAGAGTTAAATTGCCATATTTTACACTACCTGGTAACAGCTCTGCGGTTTGTCCCGATTTCAAATCATAACTAAATAAAGTCTCAGATACCACTCCGGTAACACTTGTCTCTAAATCTAAAGTTACCTGCCCAGTAATTGATGTTCTACCTAAAAGAGAGGCAAAACTCATAGCAATTGCGTCAGCAGCTTTCTCTATAATCGAAGGTTCTTCGGGCTCAGTAGGAGCTTCCTTTGGTTCTTCTAGAGTTTCCTCGCTAGCTTCGGGTTCATCTGCAGGTTTTGGTTCGACTTCTGGGATATCTTCAATGGGCTCTACATCAGCCTCTGGAGCATCTTCTATAATTTCTGACTCAATCACAGGTTCACTATTCTCAACACCTTTTTCTATTATTTCTTCTGTAATCTCTATAATTTCTTTTTCTGACTCATTAGATTCAAATACCTCTGAAGGTTCTATAGTCTCTACAGTTCCATTTACAGATTCAATAATCTCGGTTTCATTTTTACTAACAGGTTCGTCTACTATTTCTTCACCTGAATCAATTATTTCTTCAGGAATACTCTCAACATCCCCTCCTATATCAGCAGACTCATCTTCTTTGATTATTTCAGATTCAGAATATACATTAAACACAAAAGAAAGTTCAGGATAAGTTTTTTTATTTCCAATTGCTCCATACCCCATTCCCTCTCCAGAAAGATTTCTAGTCTGAATATAATATTTTCCGTCAATAGGGTCCTCAGAAATAATATCTTCTAAAACAAATTCTATTCGCTGTTCAGAATTCTCAAACACAACTAAGGAAGATGCGGGAATAAACTCTCCATTATTTAAAGACAACCTAAGCACTCCATCTAAATTTTCTCCTTCAAGATAGTCGGCATCTAAATTTAAAACAACATTACCAGAAAAATTAGCTTGGAAAAAGATTATCCCCAAAGCAATAACTAATACAACACCAAAGGCTATAAGATATTTTCTCTTAGATTTTAAATTAGTTTTTTCTTTCATTTTAATTAGTTATTTCAATTGTAGTTGTGACATCACTCCAACTAGTGCCTTTGTCAGAATCTACATAAACCGAAATAACGTCTCCTGCTTTAAAGTTTACAATTCCTTTTGATTGAATATCATAATCTACCTTCACTCCTACAGAATCAGTGTTCAAAGCATTCCTAAATCCTACCTGCTCCCCATTCTTATATATTATAATTTCTACCTGTTCTCCTTTAGCAGAGTTCATGATTTCTAGGTTTGTTGCAATTCCAGTTATACTTCCATCCCTTAGCATTACATATCCCTTTTCTAAGCTACCCTGGACACCATTAGCCATATTAAGAAAATCTGATTTTTGGGTAGATCCGCTGGATCCGAACTGTAATAATAACCTTGTATCATATGTCGGTACAACTTCTTCCTGAAATAACTCACTTGAAGATGTTATTACAAAAAGCGGCTTATCACTATAATTAACTTCATAAATAACAATATTTGTATCTCTAATCTTTTCTATATCTACAGCTTCGGGTAAATCAGTAAAATTAACCTCTGCTATATCTTTATCTTCTAAACTCACACCTTTTTCTTTTTTAATATGATCTTTAATATCCTCTCTTATATCCTTAGGACCAGCAAATACACTGGCCGTTAGAATCAGTAAGACCATTACAAAACTTATCACGACTTTATTCATAGATTTTATTCACTTTTAATTTATTTAAACATTTCCATAAACAATAATAGAATTTTTCAAGGTCCTCTAATCATATCCAGCCATTCCACCTAACTTTCCAGGATTACCAACCGTCTTCTTTGCAGCAATAACATCATCAATTCTTAGAATCATGATCGCAACTTCTGCTGCCGAAGCAATCGCTTGAGTTTTTACCCTTAATGGTTCAATAATTCCATTAACTAAATTATCCTCTATTTTACCGGTGAATAAATTTAATCCTGCATTTTTCATACCCGCATCATGAGCAGCTCTTAATTCTGTTAAAACATCAATTGGGTCCATCCCAGCATTTTCAGCTAAAGTTGTCGCAATAAATTCCATAGTAGACGCAAATTGTTCAACAGCCAATCTTTCTCTCCCATTAAGAGTATGCGCAAATTCTGTCAATCTTTTAGATAACTCAATTTCAATTGCACCTCCTCCGGGAACAACTTTGGAATCTTTTAAGGTAACAGCAACGTCCCCTAGAGCGTCATGAACCGCACGCTCAACTTCATCGAGAACATGTTCCGTACTGCCTCTAATTAGAATAGTAAGCGCTTTAGGATTTTTACAACCCATTACATAGGTCATACCACCCTCGCTATCTTTTCGCTCTTCAACATATTCAGCATAACCCAAATCGCTCTCATTAATCTCATTCAATTTGGAAACAATCCTTCCACCAGTAGCTTTTGCTAAATTTTGCATATCTGATTTCGGAACTCTACGTACAGAATAAATTCCAGCCTTAGCTAAATAATATTGTACTAATTCATCAACACCTTTTTGAACGAAAAGAACATTTGCTCCAGATGCTTTAATCTTATCCACTTTTTCCCTTAAAATTGAATCTTCTTGATTTAGAAAGCTCTGCAATTGTTCTGGAGTAGAAACCGCAATTTTTGCTTCAGTTTCAGGACCATGAATCTCCAAAGCTTCTTCAATTAGAGCTATCTTCGCTTCATCAACACGAACGGGCATTTCTAAATTAATTCGTTCTTTATCTAAAACAATCCCCTTAATAAGCTCAGAATCTTCAATTGATCTTCCTTTCTGCTTTTCTATTTTAATATCATTTAAATCTACATGGCCATTCTCGGCAACAATATCGACAGCTTCTACAACTATTTTACCAAATTTTTCTCTTAGATATTCTACACCTTTACCTGTCATGGCAGTTTGGGTAACTTTCATCAATTCTTCTTTAGAGCTGATTTCTATGGCTAAATCTTTCAAAATTTCTTGAGCTTTCTCCTCCGCCCATCTATAACCTCGTGTAATAATAGTAGGATGAATCTTCATATCCAAAAGTTTTTCAGCGTTTTCTAACAATTTCCCAGCTAACATTACAGCCGTAGTAGTTCCATCCCCAACTTCCTTCTCTTGTGTCTTTGCAATTTCAACAATCATCTTGGCCGCAGGATGTTCTATATCCATCTCTTCCAAAATAGTCACGCCATCATTTGTAACCACAATATTTCCAACCCTATCAACAAGCATTTTATCCATTCCTTTCGGACCTAAAGTAGTTTTCACCGTCTCAGCTACAACACGAGCCGCTAAAATATTATTCCGTTGTGCATCTCTCCCAAGCGTCCTTTGCCCATCATCTGATACAACTCCTTCATCCATATCCAAAAATCACTAAAATTCTTTATAAGGATTATTGTGATTGACTAGGCTCAAACTGTCATCGTAAAATGCTACTAAATATATTTAAACATATATCACCTAATGTAAATATGAATACCGGTGTAAAAGTTGGAGATTTGATGACAAGGAATTTCATCCACGTTAGTCCAGACACAGATTTAAAAAAATGTGCTCAAACTATGGTTAAGAAAAGAGTTGGTAGCCTTATTATACAAGATAACGGAAAATTAAAAGGGCTTTTGACAGAAAAAGATATTATATGGGCAATTGTAAAAAAATCAAAAGCTGAGCTTAAAAATATCAAAGTTAAGGATTTAATGAAAAGGAAAGTCGTTACTATAAGACCAAATGCAGATATAACTGACGCAATGGAAAAGTTCAAAAAGAAGAAAGTTAAACGTCTTCCTGTAGTAGAGAATGGAAAGCTAATAGGATTTTTAACCATAAAAGACGTCTTAAAAATTGACCCAGGTTTATTTGAAATGATAACAGAAACATTCAAAATTAAAGAAGAAACTGAGAAACTCAACAGAAGTAATATAAACGCTCCAAGAAAACAGGGAATATGTGAAGAGTGTGGAGAATTTGAACTTTTATATCACGATGAGGCTCAGTGGTTATGTGGAACCTGCTACAATAAAAGATAATGTTTATATAATCTATTTCTATTAAATATTAAGATGGTACAAAAAAAAGAAGTATACAGGGAAAAGATGAAGCAAACAGGTCATTGGAAATACACAGATCTTTATGATATGTTATTCGATTGGTTTAAAGACGAAGATTATAAGTTAACTGAAGACCTCTATAATGAAAAACTTCAGGGAAACGGTAAAGAAATAATTATAAGATGGACCGCAGAAAGAAAAATTACAGATTATTTCAAATACCAAATTAAACTAGATTGGCATATCTTAGGAATGCAAGATGTCGAAGTAGAAATTGATGGGAAAAAAGTTAAAACAAACAAAGGAGAGATAGAAATAGTTTTTAGAGGAACAATAATAAAAGATTATGAAAAAAGGTGGGAAGATAACCCTCTTTTAAAATTTATGAGATCTGTTTATGAGAAACACATTATAAGAAAAACCGTAAAAGAATACGAAGATGATCTCGAAGATGAAACAAAAATACTAATAAGTGATACAAAAGAATTTTTAAGAATTCCAGCCCGTTAGTTTAACACCATCATTAAACAACAACAATGCTTATAAAATAATTTCTATATTTTATTATATGAAAAAGTCAATACTATTCTTAATTATGGGGATGTTTTTTCTAAGCACAATCTCAGCTCTAGAAATGTCTGCAGAATATGACACAAATATTATTGTACGAGATTTAGAAAATTCAATAAAATTAAACCTGAAAATTGAAAATGCATCTGGGGGACTATATAATTTATACACTTTAGCCGATGTCTCGATTCAACCTTCTGAGATGTTTTACATAAACGAAGACCCTTTTCAAAAAGAATTTACTATAGCTCCGACAAAGAATTTAAGAGAAATAGAAGGATATTATACTTTCGCTTACACACTAAATCATAGAGGCTTCGAAAAAACAGACGAGAAAATAGTAATTAATCTGATGAATTTAGAAGATGTAATAGAAATAAGTTCAGATTCTATTGAACCAACTTCTGGGAAAATCTCATTTTATATTCAGAATAAAGAACCAGTTCAACTAGACAATCTTTCTGCAAAATTTTCATCAATCCTCTTTGAAACCGAAAAAACATTTAGTATAAAACCAAATGAAAAATTAGAAATAACAGTAGATGTAGACGAAAACAAGATGAGAAAAACAAAGGCTGGAGTTTATGTTATAGAATCGGTATTTCGAACAAAAATAGGAACAAAAAAAATTGATGGGACTCTTTATCTTGGAGAGAAAAAAGACATAACCTCCACAGAAGATAAATCAGGATTCTTAATTAAGACCGAAACCATTATGAAAGTAAATTCCGGAAATGTTCTAGAAGATATTCAAATAAACACAAAAAGAAATATTTTCTCTAGACTTTTTACAAGTTTTAATATCGAACCAACACTGATAGAAAGAAAAGGTGCAGTGATTCAATATACGTGGATAAAAGAAAAATTGGCCCCAGCAGAAGCATATGTAATAAAAGCAAAAACAAACTATATTCTACCGTTTCTTATAATAATTGTTTCTATATTAACGCTATTAGGATTCAAGAGATTTTCAGAATCCAAAATAGAAATAAAAAAATCTGTGTCGCATGTAAAAACAAAAAACAACCAATTTGCATTAAAGATTCAAATCTCTGTTAAGGCAAAAAAGGACATCGAAAATGTAACATTGATAGATAAAATTCCAGCTATGGTAAAAATCTATAATAAATTTGGAATAGTTAAACCAGATAAGATAGATGCAGCGAGCAGAAGATTACATTGGAATATTGGAGACTTAAATGCAGGAGAGGAGAGATTGTTTAACTATATTGTATATTCAAAGGTAGGAATTGTTGGGAAATTTGTTCTACCTAACGCATTAACAGTTTTTGAAAAAGAAGGTAAAATACACGAGACAAATTCCAATAAAGTATTTTTTATGAGCGACCAAGTAAAGGGTGATTGATTTTTATACTCTAGTTTTCTTTTATTTTTATGAAAGATATAGATATTATTCCTGCGAAACTTAAGCATAAAGTTGAAGATTTTATAGTGGAAGAAGTAGGAGAAAAGTGGGAAACTAAAATATCAGAAAATTTTAATCCAAATCTAAACACAAATTTAGAAAATCTGGACTTATCTTCCCCAAAAGAATTCTTATGTTGCGAAATGGAAAAACAGGATTTAGACCACTTCTCTACAATAAAAGATATCTCACTAATCTTAAATAAAAGAAATGATGAGATAGGATATGCTGGAACTAAAGACAAAAGAGCATGGACATCACAAAGAATTTCTATAACTAATCCTGATTTAGAGAAGATAAAATCATTCAACCATCCTAAAATAATTTTAAAGAATTTTAAATGGAATAAAAGAAAAATTAAAATGGGATATCTTGAAGCAAATCACTTCAAAATAATTTTAAGAGATATAAGTAAGAAGGATGCCATGGGGATAATAAAACATATTAGAAATCTGGAATGGTTTCCAAACTACTTTGGGCCACAAAGATTCGGAACAAAAAATAATAATGTAGATATAGGAAAATTAATCCTCAAAAGAAAATTTAAAGAAGCTGTTAAAAAAATATTTGAAGATAATCAGCGCCAAGGAGAATATATGAAATATTATTTAGAAAGAAACCGGGGAGACTATCTAGGAGCCATAAAAAAAGTAGATAGAAAAAATATGCTAATGTATGTAAATGCCGTACAGTCAAAGATATTTAACGACATCTTGGGGCAAGCACTCTCTGAAAATTTAGATTTTACAAAAAAGGGGCAAACTAGCTGTTTACTAGTTGGATACAAAACCAGATTCTACGATGGAAGATTAGGAGAAATAGAACAACAAACTCTAGAAAACCATAACCTAAAATTAGAAGATTTCGATATAAAAGAAATATCTTATTTAAGAATGAAAGGTTCTTTTAGGAAAGCAGTAGTTGAAGTCAAAGACATAAAAATAGAAACATTAGATGACGAAGAATTCGAAGGCTCCAAAAAAATCATGTTAGAATTTACTCTACCCTCAGGGGTCTATGCAACAACATTTTTAGGGAACTTTTTCGATTTTATCTAGCCTGACTAATAAAACCACGAGTAGGTCTAAACAAATCTCCGGAAGCTAATAATTTACCCACAGCTTCATCAATCTCAGATTGTTTCATCTTACCATCAAGAAATTTATTCAATTCTTCTAACGGGATTCTTTTTCCAACCCTTTTCTCAAGAGCCTCTACAGCATCCTGTATAATATGGATTTTGTTTCTTGCTGAAGCCGGATTTCCAGTAATTCTATCAACATCAAAAGTCTTAGTATCTTTATCGTAACCAACTTGCATTAAATAACTTCTAACTAAATCAACCGCGGCAACCGCATCTTTCACTTCAACCTCCTTAGATAAACGCATTCTAGCGTGAGCTTCCGACAACCTGACTATAGCTTCCAACTGTCTAGCACCTATAGGAATTGGTTTACTAGGTCCATCTCCAATCTGGGGCATATTTCTAAGTCCAACATAAAAATCTTTCATAACTTTCACGGCTTCCTCACTTAAAACTGGATCGTATTTTTTCTTAGAATAAGAAATATATTTCTTCAATAAATCGTTATCAATCACATCGTGTTTGGCAACTTGTCTATGTTCCATCAAAACATGATTCGCAATAGCCTCATCACTATCTCTTCCAGGAATGTCCCTCATAATAAAAATACAATCAAAACGAGAAAGTAAAGATGGGGCTAAATTAACCTGTTTTGGAATAGATTGCAACGGATCAAATCGTCCAAATTTGGGATTGGCAGCTGCTAATACCGACGTCTGAGAACGCAAGGTAGCTTGAACAGTTGCCTTAGTAATTGTAATAGTTTGTTGTTCCATAGCTTCATGCATTGTAGATCTATCTTCCTCATCCATCTTATCAAACTCATCAATACAGACTATCCCTTTATTCGCAAGAACCATAGCCCCAGCCTCCAAACTCCATCCCTTCAATATATCATCTTTTACAACACTCGCAGTTAGACCTGCAGCAGTTGAAGATTTACCAGAAATATATCTAGCCTTCGGAGCAACTCCAGCAATAAAACCAAGCATAACTGATTTTGCAACACCAGGATCACCAACCAATAAAACATGCACATCTCCTCTCATCTTAGTACCATCACTTCTCGTTTTTTTAACTCCTCCAAATAACTGAAAGGCCAAAGCTTTCTTAACATTTTTATGCCCCCAAATAGATGGGGCAATACTATCAACCATTTTTTCTAAAAAATCAGGACTCCCAGCTAATTCTTTAATAGCTCTTTCGTCCTCTTCACTAATTCCAATATCTTCATAACTTTCTTCTAATGGAATAATATTATTAGCTTCTATTGCCAAATCAAACCGAGTTAACATGGCCCCGCTTGAAGATGAAATGGCAATCTCTTTCAATATCCCAACAAGTTTAATCCTACTACCCGGAGTTGTCCTCATTTCCATATTAGGATCAACCAAATCTTCTTTTAGAAAAATAGTCATTCGTTTTGGTTGTTCACCCCCATGCAAATTATCAGAAGCTTCTTCAATAGTCAAAACCTGAGCATCTACCATGTCTTTAGAAATTTCTTTAAATCCTCCTCTACGACCACAAGAACAACGACTTGGTTCCTTGAATTTTTTTTCAATTTGTAGAACTGCAATAATTGTACCACAACTAGGACATTCAAATTTTGCATTTGTGACTAAAGGACGAACCTCTGAAGCTTGTCTAACAATTCCTTCAATAGAAATCATCCGCCCTAAATGTTTAGAACGAATATGCCGAATAAAAAGTTCCTGACCTTTCTCTATACTTGTAAATCTAACTCTCGCGTCATTTGGTGCCCATTCTAACTCTTCAAGTGCAATCTCTAGTAACTGGATAGTTTCTTCCGGTCTTTCAATTAAATTTTCAGCTAAAGAAGGAGAATGTGCCGAAAAATCTTCAAAACTAATTTCAACTACTTTTTTACCCACTTTTGCAACTTTACCAATTTCCGACTTATTAACTTCAAAAAATTCTTTCGCTTCAATCAAAAAATCATCCTGATTAATGGAATTAATATTCTCACTACCTTCTACATCATCATTATCATTTTCCATAACAATTTCATGAAAACTCCACTTAAAAATAAATCTATCTTTTAAAGTATATATCAGTTAAACACAAATTCACTTCTTCCAAAAATAATTTCTTCTGTAGTTCTTCTATAAATACCAATAAATTGATCCTTACAAAAAACCGCAAACCTATCGTCAGTTTTAATATCACCAATATCACTAATTATACTGTCTCTAAATAACGGTTTTCCAATATAAAGACCTTTAATCGCCTTTTTATCTATGTTAACGAATGGTAAAACCTTTTTAATAGCAATCTCGGCGGGAACTAACATCTTCCTAAGAGGTTCCTCATTCCCATTTTTATATTTATCAATAGCCGATTTAAAATCAAATAGATTAATTATACTACTTTCATCGAAAATTCCTGCTTCAGTCCTTCTCAAATCTCCCATATGAGCACCTCCAATCATCTCTCCCAAGTCTGAACACAATTTTCTAATATACGTTCCCCCTTCCACTTTACACTCAAATAAAAAATCACGCTTATCATTTGACACTTCTAAAAACTCCCAATTATAGACAGTCCTCTCTCTTTCCTCTCTTTTCACCGCTGAGCGATGAGGTGGTGTTTGTTTTATCTTACCAACAAAATTTTCATCAATCAAACCTTGCAACTTCTCAATATCCTGCTCATTATGCGTATGTAAAATACCCACATAAGTCTTATCGTGTTTAATAAAATAATCAGCCAACTTACAAGCTCTTCCAAGTGTAATTGGTAAAACTCCCGTAACTTTAGGATCAAGAGTCCCCATGTGAGAAGTTTTCTTTAATTTTAATTGTCGCTTCAAAAATTCCGAAACGGAATAGGATGTAGGGCCAGCTGGCTTATCTATATTAATCAAACTAAAATTCAATAAATCTTTAATTTCTTTCATATTTACCCAACAGATATTCCTTTCTTAAATCCTCTGGAAATCTTTCAATAGCATATCTCAAAGTTGTTCTGGATAACTCGTTATAATTATCTCTCAAAAATTTCTTTAGAATTTCTGCATCTCTCTTTCCAACTTCCCTAAGCATCCAGCCAACAGCCTTATGTATCAAATCATGAGAATCTTTAAGCAATATTTTAGAAATTTTTAATGTATCTTTAAACTCTCCAGCTCGAATAAATGCATAAGTAGAAACAATACTTATTCGCTTATCCCACAAATTCTTAGAAGTGGCAAGTTTGTATAAGATATTCCTATCTGATTTATCCAACAAAAAGGTTCCAACAATTTTAGGGGCTGATAAATCAACCAAATCCCAATTATTTACACCCTTAGAATTTTCTAAATAAAAATCATATATTTCCTTCTGGCTTTTTTTAAACATCTCAACTAAAATTAAAACTCCAGTTAATCTTTCTTCGTGTATTTTAGAATTAATCAACTCTTTAACATTTTTTAAATTAACACGACTAACAGAATTTTTAACAATTTTTCTTATATCGGGAGTAGTAACTCCAATAAAAATATCGCCTTCGCCATACTGACCTGAGCCCGTTTTAAAAAATCTTTGACAATTCTTCGCTCTATCAATATCAGAACATTTACGCAACTCTTTTCTAATATATTTCATAAAAAACTAAAACTAAACTAACTTAAAAACTTATTTCAAAACCTTACGAACCGGAGTAACATTTTTAGAATGCTTACCTTGAGCAGTATGTTTTTGAATATTCACAGCAGTTTTTTCTACTTTAGCCGCTTTCTCTGCGACGGCTTTACCGCTTTCTTTTTCTTCTAATTTATCGTTAACGCCATCCTTATCTTTATCTTCTTCCTCTGGCTTTTTATCCTGCTTAGAAGGTTTTACTTTTCCTGCGAGAGCTTTAGCTTTCAGTTTTTCAGCATGAGCTATTTTATATCCAACAACTTTTGGAATTTCCGCTAATTCAACATAAACAATTCCAGCAATCTTCTTTGCCTTGACTTTAATTTTATTTGCCGGTTTTTTAATTCCTCTGAACCATAACTCATTATTCAAATACATATCAATTTTAACTTTACTTAAATCCCTATCTCTAACTTGCATATGTTTAACAATAAATTCTTTTAAAACCCTAACCGCTTTCTTAGCTCTTCTATATTGAGGAACATTCAAAACACCTCGCTTTAACGGAACAATATATTCTCGTTCTAACTCGATAACTTCTTTCTTACTTTCTTTATTAGATTTAACTTTCGCTGTAGACACAGGTTTCGATTCTTTCTCTACTTTTTTCTTGCTATCATTCTCAACAAGAGCTGCTTTGTTCTCATCGCTATCTTTAAACTCTTCAAGTTTTTTTACTTCTTTTTCAACTTCAATTTTCTTTTCTTCTGCCATTTTTTATTTTTGAGTTTTCAATAAATGAAAACATAAAGGTTCTCCAAACCTACTTTATCCTAAGTTCTTCTTAGCCATTTTTCTTGGCTTAATTTTTAGTTTACTTTTTTGCCAAGATCTCTTAACGTGAGTAATCTTAGAAGGATGAATTTTCTTACCTTTTCCATATTTTTTCAAAACAGTCCAAAAAGGTGCCCAATTAGTTTGTCTCTGAGCCCTATCTAAATGTCTTTTCTTGCTACTATGAGCTTTAAATTTTCTACTCGACATCTTCTATATTCTCCATATTTTCTTCAACATCTTCTGAAATTTCCTCGGAAGATTCTTCGTCAGTATTTTGTTCCACTATCTCTACAGGTTTAACACTCATATCATCAAAATCTAATCCTTTCTTTGCCTCTACTTCAATAGAATCTAATAAATCACGACCAGCAGCAGTCAATCTTCTACCATGTTGCAATTTTAAAACTTTTTCAACTAATCCAGCTGCTTCAGCTTGCTGTAAAATAACTCTGATAATTTTTCCACCAGACTTTACAAATTTATCAGGTCTTCCTCCTCTATCTTTTCTTGAACCATATTTGCTTCTCAATCTTCCAACACCTACAACTCCTCTAATATATAACTGTCTCAAAATTGACGCCGCTCTAATATACCAGAAATTATCATCCACAGGAGGTCTCTCTCTAGAAACACCAGACTTTACAAAATGTGCCCATTCAGGAACGGCAAATTCTTCCATCCCCTTTAAAGCCTCAGCTAAAGCTGGGATAAATTTCACAGGATCCTTTGTAAATATTGTTCTTGCCATATTTTTATACAGGCTCTCTTTTCAGAGATAGATAAGCATAAGCTCATTAACCTAATATCTTGTTAGAAATTCGCTTTATAAATTTAACGCTGAGCTTTACGGAACTTAACAATAGTTATTACGTATCCAACTAATCTATAATTATATTTTGAACCCAACTCTCCAATTAACTTTTCCGCAATCTCTTTAGCTTCAGCCTTATCTCTACATGCCGATTTTAAAATAGAAATTTTCAAAACCTTCTCAGTTTCCAAAACAGTTTTAACTTGCTCCAAAAAAGCATCGCTAAGTCCGTTCTTCCCCATTTGTAATTTTTTAAGCTGTCTCATTTTCTTCTAAACTTTTCTCCAGTTTTAAAATATCGCTCTTCTTGACTTTTATATTCTCCTGTTTTGAAACATTCCAACTTCCAGCCTTCATTTTTTTATCTTTATTCATATTACTTCTCAAAAATTTATTAACAATTACATCTCGTTTACTATCTCTCCAATCCTGAGAATACTTAGCACAAAAAACTGCCGACTCTTTAATATCTTTTTTAGAAGAATTTTCTCCGATATTCACAAACGGACTACCAGGCGCGCTAGTATGCAATAAGATATCTTTGGCTTTGGCTTCCCAAACTAATTTATCATTATTCTCTGCATCTCTTCCTCCAAGAACTTTCAGTCCTGAAGAAGTCACAAATTCTCTAAAATTAATCATAATAGAAATAAGAAATTAATCTTTAAAAACTACCCTATCTAAAAATCGTCGTCTTCAGTCTTATTCTTTTCTTGCTCTTTCCTTATCTCCTTAATTCTTTTCAGTGCAGCCCTAACATTCTTGTTTAACTGAATCATAGAATCTGTCAACTGGGCTCTACTTTTTGTACCAGTACAAACCAATTTCCCATTTGAGAATAATAAGAAAGTCGCAGTTGGTCCTTTAAGTTTGTATACTAAACCAGGAAACTGTTCTGGTTCATACTCTGTATTTTCTAATTCTAACGCTAAAGTGTTTAAATTCAAGTCTAAATTCATCGCTCCAGAAGCAACAATATTTTGAACTTTAACTTTCGGTTTAACCGTAACGTTTACTCCAATTTTTTTCAATTGTTTAATAACTTGCTGAATAACATCTTTAACTTGCACAACAGATTTTGTACCAGTACAAACTAAATTACCAGAACTAAAAACTAAAACTGCAGACTTTGGCTTCTTAATTCTTAAAACCAATCCAGGAAAAGTATCAGGATTATATTCTGTATTAGGATTAGTCCTAGCTAGTTTTGTTAAAGAAACATCTTTCTCTAAAGAAGTGGTCGCAACAATATTTTGAATAACTAATGTTGTATCTTTCTTAGAAGTGCTTTTTTTAGGAGCTGGCATATAATAGTATAAAAAAAATCCTTTATAAAGGCTTTGATTTTCTCGACGAGTCTTATTTCCTAACTACTCTGCTTCTAATTTAACTTCTTCAACTGTAGCTACATCTTGAGTTCCTCTGTCTGGTCGTAAACGAGTAATTCTGGGAAATCTTAAAGCATACCCAGAAGAATAAGTAGATGATTTTTGAACATTTTGGAATCGAACTGTCACAACAACTTCTGGTTTAACAAAAACTTTCCTTCCAGATTCCTCAACTATTAAATTTTTTAATAATTCTGTAAGTTCCTCAAAACTCAACCCCTCTTCTCTTTTTTCTTTCAACCCTGTAGAAGCCTTTCCAATCATCTTTAATTCATCTCCATCTTTACAAGCTAAATCGAAACTTGTAAGCCAACCGGCTCTTTTCCCAGTCCCCCATTCTGCACCAACAATAACTAAATCTAAATCATTATCTTCAGGTTTCCACTTTACAGCATATCCAATCCTAGACCCGGGCTTATATGGCTTGTCAAGTCCTTTAACCATCAGCCCCTCTTGGTTATCATCCAATGCTTTAGTAAAAAATATCTCTGCTTCCTCAACACTATCAGTAATAATTCTCTCAGCCAATCCAATCTTAAATTTAACCTCTGGAATTATTTTTTTTAAAAAAACCCAACGCTCCTCATAACTTTTTGCGGTAAGATTTTCTCCTTCATAAAAAATAATATCAAAAACTCTCAATTCAACCGGCAACTTCTCAATAATTTTATCTATATCATATTTTCGTCTAATCCTCTGACTTATATCTTGAAACTCTGTATATTTTTTTGTCTCTGGATCATACCCAATAGCTTCGCAATCGATGATAAAAGTTTTAGCTTTTACATTATTTTTTATAAGCTCAACAACATCAGGAAATTGGTTACTAACTTCATCTAATCTCCTCGTGAAAATTTTAATGTTCCCATTCTCATCTTTGTTAATCATCATTCTGAATCCATCATATTTATATTCAAGAGCAGCCGGTTTCCCCACTATTTTGAAAGCATCTTCAATTCCTTTGGCTTTGGGGTAGAGCATTACCTTAACAGGCCTACCTGGAGACAAAGAAATATCGTCCAATTTATTTTGAATAGTTTTCTCAAAAACCAATGACCAATCTGTTGACATATCATAGGCAGACTGAATCAAGGAAGAAAACTTTTTTTTATCTTTGATATTCTCCGGTTTAAAGTGATAATCCACAATGGCGTCTCTAAGCAAGCCACTTCCAACTCCTATTTTTAAATCGGCTAGAATTGTCCTCACAATATATTTAGCTTCTTTAGCACTAGAGGAATGTAATAAATCTACAACCAAACTAATTTTAGTAGAAATAGTGCCCTTGCCCTCTAGGGTTGTAATTTTAAATAAATTTTCAAATACTTTTGAAATACTTAATTTTTCAGAGAACAAAGAAGATTGTTGTTTACGTTTTCCAACCAAATCATATGCAACCTCTCCTAAATCACCTTTCTCTCTAAATTCATTTACAACTTCCTCCTCAGAAAATCCAGAAGCCTTGGAAATAGATTTGATAACTAATTGGATAGACATCCCTAATTCTCGTCTATCATAATCGGCAAAAACCTTTCCCTGTAACAAATAAATATAATCAGGAACTTCTTTTATCTCTTCTAAAAAATCAGACAAAATAGAAGTTTTTTCTAAGCCTTTCGAAGTATTTTCAAGCGCTTCGTAAACATTACATAATCCCAAATAATCCATAAAGAAACAAATATTACACGTCTTAAATATTTTTGTACCCGAATTATCCAGTTAACACTGTTCCCAAATCTTTATAAGAATAATTTAACAAGATTTATCATGGAAATAGATGTAACAGATACAACATTTGAAACAGAAGTAATTGAAAAGTCAAAAACAACTCCGGTTCTAGTTGATTTTTGGGCAAGTTGGTGTGGACCCTGCACGATGTTAAAACCAACTTTAGAAAAGATCGCTGCAGAATATGGAGATAAAATGGTTTTAGCTAAAGCTGAAACTGAAAACAATCAAGAATCGGCATCAAAATTTGGTGTAATGTCAATACCTTCAGTAAAATTGTTTAAAGACGGAAAAGTCATAGATGAATTTGTGGGTGCTCAACCAGAATCCACAATTAAGCAATGGTTAGATCAAAAATTATAATTATTTTCTAATATACATTTTTTAAAAATATGAAATATATAGTTACCACAACCTATTTAAATCGAAATTTTCTTTCCACTTCATGAAATCAGGAAGAAAAACCTCAGGTGGAAGATACAAGAAGCCTAAGAAAAGAAAATTAACGGGTAGACAAAGTCAAGACAGAATTGTAAAAATAGGGGACAGAAAAACTAAGCTACTTAAAGGGAGAGGAGGACAAGTAAAATTAGTTTCTTTCCTTAATAATGTCGCGAATGTGATTATAAAAGGGAAATCAAAAAAATCTACAATAAAAAATGTTCTAGAAACTCCATCTAATACTTTTCTTGCAAGACAAAATATCCTTATCAAAGGAGCAATTATTGAAACAGAATTAGGGAAAGCAAGAATAACAAATAGGCCTTCTCAAGAAGGAAATATACAAGCAAAATTAATAGAATAATTTTTTACCTGATAAATATTCCTCAACTTATTCAACAGCGTCGATTACGCAAACTTATAGAACCCAAAGCTTTTTAAATGAAGTCCCTTTAAAAAGCTTACTATGGCAAATGTTAAAAAGTGTCCAGAGTGCGACAGTTCTAAACTTATATACAACGAAACAAGAGGAGAAGTTATATGCAGCG
Organism: Candidatus Woesearchaeota archaeon; assembly: GCA_964485325.1. GTDB lineage: Archaea > Nanobdellota > Nanobdellia > Pacearchaeales > GW2011-AR1 > JAGVXH01. The sequence goes on along the minus strand of CAZAIT010000002.1, from coordinate 31,405 downwards.
CATGTGGACTTCTTGTTGAAGAAAATATGGTCGATACTTCTCATGAATTAAGAGAATTTGATAAATCAGATAAAAAATCTAGAGGTGGAGCACCGATGTCTTTGCAAAAATTTGACAAAGGATTAACTACAAACGTTGGGGAAATATCCGACATATACAAATTAGATTCGACACAACAAACAAGGAAATATCTTAGATTAAAAAAATGGCAAGAACGAGTGTCTACTTCAATAGAAAGAAATCTCAGATTAGCAATGTCCGAATTAAGAAGAGTTGCATCTTTCTTAGATTTACCATCAGTTGTTAGAGACGAATCTGCAAGGATATATAATTTCGTATTACAAAGAGGATTAGTTAGAGGACGTTCAATGGAATCTGTAATCGCAGCATGTATTTATGCAGCCTGTCGTTCTTATAACATACCAAGAACACTCGACGAAATTTCAAGCGCATCAGAGGTAGAAAGAAAAGAAATCGGAAGAACGTATCGTTTTATAATTAGAAAAATTGAATTAAAAGTAAAACCTTCTTCTCCAAAAGATTACATATCTAGATTTTCCTCAACACTACATCTATCTCCACAATCACAAAATGAAGCTCTTAAAATTTTAAGGAAAGCAGAAATTTCTGAACTAACATCTGGAAGAGGTCCTGCAGGAATTGCAGCAGCAGCACTATATGTAGCAGCACTTATACACGACGAGAAAAAAACACAAAGAGAAGTTGCAGATGTAGCAGGAATTACAGAAGTAACAATTAGAAATAGATACAAAGAACTTTTAGAAAGACTTGATATGGAAGACAAAATGAAAATCAAAGAGAACGAAAAGAAAAAGAAAAAAGTTGAATAATTAATTCTAATGCCTCCCCGATAATCTTTTATACTATACCAATTGTATTTCATAATGAGTATTTTGGTTTAAAATCAAAATTCGTTATTCAAAAATTTATAACGAGGGAATGCCGGAGTGGTCAAACGGGCTAGGTAACAAAACATACTTAAATATGAATTATTATATAAAATAATGAATTATAAACAATCAGCAATTAATTCTCAAAAAGATCTGAAAACAATAACAAAAACAAGAGATTGTTTAATAACAAAAGCTAAATATGGTCCATCAAAAGAAACAATCATTCCGCTGAAAATAACAAAAGAATTATCTTTCATAGTAGCGACGATAATTGGAGATGGGCACCTCAGAAAAAGTAAAAAACAAATATTAATAGAATTAACAGATATAAATTTATTAAAACAAATACAGATATACTGCATACAAATATTCAATAGAAAATTCAGTATCAATCCTGTAAAACAAAGAATTAATAGGAAGCCATCATGGCAAATTCCAATGGATAGTAAAGCAATATATAATTTATTCAATCAAACCTTCGAGATTCCAATTGGTAAAAAAAGCCATATAGTAAAAGTTCCGGAATTCATAAAAACATCAAACAAAAAAATTCAAAAATCTTTTTTGCAAGGAATCATGCTAACTGAAGGGGGAAAGAGAAGACGGGGATATGGATTATCAACAGCAAGCAAGCAATTACAAAAAGAGTTATCTATTCTCTTTAAAAATATGGGGATACCCACAACAAGGGACAAATGGACCTACCAAAAATATAAAAAGGAATATTATGGTCTAATATTTAAGAAAGAATATTATTCTTTTTTAATGAGGGAATGCCGGAGTGGTCAAACGGGCTACGCTTAGGCCGTAGTGGTTTATTCCTACGGGGGTTCGAATCCTCCTTCCCTCATAGAATTAGAACCCTGTGCTTCGATTCCTTAATTATGAATAAAATGAGTTAAGCAGTGAGATTCTCTGAAATAATGACCTTTCTTTATAAACACAATTATTGTATTCTCTAATAAATCTACTTATTATTATAACCATCCAAAATCTCATTCAATCTATGAGCAACTCCATTTACATACTTATCAACGTTAAGTATATTCGAAACTTCTTCTAGGGAATAACCCTTAGGATTAGACCGTCCAGGAAAATCAGCCAATACTTCATCTTTGGCCTCATTTAAGTAAAATTCAACATCATGCATTATCCTCCGTGTCGTTTCAGGAGATTCAAATTCAATACGCATAGTCTCTCTATTTATTCTAATATCTAAAGATAAATCATTTCTTCTTTCATTAATTTCTCTTTCAAAATCCACCCACACTCCTTTAAAAGGAAATATACTATTATAATAATTTTTCACTTCCCAATCTAAATCTTCCGCGATAGCCTCTATTTCATTGTTAATAAATAATAATTCCAAATATCCTGTAGGAAATTCTTCCTTTTTCCCGGTGATATCAACCAATAATTGAGTATCATCTTCACTTAAATAAAATATTGCATCACCAACTGCAAGGCCGCCTTCTTTCTTAGATTTAAACTCAATAGAATCTTCTTCTTTGTTTATGCTAATTTGAACACCTTTCTCTGCCTTTACATTGACATACTTCTCGAGTGCTTCCCAAATTCCACTATGGAAAATACTTTTATCTCCCTCTATTGTCGAAGAACTAGAGACTATTTCATATCCATCCTCTTTCAGTAAAGAATCCTTATTGCCTTCAATTCTAATCATATTTCCCAACTTAACTCCCTGTATTCGAATAATAATCCTCGATTCTCCTTCCCCAAATGTTGATATCATACCAACTTCATATTCAATTCCCTCTTCATCCTTAATAATATCTCCTTTTGCAACATCTTCCAACAAAACCTCCTCAGACTCTTTAATTTGTTCATCCTCATTCCCATTTTCAACTTTCACTCCAGCAGCGTCTTCTCCCAGATGATTTTCCTCTGCTTCACTAAGAGGATTCTCTTTTTCTTCATCTTTATGTTTCATAGTCAACAATTCCTTAATAATAGAAATATAAACGCTCACTTTCAAATCTAAAGCTTCTGCTCTATCTGCATTAGTACCTTGTCCAACATAGCCATCCTTAACTCCAGCAACTTCGTCCAATGCTTCAATTATATCATCAATAGCTTTTAACAACTCTGCATCTCCTAGTTTTATATAGTCAACTTTTAAATTTTTTATAGCTTCTCTTTGTTCATTCAGTTTTATTCTAACATTCCCGTAATTTTCTTTTAATTCTTTCAGTTCTTCAGACTCTAAACTTAATTCATTAACACTAACTATATCGTTAACTGCCATATAGATACCCAGGTTATCTTCTACGCTATTACTATCGATCCAACATCTCACAGATTCGCTATCACAATATCCAACATCAATCCATCTTTTCACGCCAACCTGCCTAATTCCTTTTTCATTTTCACATACCCCAACAGTTGATACTACATCTCCTCCGATAACTTTACATTCATAACCAGGACTACATCGATATCCACTTTCGTCATCTTCTGTATCACAATAAACATCATTTCCTCCTACTATTCCTTGTTCTGGATTTGTACTTGCACAAATTCTAGTTATTCCAGTAGTAGCGATATCCCTGCCTCCTATACTATTCTCAACACCATTTTGGACATTTAAATTAGCCATCCCCCAACCACTTGCAGAAGTAGTCACACAATCTTCAGCTTTAGTTATTCCTTTATCGTCAGCTTGATCAGCAATATATGATTGTGAAACATAATCCAAAGCAAAATCACTAGTAACACTTCCAAAACCACACTCCTCTCTCCCATTAATATTCGCACACAACTCTTTATATCCCGTAGGAGCCGTAAAATCAATTGACTCATCCGCTGCAGTACCTTTGCCGACATATCCATTATCTACCAACAGAGTCTGTCTATTCGAATAATAACTAGATTCTGGAGGACTCTTCAGATATATCTTATATTGAGCCCCTGCATCGTTTCCAGCATAAATATGATAATAAACTTTATAGTGGCTAGTAGAAGGAACCGTAGCTTCAGTAAACAAATCTTCACTAAAATGGGCGTAAAATTGTGTAGGGCTTTCTGGAGAGATCAAATTATCTATGAGACTAGATGAAGTTGGCACACTTCCTCCAACAAAATTCTTACAATAAGAACTTCCAATACTTTCAGTATTTTTTAAATCAAAAGATTTTGCTGCTCCTTCTGCATAATTTGAAGTAAAATAACCAAAAGATTTATCTAAAATATCAAAAGATTTTTGAGTTGTTAAGTATTCAGCGCCACCTCTGGTTTGAACACCACCAAACATAGACTCCACAACTTTAGGAAGAAGAGTATCTAATATAGGTGAAAATTGTCCCCAAAATAATTCACAGATATAAACCGCATTAATTTCGTCGCAAATCCCAATATATTCTCCAGTCTCTATATTTTGCTCAAGGCAACTTCTATGGCTTTTTAAAACTGAAATGTAAGAATCTAAACCTGCATGTACTCCAGATAAACAAATCGGAACGATAACTCCTCCGTCTTTTGGACTTCCGAAATTTGGTAAACATAGAGCCATGGAACCAACAATCCCCGTAGATATTACATCTGCAACCGGAAATTTTCCCCCAAAATCACATCTACTAGAAGGACAAATAACAGGATCACAAATATTAAACATTATGTTACAATCTTCCACACTCATAAAATCTGTACATTCAACTTCGCTAGAACTGGCACTTAAAGGACTAATTTTAGGAATATATTCCCCATCAATAGTTATTCCGTTTTTATTAGTATTAGCTTCTCTAATTACTTTTTGAGCTTCGGAATATAATTTTGTTATTTCTGTTTTAGTTTTTTTAACACAAGGTGTGAAATAAGTATCAGAACCAGAACTAATCCTAAACTCAGCACAAATATCTCCACCAGAAACTCCATTATCAATAATTCCGTCTTTTCCCACATTACAAACATGAAAAGCATTTGCAACTCCAGCGTCACTATAATCATTTGCATCTACATGAACGTACCACCCATTATTAATGTCAAGGGGAACTACTGCCACAAATCCTTGCTGATTTTGAGACTCATAATATCTAACGTACGGACTAATCATCGTATTTGAACAAAGTTCAGAAGAACTAGGTATAAATTTAGTTGATGTAGAAATACCATTCTTAACAGTTACATTTTCTACTTTTTTTAACTCACCATTGTCATACGAATAAACATTTTTTACTACGTCATTATCTACTAAAGTAACAACGTAATTAAGTCCGTTATAATTCACCCCAGAATATTTAGCACCCTCTTTCATGTAACTTCCATCCGATAAAAGAATATCTTTAGGTACATTTTCATAATAAACCAATTGAGCATCAGGATTTAAATTTGTGAAACTAAGCTCTAGTCCAGTCTTTTCTTTTGATTCATTTCTTAGTCTCTCAATATTAATATCAACTATATTATCAAGCAAAGCCTTTTCCATTGCCTCTGTAGCCATCTTACAAATATCTGAGGTATCACTATCAGATTTACAAACTTCCTCTTTTAACAAAACAGCACTATAATCACTCGCATCAACTAAATCTTCTTTCTGAACAGTTATATTTCCAAGTTTATACCCCCCCCAACTAGAACTTATCCCAGTACATTTCGCCAAGTTATCAACATATTTACTCGTGTCAACAACCTGACTATCTAAAAAACCATCACTAACCGTATCAGAGGTTTTCGCACATTTTACCTTATCGTTTACCTTATCAATACTTGCTCCATATTCCTTAACCGCCTGCTCAATCTCTGTAGAATTTTCACTATAACACCTATGTAACTCCGAGGAAGAAATAGCACCTTCTATTTTACATTTATTCTCATATAAATCCATAACCTTTTCTCTAGCTAATCCTTCACCGCTAAATCCAGAGATGGTATTTTTTAGCATTAAAACACCACTTGTAACAAGGCATGCAGCCTTAGTTCCTTTAACTATATTACCAAGAGTTTCAAGTTTGTCCTCCCATTCATTAATACTATCGTTTAAAATATCTAACTTGTTTCTAGCCTTCTCAGGAGTTAATTCAAAAGCTCGCTTTTCAACGTCAATATTAAATGTAAAATTAGCTTCCGTTTTTGAGTCTAAATTTACGGGACTTAAACTAATATAAGCAACTTCCCTAACACTAGTATCCAAAACAGAAATCCGTTTTCTTCCGATACTAGAATAATCGCCCACATCTATCGCGAAAGTTTTTTCAATCGTTTCCTTACCTTCTTTCCACTCATATTTAAATTCGGAACTCAAACTATCAATATCCACTACAGTTATCCTAGGAAACCTGTCATCACTTATTTCTTCTCCATTCTCATTATAAGATTTTTTGTCGAAAAGAACTTTGACATCTTCCCCTCCAATTCTAACACTGACATTATTGGTATTCTCTTCACCTTTTCTAAACCCATCAAGACGAATATTATAATTATCATTATTTATAACCAACCTTCTAGAAGCATAACTGTAATCATACTCTCCTATCCTTACTTTTAAAGCCCTGATAGATTCATAATGAGAGCTCTCGGGATAAATTTCTAAAAACCTATCAATCAAACTGTTTTGCATCTCTATATCGCCAACATCTCCAGATAATTTAATTTGATTATATAAAGCGTCTTCTCCCCAGTAACCTCCATCTTCTTTTTTATCTATAGGAAAATTATCAATTAAATCTATAACGCTATCTTCTGCTAGGTTCATATATTTTGGAATACTTGAACTTTTTTCGTATTCTTTGTTAACAATATTCCCTTCATTTCTAGTTAGCTCTAAATCTAAAACACTATTTCCAGAACAACTAATACTGATTTCCGCTCCACCCTCATCAGCGATTAAATTTAATTCCGTAACAGTACATTTTCCGTTGAGAAGCTTACTCCCCTTTCTAACCCAGAAAGTATTTCCATCCACATCAATCTTGACCATATCTTCACTATTGTCAATTTTGTTTAACTTCATTTTCAAAGCACTCGTACAATATTGCCCAGGATAATAAAGAGGAGAACTAGTCTCTCCCTCTTTCAATGTAACTGTTTGATACGTATCATCTTGATTGGTCAAAACATCAATCGTTGCACTATCAGAATAAACATTTTTCAAACGTAAATAACCTTTTCCTCCCCAGAAAGAAGAATAGTCCGCAGTCCTAGCCCACTCAATATCGCTAACAGGCTCTAGGTAATATTCACCCGCTCCTGTCCCAAAAGAACTTCGCGAATCGTATTTAATAGTAGCTGTCAAATTGCCTCTAATAATATCTGTTAAATTCACCTCATTTGATTGCTTCTTTAAAACTATTACAACATACCCAATATTCTCTTCTATAGGTTTTCCTAATAATGTTTTAGAGCTACTCGTAGCTGCACGTGCAGGATGAAAACTAATACCAGCAACCTCTTTTGGATAATCTCCTTTAAATGAAATACTCTTAATAGTTGAAACATCAATCAATGGGTTAACTCTAATAGCAGATAGTTGACAGAACACTGGAACATTTTGTTCAGCCAATAAATCACTTCGAACAACAGAAGGTGAACATCCTCCAATAGGGATAGTAACTATAAAATCACTAGCTACAGAATCACATTTATCATTTTCTAAATTATTTAAAATAGGCCAATAACTATCTGTAGAACCTCTATAATAATCATCGAAAGTCGGACTACTACTTTGCCAATCACTTGTCGTCGAAGCAAAGTTATTACTTGCAGAAGGATTAGTAAATGCTGATACAATACAAGTAAAACTAGCAAGAACAAAAAATAACGTAATAAATAATCTAAACGATTTCATTACTCAAACTCCATAAATATGATTGAATTCTCGACTTCTTCATAATTTTTTTGTAAATCTTCAAGAGAATTGGGCTTATCAAACAATGGTATATTTAGTTTTAATTTTGTAGAATCTTGTAGCATACTCTCAGCGATATATTCGTTAGATTGCCCACCACCTATCACTGCCATATCAATTTGCATAGCTGGAACATCAACATCGTAACATTTTTCCTCTTCTAATCCAATCAAACCACCAGCTCCACTAGCTGGAACATCAACACACATCCTTTTATTATATCCTTCAAGTTCTAAAGTTGAATTTTCATAAACATAAGCACTGATTTCATATTCTCCCTCTACTAATCTAACACTCTCTGTTCCTGGATAAACTACTGTAGTAGAATAATCTTCTCCAACAAAATTAACAACCACCATCTTGTCTATTTCTCCCATATCTAAATCAACATCATATTCTTTTTTCAGAATAATATTTGCAACGTCCTCACTATTTGTAGAAATTTCAAACTTGCTTGTCAAATATCCTTCCGCACTGGCCATAATAAATCCATTTACGCATTGAGGAATTCCTCCACTATAAATTGCATCTCCATTATCTACTTTTGTACTTCCAACTTCACAAATTGAGTCAAGACATTTAAATTGGATTCTTGCTTCAACTGGAATTAACTCACTATCATAAGTATATATGTTAATATCAGAATTCTTATAACGACAAACTTCATTTTCCATACTAACACTTCCAAAATTGGAAGGCAATGCTTCACGAGCCTGGCTGTTATCTATAACAACACCTACAGGGAATTGGAAAAAGTTTTCAGTATCATAAAACTGAATCATCACAGGGAAACTTATATCATAAACTAAATGATATGGAGTATAGCAAAACCCAAGAGCAGATAATCCTGGTTGAACACCAACCGGTTTAACAATTTTATCTCCATATATCTCAATCTTAGTAGGCCAAGTAGGGTTATACATAATGTTAACATTTTCATCCACTTGAAATCCAACATCACTTACAAAATATTCTCTTTCTTGCGAAGATAGTTTATAATAGTCGCCATCAAGTTTAATAGAATTCATATTCAATTCAAGCCCTTCGTATAAATCTTTTCTAATATCTTCATCAATAAAAAGCTTAGGAGCACATCCCAATTCAACTCCATCAACAGGGGCGTATAATCTCATAACATCTAAAGCATATTTTTCTAAAAACATATCAGATTTCTCATGATCATAAACTTTGATGGCCATATCATAAAATTTCCCTAACTTACTTCCCAGAGAGAACTCGTGATTATCAATAATTATAGAAGTATCTCCTTTAAAAATAGTCATTTTGTTTTTTACATTCAGCTCAACATCTAAATTATTTATTGTAGCACTTGTCTCCCCCTCTTCTATATAAACACTATATCCCATTTTTTCAAAATCTTCAAAGTCACAATCAGTCAATCTTTCATTTACGTAATTATTCAACTGAGTTTCCATTGTTTGTTTACTAGGAACCTGTTCTTTCAAAAAGTTATTACCGGAAACATACATCCAATAAGGAACCGCCTGCCCAAAGAAACTCAATTGCGAGGAAAATGGAATATGTGGTGAACCTGGTTCAAAGTCTGGTAAATCAATGTAACCTCCCTGCTCCCCAAGAAGTTTTATCCCCTGTTCCGTACTAGCTTCCAAACAAGAAATATAATAATCATAAACAGGTTCCATATCTGATGGTATGCTTTGTTTAAAATTATCTTTAAAACTAAAATATGCAATAATCCCGCCAACTATAACTATCGCAACGATAATAAAAATCGTCACCTGCCCTCTCTTATTAATCTTTGACTGCATTATTTATTTTCTCCTTAATTAATTCCAAAATTTCACTATTAATATCCTTTTGTATACTCTGTTTAAACCTTCCCCAAAGTTCTTCATCCTCTACTAGAAGTAAATATTTTTTCATGTAACTTGAAATTACAAAATGTATTTACTATATAAATATTCCTAACTAACTTACTAAGTAACTAACTTACTAAGAACACTAATAAAAATAATAAATTCCATTCAAATCTATGATCCCATAGTATAATGGTAGAACGCATCGTTGACTTCGATGAAACCCAAGTCCAATTCTTGGTGGGATCATAAACAAGAAACATGGCAATCATACACGAATCAAAAAATTTTATTATAGAATCTCGCGAAGAGCCATTCATCTCTAGAGAAGAGGGAGGACACATTAGAATAAGAGTAAAAGATAAATCAATTACAGACAGAACCAAGCTCAACTCAGAACAAGCTATTGAACTAATGAAACTGACTATCATAACAGGAGATTCACTAGAAAAGGGCATGAACAAACAAGGAATACAAGTTGTAAAGGTAAACTACCAAGACAATGGAAACTGGGCATTCAAAAAAAACGAATCGCCATATCTACATATTCATATTTTCGGTCGCTCCAAAAACGCGAAAAAACAAGTTTTCCCAGAAGCAGTCTACCTGCCCAAAAGAGAAAGCGGATTCTATAATGAATTTAAACCACTTAACAAACAAGATGTCAAAATAATAAAAGAACTAATCGAAACATCTCTTCAGTCCAAAAAATTTTCTGGCTCTAAATGGAACTCCGCTTACTAACTCGCCCACCCCGAACCTTTCCCCAATTATCATCAACCAACTCAAAATCCAAACTCTCCTTATCAATTCTAGCCACTTCACAGAGATCATTGAAAAGACCTTCTGGTAATAATCGCAACTCATTGTAATAATTTTTTAATGTAGAATATGGAACGACAAATCCAAATTGCAAAATACCTCTTAGCGAAGGAGAATTTAATTTCTCTATTACTAAGTCTAAAAATTCCCTTTGCTCCCTCTCCTCAAATCTGATTCTTCTCATGTCTATGAAAAAGAATACTGTCTTTATAAAAATAACTGCGGGACCATACAATGACAAACTTTAAAAGGCGAATTTCAAAACTATTGATATGAAAATCCCAAAGAAAATTAACAGATACTGCCCATACTGTAGAAAAAAGACAGAACAGAAAGTCAAACAACAAAGTACAGGTAGGCCTAGCACCTTAAAAAGAGGATCAAAGCAAAGAGCAAGACTTAGAGGATTAAATAGAGGAATAGGAAACAAAGGACGTTTCTCTCGTATGAAGAATCAGGCAAAAGGACAAAGAAAGACAACTAAAAAAACAGCGATCGTTTACACTTGCTCAGAATGTAAAAAGGGCAAAGACCAAAAGAAAGGCAAACGAACGTCTAAATTGGTAATAGAATAAAATGGCAGAAAGAAAAAGATATATTGAAGTAGAAGTTCCAATCTTAAATTCATCAATGAGAGTTTTAGGAACGGCAGAAAACCTACATAATAAAACAATAAAGTTAGATTTAACAAGACAGCTAAGAGGGAAAGGGTTAACAATCAAATTAAGAATTTTTAACCAAGAAGGAAAATTAATAGCCTTCCCAAATAATATGGAACTTTCAACTTCTTACATAAGAAGAATGATGAGGAAGAGAACAGATTATGTAGAAGATTCATTTCAAGCAAGATGTTTAGATATTAAGGTTACAGTTAAACCACTTTTGATAACTAGAAAAAAAGTATCCAGGGCTGTTAGAAAGAATTTAAGAAACACTGCAAGAGAATTTATTTTAGGCTACCTTAAAGAAAGAAATTACATCCAAGTTTGTAACGAAATTTTAGATGGAACACTTCAAAAAACAATGCTCCCAAAGTTGAAAAAAGTTTATCCACTTTCATTCAGCGATATTAGAATATTTGAAACTAAAGAACTAGCTAATATAGATATGAAAGAAGCTGCAATTTCAGTAGAAGAAGAGGGAATAGTCCAAGAAGAAACAACTCAAGAAGAAGAAAATGATGAGATTGAAGAAATTGTAGAAACCGAAGAAAAAGTTGAGGATAAGGAATAATGACATCTCAACAAACACTAGTTTTGATTAAACCTGATGGAGTCCTAAGAGGGATTATCGGAGAAATTCTTAGAAGGTTTGAAAGAGTAGGATTAAAAATAGTAGCCATAAAAATGGTACAGGCACAGAGGGATGTTTTAGAGAAACATTATGAAAAAGATGAAGAATGGATGAAGAAAACAGGAGAGCGTTATAAGAAAAAATTAAATCTTCCAGAAGATACAGATGCTATTAAGTTAGGAAAAGGTATTGCTGAAGGATTAATTACAGATATGCAAGTCTCACCTATAATTGCCATAATTCTTGAAGGGCATAATGCGGTAATGACTGTAAAAAGACTAACTGGTCCAACAAATATTGACGAAGCAAGGCCCGGAACAATCAGAGGAGACTACTCCCACGATACATTCGATTTAGCAAACAGGTCAAACAGGCCTAATATAACAATAATTCACGCTACGGATGACCCAGAAGAAGCTCAAAAAGAAATAGATTTTTGGTTTAGTCCAGACGAAATTCATTCTTACAAAAAACCAGAAGAGACTATTCATTACAGAACACAGAATAATCAATTTGATTAATATCAAAAACAAACTTCTTCAAAATAGACACATAAAATTACTTTTTCTTTTCAACTATCTTAACTTCTTTCTTCCCAACTACTTTTTCAATAACTTTAGCAACGACACCCTTGTGTTTTGGCCTTGGTTTTCTGTTTCTAGAATTACCTTCAGTCAAAAGCTTTCTCTTTCTCTTACGTCTAGCAACTCTCCAAGATCTATTTCTATCAAGTCGCTTTGGTTTATTTCTGCTTGGCATAATAATGAAGAGAAATTTTAGTTTTTAAGTCTTTATATTCAAGAAAAACAGGAAGAAGAAACCTAAAAGGACAAACAACCAAAGCCTGCGAAGGGAGTTAAACCCTCGACCCCCTGTTTACAAGACAGGTGCTCTGTCACTGAGCTACGCAGGCATATATCATAACTGAAAAATCAGTTTTTAAGTATTTCTAGTCTTCATCAATAACTTCAACTTTTTTATCTTTTTCAAGAATATCTACTATTTCCTTTTCCAAATTAGCAATCTCACTTTTCTTAAATGGACCAACATCGTTCCCATCAAAACCAAGAAATCCATCTACATCTTCAAGGAATCTAACTAGGCGATGCTTAATTTCATTTTTAACAGATCCAGACATATCCGCGACCTGATTTTTATCGGCTCTCTCCAAACTCTTAACTAATTCTTCAAACAAATCCTTCTCAAACCCTAATAGATTTTCAAAATCTTTCTTAGAAATACCAGTCTGTGACGCAACAAATGCAAGATTCAAAATCTTCTTCTTACGAATTCTCAACAAATCTCTAAAACTAGAAATTGCATTATCTAATTTTTTCTTGTTTTTGATGGCTATATCAGAAAACAGATCATCTTCTTTATTTAAAAATTCTTTTTTCTCTCTAAAATATTCAGACACGTCAGTCAAGAACCCCTTTGAGAGTATTTGTAAATTTTCAGAATACTTTTCCTTTCTCATTGCCTCGTAAATATCACTAAATGTTAACATAGAACAAACAGCTTTAGGTGCTTTAAAACGATTATTATACTCCTCTTCCAAACAATTTTAAACAAACTTTTCCTATAAGAAATATGTTCGGGTCACTAAAAAATAAGCTTAAAAGTTGGATAAAGAAAAACGAAGAAGACGAAGTACCAGAAATAAAAGAGAAGCCTAAAAAGAAAAAATCAGAAATAAAGAAAAAAGAAGTCAAAGATAAGAAAAAAACCAAAGAAAAACCAGAAGAATCAGTAGAAGAAATAATTGGTGAAAAAGAAGATAGTGGATTTTTTATGAAGTTTAAAAAAAGATTAACAGAAGAAAAATTTGACGAACTTTTTGAGGAATTACAAATGATTCTACTTCAACACAACGTAGCTTACTCTGCAATAGAATCCATTAAAGAGTCTCTCGCAGAAAAACTGATTGGCAAGACGCTAAAAGAAGTTAATTTAGCTGAAGAATTAAAAAATTCTATAGAGTCAATTTTGATTAATCCTCCAAATTTTATTAAAGAAATTAAGAATTCTCTGGAAGTAAAGAAACCATTCATAATATTATTCGCTGGAATCAACGGCTCTGGAAAAACTACTACAATCGCAAAATTAACAAACTATCTACAGAAAAATAAATTATCTGTATGTTTAGCCGCCGCAGATACTTTTCGTGCAGCAGCGATTCAACAATTAGAAGAACATGCGAATAAACTCAAGGTCCATATAATAAAAAAAGACTATGGCTCCGACCCTGCATCAGTAGGATTTGAGGCGATAGAATACGCGAAAAAAAACAAGATTGATGTAGTTTTGATTGATACTGCAGGACGGATGCAAAATAAAGACTCTCTTATGAAAGAAATTGAAAAAATATGTAGAGTAAACAAACCCGACATGAAAATATTTTTGGGAGAATCTATTACAGGCAACGATGCAACAGAACAGGCAAAAGCCTTCGAAGAAACTATCGGGCTTACCGGAATCATTTTATCAAAAGCAGACATAGATGAAAAAGGTGGAACGGCAATATCAGTAAGTCATATAACCAAAAAGCCGATTTTATTTCTAGGAACAGGACAAGAATACAAAGACTTAGAAGTTTTCGATAAAAAAGAGTTGATTAAAAAACTAGAATTATAAATTAATCTTGAAAATATTTTGCAAGCTTAATCCCTTTTTGCTTAGAATAATTATTTCCAGCCAACCCATATATTTTTTCTGGAATATCTCTATTTCTATAGAATTTCATAGAGCAGATTGGTTGCTCATCATAAATAACCAAATTCTCATGTGGTCTAATTTCCAGAACACCTTGATTTCCATTTATTTTATATCCAAATCCTGGATCAAAAAACCCTGCATAATGAACTCTAAATTCCCCGAGAAGATTATTTAATGGAATCATTTCAGCAGAAAGATGTGGAGGAATTTGAACAAAGTCTCTAGTTTTCAAAATATAGAACTTGTCTTTTTCAAGTAAGACTTTGCTATGGCCACTTTCTATCATTTTGACTTCTTTAAAAAATTCATTTCTATTATATTCCTTTATCTTACTTAAATCAATTATACTATTAGTAGTCCTAGCAACATATCCAATAATATTATCCTCAGGAACACTCATCCTTAATATAATTTCATCATCAGAATAAGTTTCCACTTCTAACCTTTCACCATCCTTATTGAAAATTAAATTTTCTTCTTTTAACTTCATATCGGTTCCTATTCCCTTTTCTAAAACTTTCAATTGAGAAAGTGCTATTCCTGTTCCTAATCTAATATTGAAACTCTGGGGCGTAACCTCAAGCCATATTGTACCTTTAGGATTTTCAACATAATCATAGTAAAAAGAATTATCATTAATCGCTCTAACCATTAAATCAATTCTTCCAATCGAACTCTTAGGACTTACTCTGCAAAAATAATTTTTAGGCAAATCTTTAAATTTTAAACAAGGAATCAAATAAGTCTGACCTTTGTATAAAATCGGGTTTTTTCTCAAATCTAGCTCTTCTAAAGCAACTTTTTTTATCACATGATCTATTTCTTTCATAAAAGGTAAAAACTTAAATTTAACAAGATAAGCCTTATTCCCAACAGGAATATCCATACTTGCCGGTTGTACATATCTATCTAAATCTATACCATCAACATGTTCTACATTCTTGTTCGTAATAAAATTCCTTATATCTTTGTCTACTAGGGATATCTCTTTGAGCATGAATTCTTAAATTTTGGAATCTTTATAACTTTTTAGCAAAACAATCATAATGATTCCAATATATACAAACCACAAATTTAATAACCCTTATTCTTCTCCTTAAATTATGGTATTAGAAAAGCTAGGCTCCGCCCTAAAAGATGGAGTAAAGAAAATTTCAAACGCGATTTTCATAGATAAGAAATTGATAGATGGAATTGTGAAAGATATCCAGAAATCTTTAATTGAAGCCGATGTAAATATAGAGTTAGTTTTTGCTCTTTCTCAGAAAATAAAAAAACTGGCCTACGATGAAACTATTAAGGACATAGATAAAAAGGAACAACTCGTAAAATTAATTCATGACGAAATCAGTTTGCTCCTTGGAGAGAATAAAGAGCTCAAACTTCCAAAAAAGGCAAGCATTATGTTTCTCGGTTTATATGGAGCAGGTAAAACAACAACAATCGCCAAACTAGGATTATACTATTCTAAAAGGGGAAGAAATGTCGCATTCCTAGGACTAGATACACAGAGGCCAGCCGCAATGGATCAATTAGAACAAATGGCAAAAAAAGTGAAACTCCCAGCCTTCGTAGATAAGAAAGAAAAAGACCCAGTAAAAATAATAAAGAAATATGAAAAAGATTTAGAAAAATACAATCTAGTTTTAATTGATACAGCCGGACGTGATGGATTGAATAAAGAACTGATAAAAGAAATAGAAAAACTCAACAAAAAATTGAAACCTGATTTCAGGATTCTGGTTATGTCTGCAGATATTGGACAGAGTGCAAAAACACAGGCTGAAGAATTTCAGAAAGCCCTCTCGATTGATGGAGTTATTGTAACAAGAATGGACGGAACTTCAAAAGGTGGAGGAGCCCTTACCGCATGTGCTGAAACCAACGCCCCAGTTTTCTTTATAGGAGTTGGAGAACAGGTCCACGAAATTGAAACTTTCAACCCAGAAACATTTATTCAAAGAATTTTAGGGATGGGAGATTTATCCGCTTTACTAGAACACGTGAAATCTGCAACCTCCGAAAAACAACAGAAAAAAATGGAAGACAGACTCAAAGAAGGAAAATTCACCCTCTTAGATTTACAAGGACAATTAGAACAGATGAACAAAATGGGTTCAATGGATAAAATGCTTTCAATGGTTCCAGGAATGTCAGCCGCTAAAGTTCCAAAAAACGTTTTGGTAAAACAAGAAGCAAAAATGAAACACTGGAAAAACGCAATCTCTTCAATGACAGAAGAAGAAATAGAAAACCCAGAAATCTTAGAAAAACAAACATCCAGAATACAAAGAGCTGCGAAAGGTTCCGGCACAACTACAACCGAAATACGAGAACTCCTAAAACAATACAAGATGCTTAAAGAAATGATGGGAATGCAAAACGGCCTCGCCGAAGGAGAAATCGACCAAAAGATGATGCAGAAAATGGCTAAGAAGATGAAAGGGAAGATGAAAATTTAGTCAGTAAACAAAATACGATCGTACCGATCGAATTTTGTTTATTATCCCCAGATAACATTCTTAAATATAATATCTAACAAAACTTTTTCTCGTTCATTAATCTCCTTTAATCCAAACTTTTCATACGACTCAATTATAGGTAAATTAATCTTTAAACCATCTTCTATGTAAAACGTTCTTTTTTCTAAAAATGGGAGATTAGATAATCGGGAATTATCCTTCTTAGAAAGAAGCGTAAGATTACCTAGACGATTAAGAATATCAGAATAATCACAAACTCCTTCTTCTTTTAAAGAAGTCTTAATGTCTTCAGAAGGAGATTTAGGAAGAATATGTTCAAGAGAAGGATTATTTCTAAGACAACTATGTAATTCAGTTTCGGCCAAAGAATCTTCAATTTTAACTAGTACATATCTAGCCTGCTGATCTTTTAATTCAATACCCATACTTAACTGTTCTATAATTTGGGAATTGTCAAGTAATTTTGAATTAAAAAAAGCTATTACATCATCCGGGCCTATTTTAGAATTCCTTAAGTCACGAGCCATAGAACTATAGTCTTCCTCAAACTCATTAGCATTCCTCTTCATAAAAAGATATCTTCTAACAATAAGATTCAAATACGTTTGCAAAATCTCATTAAATTTAGATTTATTAACTTGGAAGCATTTTTGATAAACAGCCAGAAGCAGTGGTCGATATTGGAAAAATCCTAAAATTTCTATTTCTTCTAATAAACGAGAGGTTTTATCTAAATTCTTCCAAAATTCAGAAGAGGGATCCATTAGGGCAGAATAGATCTTGGCCTCATTCAAAATATTCTGAGTAAAATTATCAAATTCAGTTTCAGTTATGTCCAAAAAATTAAGATACTCTCTCATCTTAGTAAATAATTTCTTCTCTCGCACAAAACAATAATTTGAAATCCAAAAATGCCTCAAAAAAACTTTAAGTTTCTTTTCAGAAACAATATCAATAAGCCTATCCCAAAACGTTTCTATTTTTCCTTGAGATAAATGCTTTCCGAATTTAGTAAATAATAAATTTTTAAAAAGATCTGCCGTAAGAAGCTTTTCCCCACGTTGGTTCAATGTTTCAAACATTTCATACCCTGCTTCTTTATTAAAAATTGCAGTATCTACTACATAAAACCCGTCAGTTATCCCCTCTGCTAATGAAAAAAGAAATTCTTGAAAAGTATCTTCTTTAGAAAAAGTTTCAAGTTGAGAAACTCTTGAAGAAGGAGTTTCTGCGATTTTACCAGATAATTCAGAGAATCGACTCATAATTTTATCAAAAAAGAAGGTATAACACTTTATTATCTCATAAGAAGATATATGTTCCACCTTCTTTTGAGGGCCTTCCATCTTATCTAAAGGAGAACTACTTTGTTTCATAAGATAGCCAAAAATAGACGCATTTTGTTTATTCAAATAAAGTCTATTTTTCTCTTCGTTAGAACCTTGCTTAATACAGGGAGTAACTAAAGAATAAATTTTCCTTCCCTCTTCGCTAAGTCGAAAACCGTCTCGAATAAAATCAATTATATCCCAAATTAATTGCAACGACAATGTAAATGTAATTAATCTTTGTTGCCCATCAAAAATTTCAAAGAGGTTTTCATTGTCTACGTTTATAAAAAACATAGGTCCCATAAAATGATAAATTATATGAGTCTCCAAAGATCCCCCATTTCTATAGGTCACCATCTCAATTAAATCATTCCATAATTCTTCCCATTTTTCAGTATTCCATGAGTAATTTCTTTGGTTAGAAGGGACAGAAAAGAGCTTAGTTCTTAATAAATCTCCAACCTTAACTGGTCTAAAGCTTGATTTCAACACTTCTTCGAACTTGTCGTTCATAAAGATCTAACGCCTTAAAACTTTAAAAATACTATTGCACTCAAATATATAATGAAACAACTAATCTCCCAAGGCGCAGAAGCAAAAATATTTTTATCAGTTGTGCAAATAGAACCAACAGTCTACAAAGAGAGAGTCGTAAAAGGATATCGTCATCCACAACTCGATAAACAAATCAGAGTTAGACGAACTCGTTCGGAAGCGAAAATTCTAATCAAAGCCGATAAAATAGGAATTAATGTTCCAAAAGTAAAATCTATTGACAAAGAAACTCAAACTATTCTTTTGGAATTCATTGAAGGCGACCGACTTTCTGAAACTCTAAATGGCTACCCAGAAAAAAAACAATTTGAAACAATGGAACAAATCGGGAAACAAGTAGCGCTTCTTCATGGGAATAATATAATCCACGGAGACCTAACCACGTCTAACGTTATACTAAAAGAAGATAAACCTTACATCATAGATTTCGGACTCGGATTCATCTCAGCAAAAATAGAAGACAAAGCGGTAGATCTGCACCTAATAAAACAAGCGTTAGAGGCAAAACATTTCCAAAACAACGAAAAGCTTTTCGACGCATTTACAAAAGGATATAAATGGGCAGATTCAAAAAAAACAATCGAAAGACTTGAGGTTGTAGAAAAACGAGGCAGATACAAACACTAAGATTACATTAATTCTTGAATAAAATATTTAATCTCTCCAAGTAAAAACGAAAAAACCAATAGCCCCGCCAGGATTCGAACCTGGGTCCTTCGGATCAAAACCGAAGATCATTGGCCTCTAGACTACGGGGCTAGTAATATTCAATAATAAAGACAATTTAAAAATCTTTAGAAAGTCATAATTACCTTTAGATCACCAAATCACCTGCCCGCAGGTTCTTGTGCCATATCCAACATGATGCCTACTGGGTAAAAACCTTGGTTTTTAAAAATATCAACCTAACCTTTAAAAAGCATTATTTACATCAATTAATATGAAAGAATTAGCAAAACCAGCATGGGTTAAAATGAAAGAACCAGAGTTAAAAAAAGTAATTATAGAACTCTCAGAAAAATACGCACCATCTCAAATCGGGATAATTCTTAGAGACCAATACGGAATACCTACAACAAAGATATTCGGGGAAAAATTAAAGGCCTACATGAAAGAATTAGGAATTGACAGAAATGAAGATCTTGAAAATGCAGAAAAGAAAGTAGAGAATCTAAAAGAGCATTTGAAAAACAACATAACAGACAGAAGCGCAAAACACAAGTTGCAACACGCACAATCAAGGCTCAATATAGTCAAAAAATACTTCGGAATCTCAATACGAGATCGGAAAAAGAAAAAGAAATTATAAATTA
This sequence comes from Candidatus Woesearchaeota archaeon, assembly GCA_964485325.1. Classification (GTDB taxonomy): domain Archaea; phylum Nanobdellota; class Nanobdellia; order Pacearchaeales; family GW2011-AR1; genus JAGVXH01. The sequence goes on along the minus strand of CAZAIT010000002.1, from coordinate 11,282 downwards.
CCTATATCTTTTTAAATTAATTATTTCTGCTCACCCTATGTTAAAAGATGTGAATAGGTTTGCCGAGGATTTTCTAAAATACTCCAAAAACAAACCAATAAGAATAGTGAGTCACTACGATACCGACGGTGTTACTTCGGCAGCAATTCTAGTAAAGACATTCAAACGACTTGATAAAAAGTTCACGCTAAGAATAGTTAAAGGACTTGAGAAATCTATAATAGAAGAGGAATTAAAACGACAACCAAAGGAAATCATAGTATTTTCCGATCTTGCTTCAGGAAGTCTAGAGCACTTTCAAAACCTAGATGAGCCAATATTTATTCTAGATCATCACGAAATAGATAAGTCAAAATTAAACGACAAAATCAAAATAATAAATCCTCATCTAACTTCCTCTCCAGAAAATAACCAAGCAACAGGAGCAGGAATATGTTACCTGTTCTCAAAGGCTATCTCCCAGAAAAACAAAGATTTGTCTTCACTCGCTATGATTGGAATAATCGGAGATAGAAACGAATCAAATCTATCTGAAATAAACAAACAAATAATAGCGGACATTCAAGACCTTAAAATTCAGAAAGGACTTATAATATATCCGGCAACACGACCACTGAGAAGAACGTTAGAATGGTCAACCTCTCCGTATATCCCAGGAGTTACCGGCAATGGAACTGGAGCCATGGAAATACTCAACGAAACTGGAATTCAGCAAACCAAATCATTAATTGACCTAAATAAAGATGAAATGTCGAAACTAATAACAGCAATAACAATAAGAAGAGGTAAAAATCACGGGACCGAAGATATTCTAGGAAATTTATATATCTTAAAATTCTTCAATACAGAGGAAGATGTCAGAGAAATATCCGTACTAGTGAACGCATGTTCCAGACTCGGACACAGCGATATCGCAATTTCATATTGTTTAGAAAATGAGAAAGCAAAAGTAAAAGCTCTAGATATATACACAGAATACAAACACGAATTGGTATCTGGATTAAAAGTTATACAAAAGATAGACAAAATAACCGGGAAAGGATTCGTAATTATGAATGCAAAAAATCAAATCAAAGACGTAATAATCGGGACAATATGCTCAATGCTTTCTTCATCCTCAAAATATGCAGAGGGAACGATATTGATAGGCATGGCATATCGTGGAGACAAAGTCAAAATTTCAGCAAGGGCTGTAGGACAAAAAGGCAGAAACCTAAAAAAAATTCTAGAGAGAGCCGCCTTTACTTTTAAGAAAAAGAATCCAGAATCAAAAATGGAAGTTGGTGGACATCACTTTGCAGCAGGATGCCTGATAGAAAAAGAAAAAGAATCTTCCTTTATTGAGGCATTAAAGCAAGAGTTAGAAATTGAAGTTGTGAAGATTTAGAAAATAAAATTAAACCCCAAGGCTTAAAAACCAAAATCTACACCTATTTTTATGGAAAAGAAAGGAAAATTTATCAGAGTAAAATGCCCAAAATGTAAAGCATCCCAAACGATATTTGGAAAAGCTTCAACAAAAGTTAGGTGCTTAGGATGTGGAACTGTTTTAGCAATACCTTCTGGAGGCAAGGCAAAAGTTCGGTCTAGAATAGAAGAAGTTTTGTAATACGTCTTCGAATTTATCTAAACCAACAATCTCAAAATGGAAGAAGGAGATATAGTACTATGCAAAGTAGAGAGTGTAACAAATACAATTACATTCGTAAGTATGCCGAATGGGCAAGAAGGAACAATAGTCTCATCTGAAATCGCGCCTGGTAGAATAAAATTAATGCGTCAATATGTAGTCCCAAATAAACAGATAGTTTGTAAAGTTCTAGGAGTTGATGGCGACCATATTAAACTATCTCTAAGAAGAGTTAATTCAAAAGAAAGAAAAGAAATAATGCAAGCCTTCAAACAATCTCAAGCCATAGATGTAGCATTTAGACAAATATTAAAAGAAGATGAAAAATCTATAAAAGAAAAAATTCTAAAAGATTTTGAGAACTTAGCCGAATTCATAAAGTCAATAAAGGAAGACGATTCTATAATTTCAAAGTATATTCCAGAGGAAAAACAAGAAGCAATAAAAAAGATTGCAAGAGAGCGAAAGAAAAATCAACAACTAACACGAAACATAAAAATAAAATGTATAGGCTCAGACGGATTAATTCAAATAAAAAATATTTTATCTCTCGAAAATCCTAATGTCTCAGTTACATATATTTCTGCAGGGAATTTTAAATTGAAATTAATCGTTGACGATTTTAAACAAGGAAAAAAAGAAATGGTAGAGATAATTGAGAAACTAGAAAAAAAGGCTAAAGAAAGCAACTGCGAATTTTATACAAACGAGGAAAAATAATGATTCTAAAAAAATGTCCTAAATGCAAATCATACACACTGAAAAATAAATGTAAGAAATGTAACTCAGAAACAGAGCTAGTTAATTACAGATTTATACAAATAAGAGATGCACCACCTCGATCAGCACCCTTCAAGCGACGAAGTTGATTGAGTGAAACATTTCCAATGTTGCTCTCAAAAGACGCTAACTAATCTCTCTCTTAACTATTTCCATATCCGCTTCCCACAAGGGAGTTAATTTCACTCTATTGTAAATTATTGCCGCAGGATGAAACAGTGGAATCAATTTGAATTTCACCCCATCCATCTCAACTTCCCTAACTTTGCCATGAATCTGCGTAATCCCAGGCTGATTCTTCATCTCTTCCACATCTCCAATAGCCAAGAAAAACTTCGTAGCATAATTACCCAAAGAACACACAACTTTCGGCTTCATATCTTTAATTTGTTTCAACAGCCAAGGTGTATGTGCTCTAATTTCTTCTTCTGTAGGATCTCTATTCTCAGGAGGCCGACACTTCAAAATATTCGCAATATAAACGTCTTCCAAACTCAACCCCACATTCGCTAATAACTTGTCCAAATTCTTCCCTGCAGCCCCTACAAACGCTAATCCCTGCAAATCCTCGTTACGACCCGGAGCTTCCCCAACAAACAAAATATCAGCATTAACATTTCCTTTCCCAACAACAATATTAGTACAAATCTTAAATAATTCGGTCCTTTTAACTAACGCTGCTTCATAAAAATTAAATTCCGAAGATTTTTTATTTGATTCCATGAATAAAATTAGAACTATATGTTAATAAAATTATTTCTTTTTAAAATAAATGATAATCGCTCCAATAATACCAATGACGATGACTATAATTATTACCCAAATCCACCACAAATTATAACCAATCTCTTTCTCGCTTTCCATCACATCTACTGCCTCACTTTCCTTGTTTTCCTCCATAGCAGCAATCTCTTCGGTAACTTGTTCATTAATAGATATAATCACCAAAGTTGCTTTGCTCGAAGTAGAATTAATGGACTCGAGTTTAACACTCAAATCATAATTATTATCAGAATTAACATCAAACTTTCTAACATCACCAATAACCAAAGTCGCCTGCTGCGTATCACTACTAACATTAATACTAGCCGTAGTATTGGTCAGCCCCGTAAGCTTAACATAATGTAACTCATCAGCAACGGTAATTTTAAATCTATCATTAACCCCAATCTCTTTGGAATATCCTACTAAAAATTGATTGGCATTTACAGCATAAGTTAATCCACCCGCAGAAGAACCTCCGCCACCACCACCAGAACTACTTGAATCATCTGTTGTTGTTGTAGGCACAACAATATTATAGCCTGCACCAGAAACTAAACCAAACATTAAAAGTCCAACTAAAAACATTCCCATAAAACATCCAATTCTTTTCATCTCCATTTTAAAATCCTAATGATACCGGGACCTGGCACGCTGTTACGCCAGTGCCACCCGATTCACAATTTACATAATCATCAATATCTTCAGGATTTGCGCCAGCATCATCTACATAATTAAATGTATTTGCATCACTATAAGCAACCGGCATCTCTATCTGAATATAATCACTTGCCCCTCCAAGATGCATCTCGTCAATCAAAGTATTCCATTTTTTAAGACTCGAATTCATCCCCATCATGTGAGTATCCTCATCACAAACAAACGCATTACTCATATCAAGAGTCACAGGTTCAAAAACATTCACACCATAAAACCCTATACTTAAACCGCTTCCACAATTACTATGCACCGTAAAATTCATATTCTTAGTAACTGAGGTATTTGTCTTAATACCTACATCATAAACTACCCCCCCCAAACTCTTGAGTAAAATTATAACCAGTCTTATCCAAAGCAGGAATGTCTACTGTATATCCATCTGGCAAATCAAGTTTAAAGATAAATTGCTTAGCTATGACGCTAGATTTCGTAGTAAAATTTGAACAAGCTGAAACCGCACAATTATCTGAGGGGTCGCACACTTTAATTTTGTAATAATAAGTGGTTCCATTAGTTAATGGATATCCCAAACTATCATCCGTCAAATCAACAGAATGAAATGGTTTAAACTTAGCATAAGCCTGATACGCATCATCCCCTTCATCGCTTAAAACAATATTTTCTATCTTGCAAGTAGAATCGTTATGATAAAAACTCACATTCAAACTCGATGGTTCGTTAGTATCAATCTTCGCAAACGCCGCATCCGATAACACCTTAAACTTACTAAACATCACCGTCGGAGCAGTATTATCACCCTCAACCGAACCGAACGCAAACGCACTCCCACTATCCGCACACTTAGGTGTAAACAAACACATAGGGTCGGCACAATCCGTCAAACCATTCTCATCATCATCAACATCATTCATACACTCTTCAAAAATATTAAACCCAAATTTTTGCATATTCTTACACTTTGGATCTTTAGTATTTGGGTTAGAACAATCTACAAATCCAAAATCAATCATGCCCGGAGTATAATATCCTGGACCAATATAATCTGAAGGATTCGTTCTGGAATCACTCCCATTAGCACTCGCCATAAAAATTCTCATATTCGCAGTCTTATCATATTCAGCAAACGATTCCAATCCCTGTTTCTCTACAGCAACCATCACGCCCTGAATCTCACCACAGCTCATCTGCTTACTTGTAGTAATCATTGTGTTCGTAGCCACCCACCCATCATCAGCACATTTCATCAACTTCTTAGTCTCCACAATGCTTCCAGTTTCATTCGTAGAAATATAACTAATCATCAACTCGTAACCTGTATCATCACTGCCTCCATAAGCAATACACCCATCAGACTCATTACCATTTGTATCTAAATACCAATAAAACTTCGTCGTAGCATCCCCCGCACCTAAAACCCCTTCATTTATGTTTCCATCAAAGCCCATTCCAGCCCCAACCTTATATCCATTACACACCAAAGCATTACTAATATTATAAACCCCAGCACCAAAATTAAACCCATTATCGGTCACCCGCATACCCATTCCCATAATGTCTACAGGACCATCAACACCTATTTCACTAACAGGAGGAAATGAAACAAAATTGACAGCATCCATAGCAAGCTCTATCACATCGCCCTTCATATCTCCAAAATGCTCAAACTCTGCTTTATCCATACACCATCCCGCAGGTTCTCCAGCAAGGTTATTATTAGCATAACTATCATTTTTATACTGACAATTAAAACTATTTAATCCACACCCTGTTTCATTCCCATCATATTGCCAACATCCCGTCTGTCCTCCAGATCCCATTCCCATCATCATAAACATCTCTGGCTGGCAAGTCTCACTCATATTCCTATACTCACAAAGACCATTTAAACTCACATTTGTACATTCACTAACTCCCCATTCTGAATCAAAACAAGCCACATCACACCAACCTTCTTCATCTCCAGCTGTCATAGAAAAACCATCATTATGCCAGGTACAATTAGAATTAGCTCCACAATTAGTCGAATTCAAACTCATACAAGTCGCGAACGGCTTGAAATCGCACCATCCGCCAACATCTATACACCACTGATCTTCTGAGTTACTCTCGCACCAACTATCATTAACCCATTGACAATCTCCCGAGCAAACACCCTCATTAGCATTATCCCAACAATTAGACGCATCCATTTTAGTCATATTAATATCACACATTGAATCCCCTCCCATCATCATACTACTAGAATCATTAGTACATCCTGAAACAGCACCACAAGCACTTAAATTGCTATCATACTGCCAACAATTAGAACCTGGCATATCACAATGCCCCTCACTATCCCAATCATTAATTACCCAAGTACAATTCAAATCCTCTCCTCCTAACTCAAATGCAAAGGTTGTGTTACAATCTCCCTCACTAATCTGAGCAAAACAATCTCCCCCAAACACCGAACCACCACAAAAATTATCAAAACCACAATCAGGGTCCCCACAATCGACCATCCCATCTCCATCGTCATCTACTCCATTAAAACAAACCTCTCCTTCATACCCCATCGGTTTACATAACGCAAAATCATTATCCCACGAACAACTAACATTACTATTGTAGCAATTATCAGAGTCATAACACGAGAAACAATCACTATCACAAACTTTCTTTGATGTATCAACACAAGAGCCATTAACAACCGACTGATCATCGTCAATCCACTTACAATCAACAACACTACCCAAGCAAGCACTCTCAGGATTATTCATAAAATTACATCCCTCACACTCAAGATTACAATCCTTAGCCCCGCCACTCTCCATTTCAGTAGGGTAATCACACCAGCCCTTTCCATTAAAAGAATTATTATCTGCTGCCCAACTACAATATCCTAAAGCCGAATTAATACAAGCACTCTCTGCAACACTCACATTCTCCCAACCACTTCCATCATACTTAAACTCACACGCCCAACAACTCGTATCACAATTTCCCTTATTGCCCTCGCCAGCACCATTATCAATATTAAAAAATCCTGTCATCTCACACCACGAATCTTGCTTCAAAATACCTGCATCAACATAATTTTCTGTCTGCCACGTTCCTCCAGCAGAAGTGCAGGAACTCTCACTCCCAATCATTCCGACATCTGTTTCCCCTCCCGAACCAAACACGGCATTAGGATTAAACTCTTCTCATTGCCTGGCTCCCCAAAATGAATCTTTACTGCAATTTTTTTACATCCAGAAAAAGTTTCAGAAAGCTCTTTCTTTAAAGAACTTAAAAATTCTTCATTCAATTCCTCGCTAAATATTTCTACCATAATTATTATTGAAAAAGTCCATTTATATTGCTTTCTAAAAATTATATATTGACTTTAACTCTAAAAATATCTTTAAACATCAATATCCCGAAGACCAGCAGTCTCTATCATAAAGACGGTTTCATTGTCTGGCAAATCCGGGCTATCAATCAGTTTACACACTCTTGAATCCTTCTTTCCCCTTCGGAGATACATTCGATATGTACATGCATGACCAACAATATTCCCACCAATAGCTTTTGTAGGATCCCCAAACATCTGCGCAGGGTCGGACATAACCTGATTAGTTACATAAACAGCCAAATTATTTTGCTCTGCAAGTTTCATTAAATTATGTAAATATCTGTTCAATCTCTGCTGTCTGTCTGCTAATTGTCCCCGTCCAGAATACTCTGCTCTAAAATGTGCCGTCAAAGAATCAATAATCATAAGACGAATTGGTTCACCATCTTTGATTAACTCCGCAACCTTATCTAATAATAACATTTGATGGTCAGAATTAAACGCTCGAGCAACTAGGATATTTTTCAACACCTTGTCTCCATTAGCTCCAATACCCTCGGCGAATTGTCTAACTCTCTCTGGTCTGAAGGTTCCTTCTGTATCTATATAGACAGCCTTCCCATTAGCTCCACCTTGCTCAATAGGCAACTGAACACCCACAGCAAGCGATAACGCGAGCTGTGTCTTACCACTACCGAAAGCACCGAAAGCCTCCGTAATAGATTTCGTCTGAATCCCTTTTCCCCCTAGAAGATTGTCCAGGTTTTTAGAACCTGTAGTAATATTAAATAATTCTTTTCGCTTCTCTTCGTGTTCCAATCCATCACTGAATCCCAAACTCATCATCTGTCTAGAAGCTTGGATAGCTTTCCTAGCAACCGATTCACTCATCCCAGCAGTTTCCGATAATTGCGCCGGAGTCAAAACAGCCAGCCCCATTAAATCATAAATTCCGGCCGCTTCTAACTTAGCAACAGCACCAGGTCCAACACCAGGCAAATCAATTAGTTTCAATTCTTTATCATCTTTTTTATTCTTAGTTGCCTTTTTAGGCTTCTCTTTCTCAATAGCTTCTTCAGAATCTTCAACAGCGTCCTTTATCTCCTCAACTATATCTTTTTTTACAACCATATACCCTAAAAATTCTTTTGCTTTATAAGGATTTATATAATCTAAAACATCCTCTGTAAAAACATCATAACTGCATCTTTAAGGAAAACATAACTCAAAAACGCAATTAAAAACGCCGGAACAAAAGGCAATCCACTCTTAATCTTAACTTTCTTCTTTCCCTTCAACAATTCAATATTTGCAAGCGACAATCCTTCCCAATCTGCCTTAATCGTCTTGCCCTTAATCTTAATGTCGTTAACTAACCAATCTCCCTCTCTCAAATTACTGCCAGAAATATTTTGCACCATAGAAATATTTTCTAAAGCCTTAGCAGAAATAAAAAGAAAAGTAAAAAGAATTCCAAACGCACCCGCTAGAAAAAACAATCTACTGAAAATCCCAAGAACTATCAAGAAACAACTTCCAAATAATATCCATCGTATTTTACTATCCCATTCTTGCTTAACCATTTTCGAAACTTCTTTATTTATTTTCTTAAAGTCTTTGATATATAAAACAAGAGAATAAATTATTCCGTAGATTGAGCCAGAGAACATCAAGAATAGTAAAAAGATTCCAATATTAATTAAAGTTACATTAAAACTAACCCCAACAAAAAACACCGTCATAGCAACTAATAATTTAGCGTCCCCTCCAGCAAAAACTCTACCATAATAAAATATATTCTCAAATATAAACATAAAAACCAGGGCAAACCCTGCTTGGAAAATAATTGAAGTATCTCCGCTGAATATTGCTTTATAGAAAATGAAAATGAAACCAGAAGCTAACAAAAACAAATTTAACCAATTGTCAACTTCTTTCCTCTTCAAATCCTGCAAGCTAGCTACAATAATTCCTGCAAGAAACAACCAGAATAAAAATCCAAACATTATTCTTTATTACTCCTATTAATTGAACTTACAATAAGAATAAACACAGACAATATTAAACCTATCAAAGCAATAGACATATCTGCAGCATTAAAACAATTAGTATTTATGGTATTTAAAAAAATATAGATAAAAATTAAATAATTCACAAAATTACTTAAGAAATTCAAAAATTCGAATCTCATCTCAAATCGACCTTATTATACCATATGCCAAAATAACAACAGCAACGATACCTGCCGCAACAGCCAAATAATTTAGCCACTTCAACAATTCTTTTTTCATCTTCTTTTTCATAATAGTTATAACTCTTTATACTATTTAAACATTCTCAGTATTTTTTCAATTTCTTCTTAGTTTTATTTTTACTATCTTCTTCTGAACCATCCGAAACATTTTGACTTCTGAACTGTCCACCCCTTTTATATCCTCTAGCCAATCTCTTTCTTTTCAAATCTTTCTTCGTCCTACGACGTTCAGCTCCTCCGTAATCCATTATGCAACACTCACCTCAAAATTATCATCAATTTTCTCTATCAAATATTTCCTACTGAATTCAAAATTAAAAGTGACCGGAAAATTTATCTTACTTTTATCTTTTTCATCTTTTGTTGCCATCGAATAACTTTTACTAATTTTTGCACGAGTAAAAATAAGTTTCCCATCGGAAAATAAACTCTTTCCACTAGAATAGACTCCTTCTTCAATTAAATTTCTATTTTTATTCTGTGCTCCAAGTTCAACTCCATTGACAAACAAGTTCTCAAAAATAAATTCTCTCATGTCCTTACTATTCATAATTCCATCTACGAAATTTTCTCTAAAAGAATTCAAAAAAGCATCGCTACCAAATTCTCCTTCCGAAGAATCTAAAGAATCGTATATCAACTCCACCTCAGCCCTCTCAAATATATATAAATTGTCCCTCTCTCTTAAAACTCCCATTGGAGAAACAATCGCACTTTGTACATTGTCCTGTTGCATCTGTTGTAGATAGTAAAACCCTACCACTATCCCACACATTGTAAGAGTTATAAAAACTAGATACAACGCAAAAAACTGAGCTCTATTTTCCATATCCAACCTCCGAAATAGTATCATCCAAAGAAAACCCTAAACTTGATATTGCTTTTGCCTCAACTAATTTAGCATAATTACTCATATAACCAACTCCGTCTTTAATTCCAAGTTTATCTTCTTTGTAAATAACAATACCAGCACCCTTTTCTCCAGCCATTGTAACCATGGAGTTAATAAAAATAAATCCAAGTAAAATTAATGCAATAGTAATTGTAGCAATAAACGTCACAACAAATCTACCAATAACTCCTCTCTTAGATTTCACCTTTAACTATAACCTCCACTTTCATCTGAGCATCACTACGGATACTATTTTTCAAAACTCCAATTGAGAAGTCACCATTATAATATCCAGGCTCATATACCTTTATGCTTTCAGTTTTAAGATCACTAGAATAAATTTTATGAACCCATTCTAATCCATCATCACCATCTCCTAATTTTTCTATCTCGCCCGTCTCATCACTAATAATTACAGAAAGAAAAAATCTTTCAGTCTCTGAATCCTCAAATCCACAAAAAGAAAAGATATTATTTTCATTTTCATTTAAGCTATCTAAATTTAAAACCCCATTAGGAGCAATACAATCAACTATCCCTCTTGCAAATATAATACTTTCACTATCCCTAATATTAATTTTATAACTATAAAACGTTGATGATATTCCCAACACTACCAAAGCAATAAAACTGACTATTAAAATTCTATAAATAGTAAGAACGCTACTACCTGATTGTCCTCTTTTGTTTATCATTCAACGCTCACCACAAATTTATTTTGTTCCTCGGAAACACTAACTTCATATGTAGAAAAATACGGATGCCCCTTAGAGAATGTAAGCCCATCTACAAAGACAAGAATATTTCCCCTTTCTATTTTAATTTCATTTACAACTCCATTAGCATTTGTTTTAAATATCCCAAAACTCATTCCTGGCACAGCCGAGTCAAGCAACAATGCAATCTCTTTTTCTATAACCTGTTGACGAACTCCACGACTATTAATTTTGCCTGCAGTAGCATA
>CAZAIT010000001.1:0-58663 GCA_964485325.1 Candidatus Woesearchaeota archaeon | reverse complement strand
CTGTGTCTGGGTTATTTGGATTTGGATCTTCATCATCTGTTAAACCATCACCATCAGAGTCACCTGGAGTAGCAACTGGATGGTCAGTAGGGTCATTGGGATCAGTTCGTGGAACATTGTTAATTTCTGTACCATCATCAAATCCATCACCGTCTGTGTCTGGTAAAGTTTTATTAGTATTATATAAATTATCTTCGTCATAATCTGTTAAACCATCACCATCAGAGTCATATCCAGAATCTGTATTGACCTTTAATAAACCGCTTTCCTGTCTTTTTCCTACTTCTCCAATTCTAAATTGAAATCCGTCCAAGTCTCCATCTTCTGTTTTATCTATGTCTTCTTGTGTTATAGTCCATACTCCAATAACTCTATCCCCATCCACACCACCTATTATTGCATTTGTGCCTGTTCTAATCTCATCATCAAAAAGAGGATCATCTTCCCAAACTTCAAAAATTGTAGATTCACTAACCGCAATCATTTTAACCGTATCTCCCAAATCTGCCTCAGTAATAGAATTACCACTCGCATCTTCCCAATAAGCCTCTGGTATTTCAAAAACAGTTAATGGAGAGCTAATTTTGAAAGGACCACAGCCAGTTACAGAATACTCAGCAACAATATTAGTGGACCCAACACTTACACCAGTCACCTCATTACTTTCAATGGTAGCTATCTCCGAATCTTCTGAAGATATTATCAAATTTTCACTATCTGTAATATCCTCGGTACTCTCATCAGTACGAGTTAAATTAACAGTATATTCTTTATTCGAATCTACCTCTAATAAATATTTATTTGGAGTAATAATAATGCCAGAACAAGCTATAACTCCATCAGCTAAAACAGTTAAAGAAACAGAAGCAGTCTTAGTAATTCCATTCTCAGTGAGGCTGGCTGTAATAGATGCTGAGCCTTCAGATAGTCCCTTGAACGTACATCCAGTAATTCTTTCTACTTTTGATTCATCAGGAGAATGGCACGTCATAGGAATTATAGTAGTCACATCATCAGAATGGGTAGCGGTGACATTAAAAGAAAACGTATCCTCTATATTCACAGTTCCACTACTCTGAATAAATGCTATACTAATCAATTCAGCTTCTCGATTGACATCCAAAATAGCCGTGGCATCAGACGGAATACATCCACCATCAGAATAACTAGCATTAATCATGATACTTTCTCCAACTTTTATTCCGGTAGCTCTATTTCCAACAATAGTAACTATATCTTCATCTCCAGATGTCAACTCCGCTAAATCCGTAATATCTTCAGTGTCCCCATCAGAATAAATTAAATTAACAGAATAATCTTTCCATTCTTCAATGTTAATAGCGGAAGCAATTGGAATAATTTGAAGCATTGAACAATGTCGAACACCTTCTGCTTCAATATTTAAAGAGGAATAACTACTTCTCGTAATATCTCCTTCAGTATAATTAGCCTCAATAAGAACAGGCCCCATCGCAACACCTCTAAAAATACATCCACCATCTCCCACTTTTATCGCCCTTGATTCATTTAAGGAAGTACATATTAATTCCGGCTCATTAGTAACAGCTTTATTATCATTATTATTATAATTAGCAACTATGTTAAACTCAATTTCCCTATTTACGTTTACACTTGGTTCAGGATTATTTGGAGTAATTTGTATACTTCTTAACTTTGGAACTACACTTAAACTAATTTTCCCACTAGAAGGAGTACATATATCATCAGAATAACTAGCAATAATTCTTGTAGTTCCTTTTCCTGCACCTATAACTTGATTATTAATAAGAGAAGTTGTTGCAACTCCAGTATCTTCAGACATAAAACTAGCACCACCTGTAACATCCTCAGTACTGTCATCAGAATAGGTTCTATTAACTAAATATCTTATAGAATCAAAAACAAAAATTGGAGAGGTTCCTACCGGAGTTATAACCAAACTACCACAATCAACACTGCCAGGAGCAGAAACACTTAATGATGCAGTAGCACTTCTTTCAATGCCATCAGAATATTTAGCAGTAATAGTAACATCGCCTATTGCTAAACCCCTAAAAGTACATGTACTTATTTTCTCTACTATTTTTTCTATTTCCAAATCATCTGAAGAAACACAAGACGTAGGAACAATTGGAGAAGGATCACTTTCACCCGTATACGTAGCCTCTATAGTAAATTCAGCCGAGACGCCCACGTTAACGGTATTTTCTTCTGGTGAGATACTTATAGACGATAACTCATTCTCAACAATTAAAGTAGAGGCATCTTCAGATGGAGAACAATCAGTATCTGTGTAACTTGCAATAATTCTAGTGTTACCCTTCTTAGTACCTGTCGCAATAATTCCATCAACTGTAGCTACTTCTGGATCCTCTGAAGATATTATCAAATTTTCACTATCTGTAACGTCTTCAATGGTACCATCAGAATAAGTTAAATTAACAAAATAATTTTTTATACCACCTACTTTTATTGGTGTAGATGTAGCTGGAGAAATAGATAGTGAACGACAAGTTATAACACCATCAGCCAAAACAATTAATCTAACAGAATCACTTTTTGTAATAAAATCAGAAGAAGTATAATTTACATTAATAGTTGTTTCTCCTTCAGCTATACCTTCAAAAGAACATGTTGACCCCGATACTTTTTCTGCGACTGATAAATTTTCTGAAATACAAGATGTTGGTAAAATAGAATCGGAACGACTTCCATCACTATATATAGCATCTACAGTGAATCCAATATTACTTCCTATATTTATTTCTGGATCTCTTTGATTAACTCGTATTGATGATAACTCTTTATTAACATATAAAGTAGATATCTTTTTGTACTCACTATCGCCACATTTAGCACTACTAGAATATGTAGCAATTATATCTGCTTCTCCATCTCCTACACCAGTTGCAATGAGACCTCCAACTGTAGCCACATCAGTACTAGAAGATATTAAAGAGAGAGAAGAATCAAATGTAATAGATTCTGTAACACCATTTGTATAAGTTAAGTTTACAGCATATATCTTAGTGTCAGATACTTTTATTGAATTTCCACCTATCGGTGTTAAAATAATTTTATCGCAACCCACTACACCTTTTGGTATAACTGTTAATAAAATTACCGCAGTCTTTGTACCATCTTCATCTGTATAATTAGCAGTAATTACCGAATCACCAACTGCCTTCCCTTTAAACTTACACACTGTTCCAGCAACTTTTATCGCTACTGACTCATCTGCTGAAGCACATGAAGTAGGGATAATTAATGCAGTACTATCATCAGTATATGTAGCAGTTACCTCAAATTCCACAAAATCATCTTTATTAATTGTTCTCCCTGTAGTATCAAAACCTATACTTACTAATTTTATACCAGTCTTACAACAAACCTTTACGGGATAATTAGTCTCAGAAGCATCTGAAATATGGGCGTTATATTCACTAGACATTTTTGCTACAATCTCTCCACCATTACTACAAGAATCTCCTTCATTAGAATCATAAATACACCTCAAGTCCCCATAACATACTTCATCCACATATAAGAGATCTGCATCACTAGAAGCATGCGCATTAGTAATAGAAGACAGACTCAAAATCCCATTCGCACCACTACAATCGTGTCGATTCTCTCCAGTATATTCGGAACCAAAAATTTCGTCATAACAAATATCATAATTATAGGTTATATCATCCCATAAAGCACCATGTGAATTTGAAGCACTATATAACTTCATAATAGTTTGGCTTGGTTCACACGCTCCAGCACTAACAAATCCAATAAATAAAAGCAAAATAAAGCCAAGCATCATCCTTTTTCTCATGCATTTAGTAAAAAGAATATACTATTTAAATCTTATCCAATTATAACAATTAACGGCTTCAGCTTCGCAATTTTCTTTCCAAGCCCAGCCTCATCTGAAATTCTAACAACTTCATCAATATTTTTATATGAAAAAGGTGATTCTTCAATTAAACCTTTTTGCCCTCCAAATTCAACAAAAACTCCACGTTTTTCCATATCTTCTTTTGCTTTTTCAAAACTCATTTTTTTATGAGCTTCTTTTCTACTTCTAACTCTACCTGCACCATGAGCCGTTGAACCCCAAGAAATTTTTTCTGCTTTCTTTGTGCCGCATAAAACATAACTCGCAGTTCCCATAGACCCAGGTATCAAAACAGGCTGTCCAACTTTTCTATAATCTTCTGGAACTTCAATCCTCCCAGGGCCAAAACTTCGAGTCGCACCTTTTCTCATTACTAAGACTTCTTTTTCGTTAAATTTCTCAAACTTCGCAATATTATGACAAACATCATATACCACATCTGCCTTAAAATTTGAAAAATACTTTTTCATCTCTTCTCTAATAAGATGTGTAATTATTTGTTTATTCGCAAATGCAAAATTAGCAGCACAAGCCATCGCCTCAAAATATTTTTTACCAGGCTTAGACTTAATTGGAGCATTAGCTAGACTCCTATCAAAACTTGGATAACCATATTTATCTTCCATTAATCTAATATAATCTGAGGCAACTTGATGTCCAAGCCCTCTAGATCCACAATGAATTAAAATGACAATCTGGCCTTCTTCCAATCCAAAAACCTTTGCGATATTTTTATCAAAAATTTTATCAACAGCGAGAATATCTATAAAATGGTTTCCTGCGCCAAGAGATCCTAACTGATGCAACCCTCTTCCCTTAGCTCTCTGAGATACAGATGAGGGATTAGCTCCAGTGATTTTCCCTTCTTCTTCAGTATGAATCCAATCATCTTTTATGCCGTACCCTTTTTCAACAGCCCATTGTGCTCCATTAATTAAAACCTTATCTAATTCTCTATTATTCAATAGGATATTCCCTTTTCTCCCAACTCCCGAAGGTATAGCAAGAAATAATGATTTGGAAATTTCTTTTTCTTTTCCAGCTAAATCCCTTATATTTAAATTTGTCTTCAGTAAACGAACGGAGCAATTTATATCATAACCAACGCCACCTGGAGAAATAACACCCTCTTCGATATCAAATGCAGCAACTCCACCAATACATGCGCCATATCCTTGATGAGCATCTGGACAAACGATTACATTCTCCAAAACGCCCGGCAACGATGCCATATTCATAGCTTGTTTCATAGTATCATCTTGTTTTATTTTTTCTAACAACTTTTCAGACGCATAAACAATTATAGGAACATTCATTTTTCCTTCTTTTTCTATTTTCCAAGTCACGTCATCGATTTTTTTGAACTTAACCATTTTTTCTTCTCATTCTCGCTTATTAAACCATATTTAATTAGTTTTCTAATCTCTTCTTTTTTGTTGATACTCATTTCATAATAAACAGTTCCAATTCCATTTTTATTCACATTCACTTTAGACTCTACATTAAATAAATTATCTAATTTTTTCTGCAATTGAATTAAATTCTTTTCTTTATTCGAAACTATTCTAACAACCCAACTTCCTCTTTTGACTTTTGCTTTATCCCTAAATATATTTTTAATAAAATCTTTTAATTCGTTTTTCCTTATGGGGAATTCCCAATTATAATTAACAAAATCTTTTATAACTTCATCCAATTTATTCTTTTTTAAAGGATGTAAAAAATTAATTTCATCTCTAAATTTAATTAAATTTTCTTTTCCAAAAATACCTAACGAAAATATATTTCGAGTATTTCTACTTCTAATCTTACACATTATTCCGATATTTTCTAATGCCTTTTTAATCTTATATATCCCCTCTTTATTAACACAATCTAGCCCTATACATCTACTCTGGTGACTCTTACAAACAACCCAGCCTTCACAATCAAAAAACGCTCTAAGCCAAATTCTAGAAAATCTATCACTCAACTTTGGGAATACCCAATAGTAAGAATAAAAACTCCCAAAATTTTCGGTTAATTTTTTGTAAATGTCTTTTGACCCAATCCTACACCTCCCCTCGTTAGTAATATAGGGCTTCTTCCCAAATGTTTTTTCAAATTTATTCTGAAAATCTTTCAATAAAACAAAATTGGTATTTCTAAATCCTATCATATAATATTTTTTCTTTTGCATTTTCGGATTTTGTATAACATACCCATCACCACATAAATAAGCATGAACTGCTACTAAATTCTCATCAAGTTTCATAAATAAAATAACAATTTAATCTTTAAATACCTTATGTTTATCGGGCACTAGCAAAAATCCGTCCAGGAACCTTCATATCCCCTTCAATAGGAATCTCCCATTCTGTCTCAGATATTTTCTTCAGTTTCATATACAAAAGATAATTATTAAATTAATAAACGTTCTCTTATTTAAACAAAGCTCTCGCACCCGTTGTAATTAACAAAGTTACTGCTAATAAAATGAATGAATGTTTAAATCCATTCTTAACACTCCCTTCCGCAATTTTTCCAATAACAAGTCCAGCAAAAAATGATTGAACCAATATCATCACAAATAAGGGAGTAGAAAGGTCATCAGAATTAGAAGAACTTGTAGCCATTCCCAAACCTTCTGTCCCACCTAAACCAGAAACAAGTGGCAAAATTTTAAATTCTAACACCAACATAATAATAATAAAAATAAAGAAAATTAGATACCCCTGTGTAACCAAATTTGAAATTGCTGCTTTTCTCTCTTTCCGAAGTTGCTCAATTTGATTTACTGAATCAGAAACCGATCCTAAAATAACATCTATTTTTCCACCTGATCTTTCAGCTTCGCTAATTAAATCAACAGCCCTAGAGATAACTTTACTTCTAGTGTCTCTCGCAAAAGTTTTAAGTGCATCAGTTAAAGTAATTCCAATTGATAATTGATTTGCTAACTTATCCACATGTTTAGTTAAAGTTCCATAATTTCTATTATTCAAATTCATAATACTCTTAGTAATAGGAGTTCCAGATCGAACATTCTCTACTAAATCTCTTGTAAATTCCAAAAATTTCTCTTCCTTCTCTCTGTACTTATCTTGTGTGGAAAGAAAACCCAACATAAAGGGAAGTGATCCTATAACCAAAGAAACAGCTAATAAAAAATACATCAAATTAGTTCCAGAAAACATAAGTACTGAACCTGTAGCCAATAAAATTCCAACTCCCATACCCATCCAATGTATTTTTTTTAATTTCATCTAATTAATTTGCCTCAAAATATATTTAAAAAAACATTTCACCATATTAAAACAATAAGAAACGTTTGTTTATTAATCTTATTAGTTAAACGTCTAAAATAACCTGACAAACAAATCCCTTATTTGTCTCACGAACAAAAATATCACTATATGTTATTGCTTTCACATTATTAGTAAATTTATAATTCTCTGCCTTATCCCCTAAAACAACACAAACTATTTTATTTTTCTTAACAGAAATAATTTTGACTTCAGCAACTAGAAAACTTTTTGCCTCTAATAAAAATAAAAACTCTTCTAAAAAATTATATAATAATTTTTCTTTATCTTTGCCCTTAATTTTAAATTTCTTTTTATTTAACTTTACAATTTCAGTATTGCCTCTTATTACCTCGTTTAATGCATCCGCAGAAGACATTAACATATTTTCAATAGTTAAACCAGTTGCTTGAAACTTCACATCAGAAATATGCTCTAAAAATTTATAACTCATTTAAAATAAAATAAAGGTATCCTTTTATACTTTTCAATTTTTCCAGAGATTGTGTAAGTTGCAATAAGCTTGTGCAGATTTAACTTCAAAATCAAATTCAGCCCGAGGTGATTCTCCAGGATTTAAAAATTTCTTACAAATTTTATTTTCTTCTCCGACAGCCTCAATCCATTCTATATAATGATCTTCAGCCATAGGATGTTCAACGCTACCAACCTTTACAACATTGCCTTCTATAACGGGTTTATGTTTTTCAGTTTTTCCTTCTTCATTATATTTAGCTTCAATTAAACTCATCGGTTGCCCACAACAAACTAATTGACCATTAGCCCCATGTAAAACCTCAATAATATTTCCACAAATATCACATTTGTAAATCTCACTTCTTTTTGCCATTTTTGGTTTTCCTTTTAGATATCATAATAAAAACAAAGAGAGAGATAAAAAACACAACTCCAAACTTAGACCAATTATCAAAAACAAGAATCCTCAAATTAAAATAATTCGCAGAGAAAACATTTATAGCAATCAAAGAAAGTAATGATGTCCATCCCCTCCAATTCACAGGAATAAATCCCCACTCATGTTTAGGACTAATAACTCTAAACCATTTTTTACCATCAGCTCTTTTAGGTTCGCTTTTAATTACTTTTTTCTTTGCCATCTAATAATTATCCATTAATACCTCATAATAAGACTGTGAACGTTTACAAGCAGGGCATTCATCAGGAGCTTCTTTTCCCTCATGAACATATCCACAATTTCTACATTTCCACTTAACTACTTCTGGTTTTTTAAAAACCACATTATTTTTTATATTCTCTAATAATTTCCTATATCTTCCCTCATGATGTTCTTCAACTTCAGCAATTTCTTTAAATGACGCAGCTACTTCCTCAAAGCCTTCCTCTCTGGCAATTTTTTCGAACTCAGGATAAATTTCACCCCATTCTTCTTTTTCTCCATCTGCAGAAGCCAATAAATTTTCTTCAGTATTACCAATTTTTCCAGCAGGATAAGTTGCTTGAATCTCTACATTGCCGCCTTCAAAATATTTAAAGAAAATTTCTGCATGCTCTTTTTCGTTGTCTGCAGTTTCCAAAAAAATACTTGCTATTTGTTCATACCCTTCTTTTCTAGCTTTACTAGCAAAAAATGTATATCGATTCCTAGCCTGACTTTCTCCGGCAAAAGATTTCAACAGATTTTTTTCAGTCTCACTTCCTTTAAGGGTCTTTGATATCACATCAGATTCCATACCTAATAAAAAGTAAGAACCTTTTTATATCTTTGGAAACTTTGTTAACTATGAAAAAAATTCCTCAAGATATCATCGGAAACATTGCAATACTTAAATTTCCAAGACATACAATATGGATAATAAAAAAAATAAAGGCAGAAAAATTTCTCAAAAAAAATAAAACAATTACAACTATTTTAGAAAAATCTGAAGGATTTTCTGGAGAATTGAGAACTCTAAAAACAAAACATCTTGCAGGAATAAAAACAAAAGAAGCAACCTATAAAGAAAATGAGTGTATGTTTAAATTTAACGTCGACGAATCTTATTTTTCTCCGAGATTATCGAATGAAAGAAAAGTAATTGCTGACGAAGTGGTAAAACTTTCAAGAAAATCAGGAACAAAAATTCTTGTTATGTTTGCTGGGATATCTCCTTATCCAATAGTAATCGCGAAAAAATTGAAACTCGCCAAAAAACAAGCAGAGATAATTTCGAACGAACTTAACAAAAAGGCCAACAAAGATTCTAAAAGAAATATTGAATTAAATAAACTTCAAAACTACATCACTCTAGCAAACGGTGATGCGAAAAAGCTACCAACAAAGATAAAAAACAAGTTCGATATTATTCTAATGCCAAGGCCAAATCTTCAAGAAACTTTTTTAAAAACTGCTCTTAAACTTTCAAAAAAAGGAACCACCATTTTTTATCATGGATTCGGAACAAAAGAAGGAGTCTTAGATGAGATAAAAAAAGATACTAATGGAAAAATTAATAAAATTTCAATAAGGAAAGCTGGAGATATAGGTGCATATAAATATCGATGGCAAGCAATTTTCAAAGTTAATTAATTTTGAAATATCTTCTTAATATTCACAAAAATATTTTTTCTTTACAACCTTAAACAAAATAAATCCAACAATAACCAACAATAAAACACCTAATATAATAAAAACAAGAGATTCTTCTTCTATTTCAGGTTTATCTTTCTCGATAGGTAAGAACCCTTCATGAATTTCAGCATTTTTCTCAATCACTCCAAATTGAATAGATTGTTCCACATCTTTATATCCATTTTTAGAAGAAATAACTTCTAATTCATAAGTTCCAAGCTGTTCCAACTTAATAGAAGATGGTAATTCTATAGATTCGATGTTACCATCTGGATATTTTAGAGTAGATATTATTGTAATGTCTTGAGTTTCTTCAGAAAAATAATCAAAATAAATATTATTATTTAAGATAAAAAATTTGGATTGATCAAGACAGGATTCATCTTTACAAATTAAAATTCGAAAATCAAAAATCGGACTAGTAACTATCTGAAAAGATTCCTTCTTTGACGTTTCTTCCGGACTCATCATCGCTACTATTGCTTCACATGACTGAGGTTCTATATCATCATTAAGATTAGTCATATAAACGTAAGTTCTAGTAAATGGAATATCTGCAATTAAACTCATATTTAGAATCTCAATTAATTCATTAGGTGCATTTGGACAACTAACAGATGCGATATACTCTATATCTTGTGAAACATCAGATAAAAAAGTATAATTAAAAGAAATTCCGTCTCCCGTTTCATATGCTTCATCCATATCTACCATAATAGAAGTAGCACTAACTAATTGAATCATAATTATTAAGATAAATATTCTTATAGCCATTATTTTTCCATTTTCCATTTTATCTACACGCTTTATAATCATTTACTATTTTTGTATGAGAATACCATTTGCAACCAGCTCCACCCCAAAGCCGACATACCGACTTTGTTTTTTGTTCCCATCCACTACAACAGTGATCTGGAGATTTAAAAGTCAAATCACCAACTTTGATTCCAGGAGTATAACATGCTTTACATGTCCCCCAATAACAAAAATCAGATTTACAATCTCCATCATCACTACAACTCTCTCCATTATTTCCATTAGTACATGCGCTACCTTTACAATCCCATGTACATGTTTCGGTTTCAGATCGCCAAATATCTTTTGCACATTCGGCTCCATCACAATGATAGTATTTGTGCCATAACTTATCTCCCGCTTTACAATCAGGTTCAACAGGAGGATTTACTGCATTACAATCTAAACAATTCGGTTTAGTACCACAATTTGAGTCAGCTCCACCACAATCATTTAAAGGATCCACATAACCAGTACTTCTACACACGAACCAACTACATCTGTCAGAGGCACAATCATTATCAAGAAGACACCCATTTCCATTTGGAAATCTATCCATACATGTTCCCCAATAACAAAAATCAGAACTACAATCTTCAGCACTACTACAACTCTGTCCATTCTCTCCATCAGTACATGCCCAACCTGCACAATCTAAATTTCTTTCACAATCATCATTAAAGAGACAGCTTTCCCCTATCCCTCGCAAACCACATTCAAACATATGGCAACCGAAAGCATCTATGCCACAATCAGTATTTAATAAACAACTTTCATCTATTTCTCGCAAACCACATTCAAACATATAACATCCAGCAGTACTTTCACAACAATCATTTTTAACAAGACATCCTTCATTATTATTATTACAGTCTGAACATGTAGCCCAACTACACTGTAATCCACTACAACAATCAGTATTAAATAAACAAATATTTGCTGCCTCTTGACAACCTTTACAAGTAAAAAGTTCACACCGTAAATCATCACAACATTGACCATTCGTTAAACATAATTCTTTTTCAGGGTTACATATATTGCTTCTGGGTTGAAGACCAATATGATGTGGAGGATTAATATCTAATGTAGGGTCTCCAATTAGGGTAGTCATCCCATGCATAATAAAAGTACTCCATTTTTCTTTAAAAGCGCCCCCCATTGTAGTTGTTCTAAAAGAATAAATCTCATTTAAAATATCAATATAATTATTATTTAATCCAGTAATACTAGTAGCTCCATAATATCCAATAGCTCCCTTTCTTATTGCTATCGCCCAGAAAGAATTAGGTCTGTATGTAGCGGCAGTGTCACAGGCTACTGAAAAAACAAGAGAATTATCTAAGAGAGGAACTTTAGAGGAATAAATTCCAGACCAATCAGTACTTCCATGATCTAAATAAAATATTAAATCTTGGTTTTTCCAATCTTCTGAAGTAAAAAAATTCCAATCCCAATTAGCAGGAAGTATAGTTGTCTTACTTTCTGAATTATATCCCGCTAAAGAAAATGCAAATGACCTCTCAATAGCTATAGCTGCTAAAGAACCGAGAAAAGAACTTGCCATAAACTTTGTATTTTCTGTTCTTGGGAAAGTGTCATAAAAAATAGCTCTTGCTACATAACTAGATACATCTGAACTAGTCAATCCAGCAATTCTTCCGACAGCTACATCTGGAATATAATCTCCATTTATATCTGCATAATGAGATGAATCAAGTGCCCAATCAAAAGCATGAGCCATCCTCTGTCTAAACTTTGTATGTGGAATAACATTTGATGCGGCCATAATCGTCAAATAATCCATATCCGAAATTCCAGGAGCAATAAACTTATCAATTTTAAGATAATCTGTTTCATTTGTGCTTAATATTAATTCATGCTTAGATGAAGCTAATATAGGAGAAATTAAAGAGGTTTTAGTATAAAGATGTTTATTATTACCACTAGTTTTATCTGGATTAAAATTAAAATATGAAGAAATACCAGTACCCCAATCCGTTGGGTTAATCAAAATAACTTTATTTGTATTAGTCTCTGTTTTATACTTATCTCGCAGCTCTTCTAAATTATATTTCTCACCACAAGCCTTTCCACTAGGTAAAACTTCCCCAATACAAATAACGTTTCTACCATTGAATATTCCCAAAGAATCATGGATGTTTCCTTCAATAATTAAAGGCGCATTAATTAATGACGCATAAGTAGAAGCCAACAGAGCTAATTCATAATCATCCTCAACGTAAACAACTTTATCAAAAGTTTCCCAATAAGTTAAATAATCATCATTAGAAATTCTTTGAATATGGTCTAGAGATAATTCTGGTCCACTCAAATCGCTTCCATCATTTTCATAAATTAATAAATCATCTATTTCTTGCGGAGTTTCTCCAATAATTGTTAATTTATCTGGGTTATATTGTTGCATAAAATAGATCGAGGAATCTATATCATACTTATAGCATTTATTACCAGAAAGAGAACAAGAAGTAAACTCTTCATGATAAACTAAAAAAGGATATTTTCGAATTTCATCTCTTTCCGTCCAAACTGTAGCAGAGACAAATGGTAAAACTTCTTTCCAGTCACTATCCGAAACTAAAAAAACTTCTTTGTCAGAATATAATTCTTCATTTTTTTTATTTGGACCTACAGAATACTCACATCTTCCACAATCATCAGGACAGATATTACAACTTTCTATTGTGTCACAATTATCATCCCCACAAAAAGGAGTAAACGTACATGTCTCATCTTCCTGACAATTATACCCATCAAGACATCCACACTTCGAACAATCATCAACCAAAATTTCTCCCTCTCCACAATATTTAGGTTTAGTAGAAGAACACTCACCAACTAAAGTTCTATCAGAACATCTATATTCAACAACTTCAAAATTACTAAACAACCACTTGTTATCGTCGTGAGAATAAACAGCTATCTTATAATTTCCTAAATCAAAATCATCAATTAAATATTGAAAGGTTGTCTTTTTAGAACACAAATTATCTGCACAACCTAAACTGTAAGAACTTATCATGTTTTCAGCGTCATCATAAAAATAGACATAATTACCATAACTATTCATATCAATAGTAATTACAACTTCTTTTCCCAGTTCTACACTATTAGGATTAATATTAATAGATGCCGATGCGAAACCCATAACTAACAAAGAAAAAAATAAAGCAAAATAAAAAAGTTTTTTCATATTAACAAGCTACAATCTCCTCCCATGTCATAACTTTTTCTTCTTCTTCACAAGTAAATACTTTCTCTTCAACTTCTATTTTAGGTAAAATTGTAATACGTTCTATTAAAGAAGCATCCTTTATTGCATCACTTGAAATACTCCTAACATCACCAACTGCCATTTCACTATATGGTAAACTCGGAATAGATATAGATTTTGCAGAGGCATCTCCGGTCGCATAATCTACAATCATAAGAAAACCATATAGTCCCACTCCTGTAGCATCATTCCTTCCACTAAACTTTATATGATATTCATCTCCCTCCACAATCCCATCTACTCTCATTTTACAAAAATCCCCAACAGCGAGCTCAACTTCTTTACACATTTTTTCCCCTAAAGCTTGCTCTTTATCATTTGAAATTAAATCCTTACTCCAAACAAACACTATTCCAGAAATAATAATCACCAATAAGACTAGAAGAACAACACCAATAGTTGGACTAAGCCCCTTTTTTATAAACTAATCACAATATTATAATATTTAAACATTACTACAATAACCCACTAATTGATATCTTCGTCTATCTTTCTAATAGCAGTAGGAGCTTCCCCACCGTGCCATGTAAATCTTGGTCTAACTCTCATAGGATAAATTCTTTCAGAATTATCATCTAAAATAATTGCAGAGCCTTTCAATCTCGGCAACCCATTTAATTTTGAAGAAATATTTTCATACATATAACTCTGAGTAATGTCGTTCAAAGCATCCACATCCAATTTCGCCGTAACTCTATGAGAAATAACAATATCCGACTGAGTCATCGCATCTGTATGAATTTTACCCGGTTGCTGAGTTGCCATAACTATTGAAACCCCAGGCTGCCTTCCTTCTCTAAGTAATTGAACTAATGCATCCGTAGCCGGAGTTTTTCCTTCTCTTGGCAAAAACTCATGGGCCTCATCTACAAATATCCAAACCAGAGGCATCTCTCGTTTAATTCTATACCTAGCATAATCTGCACCATGTTGCACCGCCTGAATTTCTTCGTCTTTCCTCGAAGCCATTCTTTCATTAAAAATTTTCTTAGAAACTAGCCCTATAATTAAAGCTCTAACATTAAACGATCCAAGAGAAGCATACATAGACAAATCTATCACAGTAGTTTGCCCAGCAGAAATTAAATCTCGAACCAAAGTTCCTTTTTCTTCATCAAAAATTTTCCATGTCCTGGCTGCATCAAACAAAGCCGTAACAGAATTTTTAACTTCCTGCTCTACGTGTTCAATACGGTTAATCAAATCATAAATATTTTCAAAACCATAACTCTGTTTTGATTCTCTCAATTCACTAATAACTGATTCGATTACAACAGCTATAGTATCTGTAAACTTTAACTCAAAAAGCGTTACCCAATCTGAAGGCTCTAGCTCAGAAATTTTAATTGCAAATTCACTATCCACTTCGACACCTTTATCTTTATATTCCTGATAATATCCAAAAGGAGCAAACACCCTCATAGGAATATTTTTTGCCTTCAATCCCCACTCATCCAAAAGTCCAGCATCCTTGACATTTTTATATTTCATAGTCCAATAAATTCCCATCGTATCAAAAATTACAGAAGCTATATTTCCGGACTCTTCAGCACCTAAATCAGATAAAGATTCAGCCATTGTTCCCATAGTATAGCTCTTCCCAGAGTTATGTGAAATTAATCCATTCGCGATAAAAGAATGATTTTTATCAACAGATAAATCATAAACTTTTTCAACATTTTTTAATTTTTCAATAGATTTAATCCTTCTACAAGCCAAATTTTCCGATAGATAATGCGTCTTCCTTTTCTTTGTCCCATTGGATTTATGCTTATTTAATCTCTCTTGCTTAAATTCGCTATGAAAACCGATTTTTTTAAAATTTTCAATAGAATTATTATCTGTAATAAACAACCGAAAATTCTCAAAAACTTTTCCATTACACTTTGCATTTTTGACTCTTATCACAGACTCAATATTAAAATGAGATAACAAAATCTGCAAATCTTCTAAAAATTTTCTTGATTTACTTGAATAATCAATTGTATTTGAATTCTTAGAAATAGAACCATCACAATCAAACAAAGCCGAAATAAATTCTACCTTAAATTTATTAGAGCTTTCAAATACAATCTGAGGCACACGAATTTTGTGAGATTTTAAACCAACAGGAACTCCCAACTTTACAAATTTATTCACAACTTTTTGATGTTTTGTCTCAACAATCTCACAATTACAATCATTTCTCTCATATCTCTTAGCAATGATATCAAATTCTTTTTCAAAATCCTCTTTTGCCAAAACTAAAACCTCATCACAAGCATTATTAATTCTAATTCTTGCCTTTGTTCCATTGTACCACGCTCCCCTCCCATCCTTAAAACGTCCCTTTCTAATATTAATTGTCCCATCTGCTAAAATAAATCCAAGCAATCTTGCAATCCTTAAACTCTCTTCATCCTTCTTAATTTCGGGTAAAGTTGTTGGTAAAACTATTTTGTCATTAACCTTCAAATCACAAGCTCGTCTATAATAAATATATTTACCATAAGAAGATAATAACGGATGCTCATTTGTTAAATTAATTACTCTACCATCTTTTAATTCTATTTTGAATAAATCCTCATTTTTTATTGGATAACTCAAAAGCTTTGCCTTTTCCCACTCAAACTTTTTTATATCTTTATCAAATGATAATATTTTATCTTCTTTCTCATTAAACTCTTTTATAAATTTATAACCCTTATCAGTAAAAATCATCGTGTCCCCTGTAAGACAACCCCTTTTTCCTGATATCAAAACAACGTGACTTCTAGCCACATCCATAAAAATAGGATTAGATAAGGAAGTATAATTTCCCATTGTTACAAAACTCTTTCCAATAAAAGCCAAACCTCTATTCCCAAAAGATTTCTTATCACTTTCATTTCTACCTATAACAACATCAAATGGCATAAAATAAAAACACAATACAAACTAATAAACCTTACGCAAGATAAAATTACCAAATCGCAAAGCTAACTCTTTCGTTAATAAGAGAGCCTGTACTATTCAAAATTCCAAACACATAATCTTCAACCATCACATCTACTGGAGCTAGAATAGATTTATTCATATTCAATTCACTTAGTGTTTCAAATTTAATTGCAAAGTCAAACATAGGAGGAACTCTTAATTTTTCTTTTAAATCATCATAATTAGAATAATATTCATCTCTCATCTCTGCTGATTTATTATAAGAAACAACTTGCCTTTCAGTAACTTCTCCTATTTTATATTCATCATTTCCCTGATTCAAGTTTTCACAATCAATACCATTAACATCACCATTATCACTAAACTCCGGAGAAAATGCAATTCTAAAAGATTCATCGCGATTGTTTTCTATAGCTAACTTCCAATTATTTTCATTTACACTGGAAACTACACTATTGTCATTAAGGTCTGTAACATAAACTCTATTCTCAATTATTTTATAATTAAAAAGTTCTTCGGGTAGCTTAAAAGAAATCTTAATACATCCTGAAGCCGTAGTCTCATTTATCTTCAAAAAAACAGTAGAAAAATTAGTGTAAGTTTCTTGTTCAAAAGAATCATAAAGTCCTGATACAACAGCACTAGGTAATACATGGGAATCAGTAGGTTTTAGAGTAACAAAAAGAAAAGATACAAATCCAATAAAAAATATAAATGAAATAATCATTTCAAAATGTGCAGAACCTCGCTTATTCACCAACTTTCTCATTATGAGAAAATGTCTTTTCTATTTATATAACTTTATACTTTCGGTTGTTTCATATTCAGCACCACAATAAAAAAGATATTTACAACAGCTATCCCAACAATACTCAGACTTAGTAAAGCTGTGATACTTAATCCACCCATACCCAATCCTGCGACATTCATCACAATAAACATCATCATTAGAACTAAAGGAGCTGCAATTAAAATAGAAATATAAACATCCATAAAAGTTCCAGCCATTTCAGAATATTGTTGTCGCTCTAATCTATAGTCCATTAAAAAATTCTCTGCTTTCTTTTCAAGATAATTTTTTAGCTCCCCTCCACTTGCTATATTTGTAGCCAGCCCAGAAAATAATTCTGATAATCTTTTGTTAGATGTTCTAACCGCGACATTTTTTAAAGACGTCACTAAATCATAACCATAAATATGAACTTGTGCAATTATCTTACGAATTTCTTTACCTATATTTGGATACTCTTCAGAAGAAGCAATTATCTTAAAAATTTTGGTAGGTTCAATATTGGAACCAGCAATTGCGGACATATAAATCGTGGCAAAAGGTAACTCTTGAGAAATCTTTTTTTGAACACTATTTGCCTCACTTGAAGGATACAGATAAAACATAGCTATTGCAACACCAGAAAAACCAATAGGTAAAGCAAAATAAATCCAATTACTAAAACTAAAGGCTAATAATACCCCAAAAATTAAAAGTCCGGAAATAAAAGCAATCGCTACTGAGGCAATTGCCATAGATAAATAAGTAGACAACAAAAATCTAATATTTGCTTTTTTCAAATCTTTTTCTAAATTAAGAAATTGAGGAGATAACTTATCAGAATATTTCCTAAAAAGCTTATTTGAAATTCTTGCAAATGAACTTGGTTTAACGATAACCACTTTGCTCTTTTTTTTATCGTCTCTATTGATTTTAGACATTGCTCCATCTGATAATTTTAATTTTTTTAAAAATTCCTTTTTATCATCTTTATTAATAGTAACATATTTTCTATCTTTAAGCGCAGACTTATGAATAGATGTACTAGGAGTAGGTTGTGTTTTATTCTTACTAATTTTATTTGCATATACTGGAAGTTTTTTTTTGACAACAGTATTTTTAGTTTGATCTTTATTTATAGAGCTAACTGGATTAGGACTAATAGATTTGGCTGACAAACCTCCTTCTTTTAATAAATCAGGAATAGCATTATTCAAAATCGCTAATTGTCTAAGCAACCCTTGTAAATTTGCATCATAAAATTTCTTATTAGCTGGATCATTTTGCATAGTGTTCTGAATAGACTGCATGTTAACAATAATATTTTTTTCCTGCTCAAGATTTTTCTTTAAACTCTCAAACATTTTGCCCTCCGATAATATTAGAAATCTGATTGTGTAAATCAAAAATAAAAATTTTTAACTTATGGGTTCTTTCTTTATCTTTATCTATAACAGCTTTATCCAATAATAAAACAGCTTCATGCATAGAATCAACTAACTGACCAACAAATTCAATATCTACCATCTTTAAATAACAAAAGAAAATATCTTTATTAATGTTGTCAAGACTTCTAAATTAATTTAAAAAAGAATAAATAAATATTCATCACTGAACTCCATACTTTTTCAAAATCTCAGCTGGTTTTTTTGCATAGTCATTTATCAGCCTTTGGACGTCTTCATAGCTCACAACTTTATTTTGAAATAAAGCATATAATAATTTGGCTCGGATTACAAACTCTTTCTGTAACTCTTCGGTTGTAGTTCCAATTTTTTGAGCAATCTTATCAAAGATTTTACTACCTTTTGCATGATAAAATTTATCATCTGCAGGATTCCACTTAAATGGTGTATTGGTCATAGCAGTCCCATCCGCTTCGACTTTCACAATCTCAACAATTTCCCTTAATCTTCTAGTTTCTTTCCCATTTACGATTGCATGAGTCATTATTACCATTACATCCAATACATTAACCAACATTGGACTCAAACTAATGGGTGGAGTTTCCAACCTACGAATAATTGAATCAACGGAATCACCATGCATAGTAGAGATAGAGGCATGCCCTGAAGCCATTCCCTGGAATAAAACCGATGCCTCCTTTCCCCTAACTTCACCAACAATTACATAATCAGGATTTTGTCTAAATGAACTCCTAAGCAAAGAAAACATATCAACTCCTCCAGCTCCTCCTTCGGAAACTCCAGTTCTCACAACCGAAGGTAACCAATTTTCTCTGGGCAGATTCAATTCTCTAGTATCCTCTATAGAAACTACTCTGTTTTCCTGTGGAATAAAAAAAGCCATTGCATTTAGCAAGGTGGTCTTACCAGATGCCGTACCACCAACAATCATAAGATTAGATTGATACTGTAATAATATCCAAAAATACGCTAACATCTCTGGACTAAGAGTATGAAATCCAAGTAATTGTGTAGGCGTCCATGGAGTCTTTGTAAATTTACGAATAGTAAAAGTAGGACCCTTGGATGAAATGTCTTGGGTATATGTTGCATTAACCCTGGAGCCATCTGGCAAACTTCCATCTAAAATAGGCGAAGCATAAGAAATATAACGTCCAGTCTTTTGAGCCAATTTTTCTACAAAACTTGATAATTTATTCATATTATCAAACTTAACATTAGTCTTAATATTTCTAAAAACTCTATGCACAATATACATATTCTCTCCCATCCCATTACACTCTACATCTTCAATAAAATAATCCTTCATTATCGGTTCAATTTCATTCAGACCAATAAAATTTCTATACAAATAATAAAACATTTTTTTATAACTCTCTTCCTCAATATTTAAACCCAATTCTGAAATAATTAACCTAGCAGTCTTATCTATATAGTCCAACAACTTTTCTCTAGTATTATCTACATCAACCATACTAACATCAACAACTTCTCTTATAGCTCGTTCAATTTTGTCTAAATTCGACTTTTCTTTTTCAGAAAGAATAGGCTCTTCAACATCATAAATAACTTCTCCAGATTTCTCATCATAATAAACATGAATAGAAACGTACGGAACAATCACCATATACCTCACATCAATTTTTGTCTTATCCTCAAATTTCGGAATCATCGGAACCTTCGGATTAGAATCTATACTAATATCACTCATACCAATTTTACATAAACAGGTTATATAAAACTATTTCTTTATTTGTTCCTGTAATGCTATTATCCAGATTCAGCAAAATTAATTATGGGGTTTCCAGACACAGTAGGAATGGTTTTTGAAATAGCAAGCTTATACGGATTAGGTGCAATATCTAGTCGTTTTGTTCCAGTACTATCATCATTATACGTAATATTCATATCGCTATAATTCAATTTTAATTCAACTTGCCAAGGTTTACCTCTTGTTGTATTTACATACACATTTCCAACAGCAATTTCTTCATTTTCCTGACTATAAAGAAAGCTAGAATCTAAAATCCATGAAACCGTGTTATCATCCATATTAATAATCAATGCACCTTTTCTAATTTCTAAATTTACAATACGATTGTTTCCTTCAGGCTTATAAAAGACCTCATAAACCTTACTATTAATATTACTAAGAGCTTCAATAGATTGCTCAATCATAACCTCATCTTTTTTTGCGTTTATCTTAGGTAAGGCGGCAGCAAGAACCAATGCAATAATAGCCAAACCAATCAAAGTATAAATCACAGTCTCCACCCAAACTTGTCCTTTTTTTCCAATCATCCTCATAACTATAAAAGAAAAATCTTCTTTATATATTTTCCTAGGAGAATATATTCGTGAAATGTAAAAAGTATATTACTCTATATACTTTTTCGTAAAAAATTAAAAAAATTAAAAGGCCCTTAACGGGCCAGTTTAAAAAAGAATAATTAAACTAACAAGGTTTAATAGCTATACTCGCCGAAACATCACAAGTTTTCTTAGTATTGCCAATCAAAACAACCGGTGCAATTTCAACCTTTTCTATATTAGCAGCCGTAAGACCATGTGTAATTAAGAATACCTTCTCCTCATTAGGACCAGGCAAACCTGTTGTTATTGTTTTTGTCGTAGTATCTCCACTAGCATAAATCAGAACCTGAATTTCCTCTACATCAAAAGCCTTAGCTCCATGTTTTATTTGCAATGAAACATTAGTAGTGTTAACACAAGTATATCCGGAATCACTCAATGTAAGCCCAGTCGAAGCATCTAAACAAACTGTTCCACTTTCAAGATTATCACGAACTAATGGAATAACTGCCGCCCAAAGAATTGTAACCGCAGCAACAGTAATTAAGATTATCAAAACTGTAGCAACAATAGCCGAAATACCTCTTTTTTGAATCCCGTGAGACGAACTCAAGGATTTTTTATTTACTTTTTTATTATACATTTTTTAAACCTCCTTTCAATCATAACTTAACTCCTACATTCATACAAGTAAAAACTTTATTTAAGTCTTTGCCCTTGACATTCCCTATTAAAGCAGGATAAACAATTGTACTCTCTATATCTTTACCACTTGTCATCTCCAAAAAGATATCTCTAACAATAACTTCTCCTACATCTATTTCAAAATCAAATCTACGCATTTCAGAATTACCTTCAGCGTCCGACAATTTAATATCCAAATGACGAATATTAATATTCCCACGATTAATAACTTCTAATTTATTACTTCCTAACTTATTAACTTCAAAGCTAACTAGAGAACACGCATCTTCAATAGGAGTACCAAATTTTTCAATCTGTTCACTAATAAATCCTCGAGCCCATAAAAAAATTATAGATGCCAAAACTAAAACTAACAACACCATTAAAACATTAGCAAGCACAGGAGAAAGCCCGCGTTTATTTTTAACACTCTTTTTCATATTATTATATGATTTTTATAATTTATAAATATAGCCACTAACAAGTAACTCTTTGTGACGCATAATATTTACAAGTTATTTTATTTTCATCATCATCATTAATGAAAGGCTGGACTTCAATTAATTTTATATTTGCTAATCCTGGATTATCACCAAAAGAATATTTTTCTTCAAAGCTCTCTCCTGGACTAATAGCTACTCCCTCTCCATCGAGAAGATAAAATCCAAATTCTGCATTACTCTTATTATGAAATCTTAATACATATCCATCCACTGTAAATAATCCTTTATTTTTTAGAGTAACATTAAAACCATCACCAGTAGGACAAGTATAATTTTCTATAATGACATTAATATTATCAGGACAAGTTTCTACATCAGATTCACTAACATAAAAACGTAACCAACCGAACACCAAAACAGAAATTGAAATAGTAACAGAAATCAACAAAACATATCCTACAACATTACTCAAAGCATTCTTGTCCTTACCTAACAGAGATAAAACTTTCATCACCCACTTCCTTTTGTATTATAAAAATAACTTGCTTATACTCAAAAATCGGAAATTCAAATTCTTGATCTCCAAATGTAACAATTAATTTGGTTTCATCCTCAAGATCTTCTGGCTCAAGATCTCTTGGATCTATAAATTTTTCATCAAAATCATCATCATTAATAGGTATATTAGTACCTCTATAAGATATTAAGCCAGTTGTTTCAGAATCCTTCCACTTTCCTTTTATTGTAATTCCAGTAACGTTGCTTCCATAGATAACAACAAAATTAGATTTTGATTCTTTTCCTTTAATATTCCTTATAAGAGAATCTGCAAACTCTCCCATACCTTCATCTTCTAAAACTTCTCCAGTATAAATTTCATAATCTAAAACAGCGCTCGACTCTCTTTTTACCTCATAACCAAAATTATAGAAATCATCAGGCTCGCTATTTATAATCGCTCTATTTGTAGTCGCACCTAAGCTAAGCACAACAACAGAAATTATAACAGCTGCCAATAAAAAAATTTGACCACGTTTACCCATCACCATACTAAAGAGATAGAGAAGAACTTTATAAAATTAATGTAGGCCCGACAAGTTGCTCAAATTCACGACCAAGAGGTTTTCAATTATCCTCAGTTCTGCGACCCTTTAAGCATCCAAACCTTAACTTAGGGCTGCTTCGTTCCCGACCTGACCCAATTCATCAAGGCAAGATCAAAAAGGACAAAACTTCAACGTCAAATTAACAACATTGATCGCTTCATCTCACGCCTTGCCTTGCAGTCCGCCATAAAGCCCATTTGCGAAAAGCGAGGGGCTAGCTCGCCGACCTGACCTACAATAAAACCACAAAAAACCACTTTATAAGAATTGCGCTAAAAAGATTTTCTCTTAGATTCGACAATATTACTAGCTCTAAAAGAAAGGAAAAATAAGAATAACATAAAACCCCCAAAGAGAGGAAAAATAAATTTAAACGGTAAAAAAATCAATAACACCGAAGGAAAAATTCTACCAATAAAGGAGCCAAAATACATCGAAGTACTATAAGGCCCATAGAATCTATATTCCTCTTTCCCATTAAGAATATCAAAAAAATACGCTTCAGTAGTAGGCTCCAGCATGGCCATTCCAAAACTAGCCAAAACCAATAGCCCCAAAACAACATAAATATTAGAAACAAAGAAACAAATAATTGCTATAGTAGCGACAAAGAAATAACCTATCTTAAAAATTTTCTTAAATCCATGTCTTCCCGCCCACTCAGAAAAATAATATTCTGAAAGAATTAAAGGAACAGCAATTGCAAACAAAAAATATCCAATCCAAAGCTTATCTAATCCAGAATGAATTATTCTCAAAGGCATAAATAAATAAATCAAAACCCACCACACACCCACTCCAGACCTCAAAATATAAGAAATTAAACGACGCTTATCAGAAAAAAAGTCAACAAAATTCTTCAACATATGTTTATCAGACCTCTTTTTCATGCCATCTCCTTTAACCCCAAAAGATTTGAAAATAAACAATCCTATAAACATAAAAAGGGCTGCTAAAAGAAAAACACCTTTAAACCCAAACCCAGAAAGAACATATCCTGCAATCAAAGGGCCAATAACCCATGAAATATTACTAGCCGTATATATTATCCCTTCGTTTCTGGACAGTAATTTTCTTGAAGAATTATCTTTAACAAGGATCCCAAAACTGGTAATTCTTAAACAATACAAAAGAGTCATAAAAATTGCAATAGCAATCATTAAATAAAAATCACGATTAAATGCAAACAAAAGATATGCAATAACTAACGACAATAATGAAAACGCATATATTCTAGATTTGTTTTTTCTCTCAATAATAGGCACAAAGAAAAAAGCTGCTAAGAAAGCAATAACTGTTAAAAAAGCAGAGATGAAACCAACTATAGCGGTATTATTAACGAAGCTATCTAAATACACTGCCCAAATCGTGCCTACATAGGCAAAAGCTAAAGAAACAATCATGCCTACAATTGAAAGCTTTGCAATATCTGTAAGACGCGGACCACCCTTTTGTTTGCTAGCAGAAATACTCATCAAAAACTAAAATCTTCCTCATATAAAAACCTTTCAGAAATCTGCTGGAAAGATTTAAAAGACTTATTGTTCTAAAAAATCTAGGCTCACATCGCATAATGGTATTGCACCGCTCTGCTAAGGCGGACCCTTCGGGGTACCCCGGTTCGATTCCGGGTGTGAGCGTTTAATCGAAACGGGGTACTATCCCGGCGAAAATCTTTGCTCGAATTTTTCTCAACGAAGTAATTAGAAAAATTTTAGAGTGAAGTTTGAGTAGATTCCGGGTGTGAGCGTATATTTAGAATCGAACCTTCGATGTCCGAGCATCTTCGCTTCGAGCAAAACAATTTTTAAATATTTTTGTGAGATGCAAAATGCGAGCAGGGTGTGAGCATAAATCTTTTCACATAAATCACAACTTGTAACCACTAAAACATTAGTCCAAAAAGTTTATAAACTATAAAATACAATCTATTTTGTTCAACTTCGGTTGGATATGCTTGACTTCGGTTAAGTATTGGAAGGTTGATTAGCTTCGGTTTTTTGGCCTTCCGCTTTTTATTTTTAATTACCTAAATCCTTATAAACGATATAATTTAATTTAGTCCATGGAAAAAGAAATTGGAAAAATCCAAAAAGGTGAATACCAAGGAACTATAACAGAAATTGTCGTGGGTATTAAAGAATATAACGGGAAAATAGGTGTAGATATTAGAGAATTTACACAAAGCGAAACTTATACTGGTCCTACAAAAAAAGGATTAAGAATTCCTGCTGATAAATTCGAAGATTTCAAAACTATGATTAATTCTATTTCTCCAGAAGATATGAAAGAACCTGCAAAGGATGAACAAACTCTATCAGAAACAGAACCAAAGGAAACCGATTCCGAAGATGCTGGGATTGGAGAAGATGGATTAATGTAAATTTAGATTTACTATAAAAAATAATTCTCAAGCACAACCCTTAAATATCATCTCATATTTTAACCACTATGGTGACAGAGGTTGACAAATTTTTTAATGCAAAGGTTTTCACAGTAGTCGGAGCAAGTCGTGATTCAAAAAAAGTCGGATACACAGTTTTCAAAAATCTTTTATATTCCGAAAAAAAAGTATTTCCTGTTAATCCAAAAGCAGAAGAAATTTTAGGACATCATTCTTACAAAGATATATTTGAAATACCATATCAAATAGACTGTATTGTTATAGCAGTTCCTTCAAAACTTATACCATCAATTTTAAGACAAGCACAAAAAAGAAAAATTGAGTCCGCTATAATCCTATCAGCTGGATTTTCAGAAATAGGAAATACAGAACTAGAAAAACAAATTGTAAGAATTGCAGAAGAAGCTAACATAAAATTACTAGGCCCAAATTCATACGGATTGATAGATCCTTTTCAAAAACTTAACACAACATATTTCGAAGGAATGCCTGAGCAAGGAGAAATAGCTTTCATTTCACAATCTGGGGCAATAGGCTCAACAATATTAGATACAGATACAAAATTATCTGGATTTGTTTCCGTAGGAAATTCCGCGCAACTTGATTTTTCTGATTTTATAGAATATTATTCCAAAGATAAAAACACAAAAGTGATTACAATTTATCTTGAATCTTTAAAAAAAGGCCGCGGACAAAATTTTATTGAAACATGTAAAAGATGTAGAAAACCAATCGTGATATTGAAGGCAGGGAAATCT
This sequence comes from Candidatus Woesearchaeota archaeon, assembly GCA_964485325.1. Classification (GTDB taxonomy): domain Archaea; phylum Nanobdellota; class Nanobdellia; order Pacearchaeales; family GW2011-AR1; genus JAGVXH01. The sequence goes on along the minus strand of CAZAIT010000001.1, from coordinate 31,993 downwards.
CATGCAGGCCAAAAAGCCGCACAATCTCATACTGCAGCACTAGCATCCGAAGCCGGAGTTTACGAAGGAATTTTAAAACAAGCAGGATGCATCCAAGCCGACTCAATAAAACAACTTTTTGCTATTGCAAAAATACTAACAAAATATCCTAAAATAGGAAACAAGGCTGGCATAATTACTAATGCAGGAGGACTCGGAGTTTTAACAACCGATGCTTGCGAAGAAAATAAAATAAAAATTCCATCTCTTCAAAAATTAACTATAGACAGACTAAACAGAGTACTCCCTTCAAATTGGAGTCACAACAATCCAGTTGATTTAATTGGTGACGCATCTGCAGAAGATTATGAGAAAGCCCTACAAATTATAGAAAGAGAAAATTTTGATTTTTCTATAATCCTATTAACTCCACAAAAAATGACGGAAAGTTTATTTACAGCAAAGACATTACTAAAAGCTAGAAAACCTATATTTACTTGCTTCTTAGGAGAAAAGCAAATTAAAGGAGCAAAAAAGTTTATGGAGAAACATGAAATAATAAACTTTGATGAGCCAAAAGAAATGTGTGAAACTTTAGGAAAAATAGTTAATTAATTTCAACTCTCACATCAACAACCTTACTTTCTTTCTCATTTAAAATAACTGGATTTAAATCTAATTCTTTAATACCTAATTTTTCTCCTAATAATGAAACTTTTTCTACCAGAGATACAAATTTTTCCAAATTGTATTTTTTGCCTCGTGCTCTAAAAATTTCAACTCCTTTTAATTCTTTAATCATAGAAATTATATCTCTCCTGGAAACAGGTAAAGCTCGAAATGAAACATCTCTTTTCACTTCTGCAAAAATACCGCCAAACCCAACAACCAATAACTTTCCAAAAACTTCATCACTCTTCAAACCGACAATCATCTCAATACCCTCAATATTTTCTTGAACAATAATTTTATTTTTAAAAAAAGATAAATGCATTTTTCTCAGTTTTCTTTCTGCATCTTCTAAATTATCACATCGAGTAATCGCTCCCATTTCACTTTTATGTCCTATAACATCAGCTTTCAAATAACAAGGAAATCCAAACGTACTCAAATCCTCATGTTTCGTAATAATTTTCCATTTAGGCATAGGCAAACTTTTCACGATCTCAAGACTATCAATCACTCCTTTCATTTTTGTTCACCGAAAATGATTCGGAGATCAAATTGATTTACTTTCATATAACCAAATACGAACAAAACTTTATATAACTTCCCTCCCATAATTTATTATGAGGTTGAATATTATTATAGGTGGAAAAGCGGGACAGGGTATAAATAAAGTTTCTGGAATCATTGCAGGAACTCTAAATAAATACGGTTACTTTACATTTAATTATCGAGATTATCAATCTTTAATTAGAGGAGGACACAATTTCAATACTCTGTCAGTTTCTGATTCTCAAATAGAAAGTCATGATGCAACAGTTGATATTTTAGTAGCGTTAGACGAAAGAACAATAAAAACACATGAACACGCTTTGAAAAAAAATGGAATAATAATCACTGCAGATCAATTTAAAAAAGAAAAACAAAATCTAAATATTGCTCTTGCAGGAGCTTTGGCAAAAATTCTTGGTATTCCCTTAGAAAAATTAGAAGATGAAATTAAATTACAATTTAAGATTCACAACGAAGCAATTGTTTCCGCAAAAAAAGGATTTGATTCACAAAAAATAATTTATCAATTAAACCCACTAAATAATAAACCACTAATTTTATCTGGTAGTCAAGCAGTTGCAATAGGTGCAAGAAACTCTGAACTAAAATTATATATCGCATACCCAATGACTCCAGCTACTGGAGTAATGAACGAACTTGCAAAAGATCAAATAAAAAATAACTTGACAGTTTTCCAAGCAGAAAATGAAATCGGAGCTGTAAGCATGGCATTAGGATCTTCTTTTACAGGAATAAAAACAATGACTGGAACATCCGGTGGGGGATTTGATTTAATGAGTGAATCTTTTTCCTTACAAGGAATATCTGAAATTCCCTTAACTGTTTATTTAGCATCAAGACCCGGACCAGGAACTGGAGTTCCAACTTATACAGCACAATCAGATTTAGATATAGCTCTTAGAGCGGGACATGGAGAATTTCCAAGGATAGTTATAGCTCCTGGTAATCCAATTGAAACCATAGAAAAAACATCAGAAGCACTTTATTTAGCAGAAAAATTTAGAACCTTATCAGTAATCCTTAGCGACAAACATTTAGCAGAATCAGAATTTTCTTCTAATATAAAACCAAATAAAACACCACAATTTAAAATAACAAGAAAAATACCTGGAAAAAGCTTAGTTAAAAATTCATCATACGAAACCGACAAACTCGGAAATTCAACCGAATCATATACTTTAACTGAGGCAAACATAAACAAGCGAATAACAAAATATAGAGATTCAAAAAAATTCATTGAGAAAAATTTCGAAATGATAAAAATTCATGGAAATAAAAAATCTAAAAATTTAGTTATAGGTTGGGGTTCTACTTCTGGCGCTATCAAAGACGCTATAAAAGATTTAGATGCAAAATTTCTACAGGTATTATATTGCAAACCATTGTCTCCACAAATAAAAGAAGAATTGGAAAAAGCTTCAAAAATAATCTTAGTGGAATGCAATGTTACCGGACAGCTAGGAAGATTAATTAGAGAAAAAACTGGAATAAAAATTGAAAATAGATTATTGAAATACAACGGCCGGCCTTTTCACTCAGACGAATTAAATAAATTAATCAAGGGAATGTTATGAAACCAAATCTATCAACTCAATCTGAAAATACCTGGTGCCCAGGCTGTCCAAACTTCATGATATTGGAAAGTGTAAAACAAACTCTAACAAAATTAATTGAGTCAAAAAAAAATAAACAAACGGACTTCGCAATCACCACAGATATAGGTTGCCATGCAAAAATATTTGATTATCTAAACCTTTCTGGAATAAATTGTCTTCATGGTAGGGCAATACCAACCGCAATAGGAATAACGCTCGGAAACCCAAATCTAAAGGTTTTAACATTCGCTGGAGATGGAGCTGTATATTCAGAAGGAATTTCTCATTTTATTCATGCTTTCAAATACAACGCTGATATGACTCTAGTTTTACACGACAACCAATCTTTCTCTCTGACAACCGGACAACCAACACCAACTTCCCAACAAGGGTATACCTCAAAATCACAGCCATTAGGAGTATTTGACAAACCGATGAATCCAATAAAACTTGCACTAGCATCAAATGCAACTTTCGTAGCTAGAACTAATGCACGAGACATTCCTCACATGGTTGAAATGATGACAAAAGCAATTGCCCATAAAGGATTTTCATTTATCGAAGTAATCCAAGATTGTTTAATTTTTAATATAGAAGCAAATGGTAAAGATAAACAAATGTATAAAATAAAAGACAATAGAAGCAAAAAGGCTGCAGAGAAATTAGCTGAAGAATTTAATTATAATTCAAAATCTGGAAAAATTCCGCTAGGTATAATTTACCAATCAAAAGAATTAACATTACAAGATAAATGGAGCAGATAAAAACAAAGATGGTAGATAAAAACAATATACTACAAATAGAAAAAGTTCTAAAAAGCAAGACAAAAAATCTAATTATGATTGCTCCAAGTTTTGTCACAGATTTTTCATATCCATCTATAATACATCAATTAAAAAAATTAGGATTTGACAAAGTAGTAGAATTGACTTTTGGGGCAAAAATGATTAATAGAGAATATCACAAACAACTCCAGAGAACAAAGAAACTTTTAATTGCGTCAACGTGTCCAGGAAGCGTAACAACAATAGAAAATAATTATCCGGAATTAAAAAATCAAATCATAAAAATTGATTCTCCAATGATAGCAATGTCAAAAATATGTAGAAAATATTTTCCAAAATATAAAATATTTTTCTTGTCGCCATGCGATTTCAAAAAAGTAGAGGCTAAACAACATAAAGAAGTTGATTATGTAATAGATTTTAAACAACTGAAAGAATTATTTGTTAAATATAAAATAAAAGAGAACAATTCTAAAACGCAATTTGATAAATTTTACAACGATTATACAAAAATATATCCACTAGGAGGAGCACTCTCAAAAACAGCACATCTAAAAGGTATACTGACAAAAAAACAAATTAAAATAACAGACGGAGCACAAAATATATTGACATTTTTAAAAAATCCTAAAAAAGAAATTCTTTTTCTCGACTGTTTATTTTGTAAAGGTGGATGTATCGGAGGACCGCATACAAATCAAAATATAAGTATAGCTAAAAAGAAAAAACTGATTAAACAATATTTAAAAAAATCAAAAAAAGAAGATATTTTAGAAAACAAAAAGGGACTTATAAAAAAAGCAACTGGAATAAAATTTACATCATAAATTTAATAATTTTTCAGTGTTCTCAACAATTTTCTCTTTAACAACTTCTTCATCTAATTCCTTAATCTTCGCAATCTCTTTAACTGTTATCATAACATTAACTGGTTCATTCCTTTCTCTAGTTACAGGAGATAAATAAGGAGAATCTGTCTCTGTCAATATTTGTTCTAAAGGTGTCATTGCAACAAGCATCTTAAAATGGTCAAGCCGAGTAATCACAGCCGGCACACTCAAAAACCAACCATTCTCAACGATTCGCCTAATCAAAGCTTTCTTCCCACTAAAACAATGCATAATAACTTTTTTACAATTATGTTTTTCCAACAATTCAATACATTCTAACTCAGCACCACGAGTATGAATCAATATAGTTTTATCAATTCTTTTTGCAAACTCAATAATCTTCTCGAAATTTTTAATCTGAGCCTCTCTAATTTCTGGCGTCGCTTCAACAACTTTAAAATCTAAACCAATTTCACCAATCAAAACACATTCATCTTTATGTTCCTCAATCCATTTTAACTCCTCATCAACATCAAAAGAAATAATCTCACGAGGGCCATCATCCTGCAAACTAGGAAACTCTCTAATAATTCCATCAATAGGATAAATTCCAAACGAAGCTAAAACATTTTCATATTTCTTAGAAAATTCCAAAACTTTTCTATTCGCACTAGGATTTGTCCCAGAACTCACAATAAAACAATCATTCTCTTTAGCTCGAACCACAACTTCATCTAAATCATCATTAAAACGATCCATATCCAAATGCGCATGAACATCAATATATTTCATAGAGAAACAAAAGAAAAGATGTTTAAAAAAGTTGGGCAAGAAAATCTAACGACCTATCTTTTTTCCATCAACAATTACAATTTTTCTTCTTATTTTATTTAACACAATATATACTTACTCTAAACCAATTATTTTATCAAACTTCTGATGAACTATTGCGTTAGAATCTTTAAATGAATCAGAAAAATCTATATCAGGAAGACGATTAGCAATCTCAGAATAATCCCTCTTCCCGGATTTATCAAACATAACACTACTAGCTCCCATTGCATATTCTCCATCTGAATAAATCTTTTCTGCCTTTTCCTGATTGAGATCGAACTTTTCTGAATTAGTTTTTGATAAAAACCAATATGTAGAAGTTCCATCCAGTTCTAATCGTAGAGTGTCGGACAAGTGTTTCTCCAACTCTTTCCATGGGGGATTAGTGTCTCTCGCCAGATTAGCATTAGTTGTATTAAATACATCATAAGCATCAATATCAGGATCTATCAAATAAATAACAGAAGTTGGAGAATTAATAGTTGGAATAGATTTGTTATTTCCACCTAAAAAATCATCAATACTTTGATGACCTGGAAACGAAATTACTTGTGCATATTTATCTTCACCTACAGGAATAAATAACCAATCAGGAAATCCTGATTTTCCACCACTAGAAACATGAGAAAGAAATTCTCTATAATGAAACGATCCAGGTCCACTATATGAAGCATTCCTAGGGCCTGAACCATCATCAATATAAAATCCAATCATCATATTATCATGCACACTCAGTCCATCAATATTAGGCATATCAAAATCCCAATCTTCAAGACCATTATTTAATTTATTTTCCTTCCGCTTTTTAATACCATACTCTATAACATGTTTTTGAAATAATTCAAAAACACCAGATTCAATAGCTAATTTACCATTATAAACATCCATTAACCTAGAAACAAATCTACTTTTTCCCGATCCAGGCGAACCCAAAACATAAGTTGTAGAAACCAATTCTTTATCTACAAACGGGTTTATATCCGAAAGGGGAATTTTATGAAAAGGTTTACCACTTATCTTACCTAAAGGACTATCTCCATAATTTTCATAATTAGTATTCATAGAAATTATACAAAAATTTAATTTATAAGTGTTACTCTTAATTAATAACAACTAAAAAATCTTTACCGCACAATTTCTTTGCCTTCAATAAGTAAAATAGAAGGTCGTCCATCTAGTTTTCCAACTCCAATTACAATATCTACAGCATCTAAAATTTCTGCAGAAATATCACTAATCTTAATTGCATAGGGTTCTCCAACTAAATTAACAGAAGTTGTAATAAATGGGATACCTGCCTTCTCAACCAATTTTGTAAATTCACAATCCGGAATTCTAACCCCTAAGCAATCATTAGAAGAAACGTCCTTCATAAATTCAGGATCTTTCTTTTTTATAATTAAAGTATACGGCCCGGGTAAATATTTTTCCAGCATTTCATCTTCAACAACACAATGTTCTTTAATCCATTCTACTGAAGGAGCAATAACACTCATAGGCTTATCTTTATCTCTATATTTCAAATTCTTAATAAAACTAACAGACTCAGCGTTTGTCGCGTCACAACCAAGGCCATAGATAGTATCAGTAGGATAAATAAATACCGCTCCATTTTTTATATCTTCTACGAAATCCATAATAATTTAAAGGAAAATTGCCTTAAAAGCCTTATGATAGCATATTTAGTATTAATTTTAGCGATTCCACTGGGCTTCGCACTCGCACATGTTACAAAAGATGAAAAACAAATTTACTCAAAATCTCCGTATTTTCCAATTCTCTTATGGATACTCGCAATAGCAGCAACGGTTTTCTACACCATCGATAAAAAAATAGCTTTACCTTTAGTTTTTATCTTTATTATGACGTTTATATGGAACAAAGCATAAACTTAAAATCCCTTTTTTATGTATTTTAATATGGTACTTTATTTAATAGGAATAGGTATGAACAAGAATTCAATCTCCTTAGATGCTCTAGAGAAACTGAAAACTTGCGAAAAAATATATTTAGAGAATTATACTGTAAATTTCCCATATCCAATAGAAAAATTAGAATCTCAATACAATATTAAAATTACAGAGCTAGATAGAACAAAAGTAGAAGATGAATCAATACTCAAAGAAGCAGAAATCCAAGACGTAGCATTATTAGTTTATGGGGACTCTCTCTCTGCAACAACACATATACAATTAATTCTTGAGTGCAAGAAACAAAAAATACCATACCAAATTTTTCACAATGCATCTATTATGACAACTATAGCAGAGACTGGACTTTCTCTTTACAAATTCGGCAAAACAGCATCAATGCCAAACTGGGAAGAACACACAAATAAACCAACTTCGTTTATGAATTATATAAAAGAAAACCAATCTATCAAAGCTCATACTTTAATTCTAACAGATATCGGACTAAAAATAGAAAACGCGATAGAACAACTTCAAGAATCATCAAAAGAAACTAATATTTCTTTGCCAGAAAAAATAATTGCGGTTTCTAATGCTGGAACACCAAATCAGAAAATATTTTACGATAGTTTAGACACATTAAAAAACCAAAAAATCCCAATGCCTTTCTGTTTAATTATACCGACAGAACTTCATTTCTTAGAACAAGAAACGATTGAAGAGCTTAAAGAATAAATCTAAATAACTTCTACTAAAAAAGAACCCATCTTATCTTTAATCTTAAACTCTGCTAAATCTTTCGATTTGATTGGAACATCAACGAAAACTAAATCCTTTGAACCGGTTCTTTCTTTCAAGAAATCTAATTGAGTAGATAAAATTTCTTTCATATCCGGAGAATTAATTTTTAAATTAATTGAATTTTCTTTTTTCAAACCCAAAGCTTTTCTCTGTGCCTGAATCTTTCTAGATAATTCTCTAGCAAAACCTTCAGCTTCTAATTCAGGAGTCATCTCTAAATCCAGTTCAACATCTAACTCATCTGCAACTTTAAATTCTAAATTTTTCACATTCAGTTGAGACATTACAATTTCCTGAATTTCTTTTCTTAATTTTTTATCAGAACTAATAATTGCCTTAGACAATGGCCATTTCAAACCACGTTGATTCTTATCTCTAAATTTCAAACCCTTCTCGATAACTTCTAATGCATATACAAATTCTTCTTCAAGTTTCTTATTAACATTTTTAGAATTAATCTCTGGCCATTTCGCCAAATGTACCGATTCTCCAATATGAAATAGTTGATAAACAGATTCTGAGATATACGGCGCAAACGGAGCCAACATTAAAGAAATTTTTTCCAAAACCTCCCCTAGAATTTCCTTGGTATCAATTCTGTCTCTTGTAATTCTAATATATGTCCTAGACAAATCATTAACGGTAAAATCCTTAACAGCCATCATAGCCTTATCTATTTCAAAGTTATCTATAAACACATTTACTTCTCCAATTACCTGATTCAATCTACTCAAAATCCATTCATCCTCAATAGCCTTGTTTAACTTTTCATTCTTAAGCTGAGAGTAATATGTTTTACAATTATATAAGACATTTAAGAAAGGCAAAACAGAATCTCTAACCATCTCTTCTGAGAATCTTTTAGAGTTTCCAGTATCATTTGAACACATTTGTAATCTTACGGCATCGACACCAACGGAATCAAACATTTCTCTTGGTTTAATCATATTACCTTTAGTTTTAGACATTTTTTCTCCATCAGCATCTAGAATGAGCCCTGCACAAACCACATTCTTGTATCCTAAGCTATCAAAAAGCATAGTAGACAAAGCATGCATTGTATAAAACCATCCACGAGTTTGGTCGATTGCTTCTGAAATAAAATCATAAGGGAACCTTCTTTCGAATTCTTCTTTGTTTTCAAATGGATAATGGAATTGTGCAAATATTGCAGAACCAGAATCATACCAACAATCAATTACATCTTTAATCCTAGTCATTTCTTTTCCACATTCACAAGTTAATTTGTGTTCATCAATCCAAGGCCTATGTAAATCATATTCCTTAAATTCCTTATTTGATTCTTTTCTCAATTCTTCAACCGAACCAATGATTTTTTCCTTTCCACATTCACATCTCCAAATCGGCAACGGAGTTCCCCAGAATTTAAACCTAGACAAATTCCAATCTTTAATATTATCAAGCCACATCCCGAATCTTCCATCTTTAATATGCTTAGGCAACCAGTTAATTTTCTGATTTTCTTTAATCATTTTCTCCTTAACTTTCGTAGAAGCAACAAACCAAGATTTAACCGCATAATACATCAGAGGAGAGTCACATCTCCAACAGAAAGGATAATCATGCTTGTAATTCAAAACCTTAAACACTTTTCCTTCATCATGAAGTTTTAGCCCGATATCTTTATCACAATCCTTAATGAATTTCCCTTCAAAATCAGGAACTTCATTTGTAAAATGTCCCGACTGATCAACCGGCTGAACAAAAGGAATTCCTGCATTTTTACATACTTCATAATCATCTTCACCAAAAGCAGGAGCCATATGAACAATTCCAGTTCCATCTTCTGTCGTTACAAAATCTCCACCTATTATTTTAAAGGCGCCTTCTAAGTCTTTAAAATAAGGCATCAATGGTTCATACGTTTTTTTTATTAAACTCTTCCCAGAAAATTTTTCAAGAATCTTCGCATCTTCAAAATAATTTTCCACCAAAGTGTCTACTAAAATTAATTTTTCTCCTTCGTGCTCAACTGTTACATATGTTAATTTTGGATTAACAGCTATAGCCACATTGGAAGGAAGAGTCCATGGTGTTGTAGTCCAAACAAGCAATTTTCTATCATCATCATTTAATTTAACTTTGACAATTAGCGATTTCTCCTTAACTTCTTTATATCCTTGAGAAACTTCATGACTCGATAACGGAGTAGAACACCTTGGGCAAAACGGAACAACCTTATTCCCTTCGTAAAGTAAATCTTTTTTATGTAACTCCTTTAAACTCCACCAAATCGATTCAACATAATTATTATCTAATGTTCTATACGGATTATCCAAATCAACCCAATAATCCAGTTCTTCAGTCGACGCATTCCATTCATCAATATTAGAAAAAACACTTACCTTGCATTTATCAATAAATTTATTCTCTCCATAAGTCAAAACTTCTTTTTTGGAATTAAGACCCAACGCCTTTTCTACTTGAACTTCAACGGGAAGACCATGACAATCCCATCCACCTTTCCTAGGAACCGAGAAGCCATTCATAAATTTATACTTACAAATTATATCCTTAAACGTTCTAACTTCTAGATGATGCAATCCAGGAGGTGCATTTGCCGTCGGAGGACCTTCTAAAAAAGAAAATAATTTTTTATTAACATCATCTTGAACCGCCGACTTAATTTCTTCTTTGTGTTTACTCCAAACACTTCTAGCTTCTTCTTCTACTGATTTAAAATCAATTGCCATAATAGAGAAGAGAATTACATATTTATAAGGGTTTTCAATTAAAATAACGTCGTCCTAGAAAAATTAATTTCTAAATTTAATCACTGGGAAACAGGGAAAATAAAGAAAAAATAACCGATAATTAACTTAAATAAAATATAATGTCGTCGATAAAAAGCTGTTTTCACTACTGGATATTCAAACAATACTGAGAAACATTTAAATACTCTTTCTTACTAAAACAACTATGATAGTCAAAGAGGAATTTTTAAGTAGATTAAGAAAAATATTCGACTTAAATCTATATGAAGTAAAAGTCTGGACGGCTTTGTTATCCAGAGGAACCTCCACGGCAGGAGAATTATCTAGTATTTCTGATGTACCACGTTCAAGAACATACGACATTTTAGAATCACTTGAGAGAAAAGGCTTCATTATAATGAAACTAGGAAAGCCAATCAAATTTATCGCACTAAAACCAGAAGAGGTAATAGAGAGAGTGAAGAAAAATTTAGTAACTTCAGCTCAAGAAAAATCTAAGAGATTAGAAAAATTAAAGGGCGACGAAGTTCTTGGAGAATTAAGTGGATTATTTTCTGACGGAATCAAATATATAGAATCAACAGATTTATCGGGAGCTCTAAAAGGAAGACAAAATATTTACAACCATTTAGACATGTTAGTAAGAGAAGCTCAATCTACAATCACATTAGTAACAACAGCCGATGGATTAAGCCGAAAGTTAGAAGTCTTAATGCCTTCTCTAGAAAAAGCAAAAAAACGTGGAGTTACAATTAGAGTTGCTGCTCCAATAACCCCAGAAAACAAACAAGTTGCTAAGGATTTTGCAAAGGTAGCAGAAGTTAGGGACGTAGCAGATTTCAGAGCAAGGTTCATGTTAATAGATAGCGAGCAATTAATGTTTATGCTTCTAAATGATGACGAAGTACATCCAACTTACGATATTGGAATTTGGTTAAACACACAATTCTTTGCACAAGCATTAGAAAATTTATTTGAAATAGCTTGGAAAAATTTCAAAGTTGTGAAATAAAATTCATTCTTTATTGTTACCTATTGAATCATAATTAAATTAATAAGCAATTATTCTTTTTGTGATTTATGAGTCATTATTTGGAAATTTGGTTGAGGGGACATGCGAAAGATTATATTAAAGGAATATCAAAAAACATAGAATCTTTTCATCCGCATATCACTTTAGTAAGACCCTTTCAAATAAAAACCGAAGAAAAATATATCGAAGAAAAAATAGCTCATTTCTGTAAAAATTATAAACTTATTCCTTTTACACTAGAAGGAAATGGGAATTTTAGCAAAACACTTCATTATATTCCCGTAATTAATGCAGATATTTTATCAGAATTTCGAAATGGACTTGAAAATCTATTAACACCAAATGTAACATTTAATAGCCAAAAACCAGAAGACGAAGTACATTTGCACGCGACAGCTAATACTGAAGAAGAAATTGATTATTGCCCAAATATGAACCAATACATGTTGAGACTGACCGGAATAAAAGATAAAAAAATTTGGTTTTCCTATGATTTTGTTACTAGAGAAATATTAGATAGGGAAGAATCACTAAATAAACAAAAATGGCACAAAACAATTTATTTATCTACAAAAAAATTAGATTATCTTAAGTAAAATAAAAATAATTATTTTTTTAATAACATCAATCCTATTTGATATTATCCTACATCTCTTCAATTGTTTCAATTCCTAAAAGTTCTAATCCTTTCTTTAAAGTTATTCTAAAAGCATCAACTAACTTCAATCTAAGTCCTTCTTCTGCGCTCCCCATAACAGGACAAGAGTGATAAAACTCATTAAACATCTGTGCCAACTCAAAACAATAGTTAGCAATTAAATTAGGAGCTAAATCCTCATAGGCTTTTTTAACAATATCTTCAAACACATTAATTTTCTTTAATAACTTAATTTCTGAATCTTTCAAATCTAAAATTTTAACCGCTTTCTTAGATTTAACCTTTCTAATAATACTGGAAGCTCTAGCATAACTATACAACAAATAAGGACCGGTGTCTCCTTCAAAAGAAACATCTTGCTTCGGATCAAAAATCATCGTTCTCCTAGGATCCTGCTTTAACATAGAATATTTTATGGAAGCAACAGCGATTTTCATTGCCCTTTCATCGATATCCTTTCCGCCGTACCCTCTCTTAATAATTCCTTTTTTTGCAATAAATATAATCTCTGTAGAAAACTCAGAATACAAAATATTTTTTCCAGTTCTAGAACTCATTTTTCCTTCTGGGAATCTAACCATTCCAAAAGGAAGAACCTCGTATCTTTGAGCCTCTTTCCCAAATCCCATTAATTCCAAAGTCTTAACCAGTTGTTTAAAATGTCCTTCTTGCTCGTTACCAACCGCAATCAAATACTTATCGCTCTTAAATTCTTTAAACTTCTTCAATGCAAGAACGATATCCTTAGCAGAATATAAAACCGTTCCGTCTCTACGCAACAAAACCCATACTCCCAAATTATAATCTTTTAAATCCATAAACACAGCATCGTCTTTTTTCGCAATTTTCTTATCCAATAATTCCAAAGCCTTAGCCTTAGCATCTTCTTCAAACTCACTTTCAAATAGACTAACATCAAAATGAGCACCTAGTTCTTGATAAATTTTATCCCATGATTTTATAGAAGCAGCACGAGTTTTTTCCCACAATTCATTTATCTCGTTGTCACTTTTATTTTCAATCTTATTGTTAATCTTATCAACTTCCTCTTGAAGCTTTTCATTTTTCGTAAGTCTTTTTACCGCATCCACATAAATTCCAGAAATCCAAGATTCGTCATCTTTTAATTTTTCTTTAGCATGATATTTTTTATAACACCAAATCCATTTTGCAATATGCATCCCAGTATCCCCACTATAATTCATCTGAGTAACTTTTTCTCCTGAAACCCTAAATATTCTTGCTAAACTTTCACCCAAAGAAGTCCCTCTAATGTGCCCAACATGAAATGCTTTGTGCGTATTAGGCTGAGAATATTCAACTAGCCTAGTTTTTCCTTTTCCTAAATCATTCTCTCCAAATCCTTTTTTGACAACCTCAGTTAAAACTCCCTTAGCCAAAATTTTCTTATCAATAAAAAAATTAATATAAGGTCCACTAAAATCTACATTAGAAATCTCCTTAGGTAACTTTTTTCTAAGCTTCTTAGCTAAATCTTCTGCAATTACCATTGGATTTTTTTTAAGACTCTTAGCCAAACTAAAACACGGGAATGCAAAATCGCCCATATCATCTCTAGGAGGAATCTCAACCAAATTTTTTACATCAGACAAACTTAACTTCAATTCTTTCGAAATTAAATCAATAACTAAATTCTTCATAAGATAAAATAGAATTCTCAATTTATTAAACTTTGGACTTGAACAATGTCTTAGTCATTGCTTTTATCCAATTAAAATGCAACACCAAATGAACCAATACTAAAACAGTCATAACTATTCCAGCAATACTATGCCATGGTAACCACATTATCTTAGTAGTCCCTAAGAATAAAATTTTCCTACCAACACCAGGTTCCCCAGAAACAAATGCAAATTTTAAAACAAATCCAGATACAGTTATAATTATAAATGAAATCAAAAGTAAAAAATCAATCCAATAATTTAGCCTAGCTTTCTCCATAAAACAATAAAAGAAAAATACTATTTAAAGTTTCACAATTAGACTTTAAGAACAATTAATTTCGTATTTCCTAAATTAGTTCTACTAATAATTTTTCTGGACTCTAAATCTGTTAAAATTCTTGACATTTTTACCTTATTAATTTCGCTAAGAGCAACTAATTTATTTTGTTCCATAGAATTATTATTATCTAAAAGCAATCCAATAATTTTATGCTCTTTCTCAGGAAGAATTTGTAGAACACGATTAAGTTGAACTTTGTTAATTTTAGCCTGAAATAAAACTACAATAAATCCACCAATCAATACTGAAACAAAAGAAATTGCATAAACAATCAATGGCAAACTACTCCCCTCTTCTGTTGAATAATATCCGTTAACTAAAGAAAACATAACTCCAAGTAAAAAAACTGCAACGAAAGCCGTAATCAATTTTCTAGAAGATATTTCCATTATGCAAGTTCCTTCTTAATTTTTTTAAATTCACCCTCAGTTATCTCGCCGCTAGCATATCTTTTTTTGACAATATCAATTGCAGATTCTTTCTTATTACCCTTAAACACCCAATAAATAATTAGCCCAACTGCAATAAGAATTAATAATTGAAACACCCAACTATAAGGATGAGCACCCATAAACGGCCTCATTCCACCTTTCGCAACACATCCAGTCATTCTCATTGGCATATCCATATTAATTTCCTAAGGTTTTTAACCTTTTATAAATAAAAAAAATAAAAAAATTCATTTTGTATTTAGGCGTTAGGACAATTATGTCGTCCTTCTTCAGGACCACGTCCTCTACCTAAAGCTTTGCCTTCACCGTGTCTCATTTGTCCAAGACCAAGACCGAATTCTGCTCTAAACTCATCCATAGCAGAAAAATCTCCATCTAAAGCAAGTTTTTTAGCTTCTGCAAAATCTACAAAATTATCTTTTGTAATCACATTAACTATTCTTGGATTTCGACCGTCTTCAGTCATCAAATCATACCAAGCTTGATAATCTGAATTATCAATAGCATCTTGCATTGCCGCATGCCTTTCTTCAGAGAAGTTCGGACCTTTAACCGAAGGGTCACCCTGATAAGCCATAACCGCGCTAGTAGCTAAAAGACCAACAAGAAGCAAAGCTCCAACTGTAAGTATTTTCTTTCCCATATTTTTAATCCTCCCTTGCATTTCATAGATATATTAGAATGAAACAAGCTATACTTTTTACTGAAACGAGTTTTTTATTAAAATACGGCCCATTGCCCAGAAGCTTTTTGTTCTCTATCTAAAACAGAACCTCTCTTGTTAATTCTAGGTCGTCCCGATTCAGCATCTCTTCTTAATGTAACGTCTAACTCTTCAAGTAAACAAGAAACGCCTTCTTTAAAATCTTTAATTTCGCTCGCTAAACCATTCTTCCCAGTAACACCGCCAAAATTAATAATTGAATCAGCCAAATAAGAAACAAGTAGTAGATCATGGTCAACAACAAAAGCCGTTTTTTCTTTTTCGACCATTACATCCTTAATTGCTTTAGCCACAGAAATTCTTTCTTCAACGTCCAAATAAGCAGATGGTTCATCAATCAAATATATATCTGCATCTTTAGCCAAACATCTAGCAATACTAAATCTCTGCAACTCTCCACCCGACAATTCACAAATTTTCTTAGATTCCAAAACTCCAACATTAAACATGCTCTTCATCCTCTTATTAATTTTTTCCTTGAAACAAACATCTCTAACAACTTCTTCACTATCTGTAAACAAATATTGAGCTTTATAAGAAACATCCAAATCCAAATCAATCTTTCCCGAAGAAGTTTCTATTTCTCCAGCTAGAGCTCGAACAAAAGAAGTTTTTCCTGTTCCATTCTTACCTAAAATTCCAATAACATGATTCTTTCTAATTTCTCCCTCGCATACTTTTAATTCAAAACCTGAAGGAAATTTAAGATCAAAAGCAGGCCACTTACCAATCTTGTTTCCAGAAATAGCCGCATTTTTTGTAAAATTAAAACTCAAAGCTTTGTCTCTAATTCTAATATTTTCCTCTTTCAAAAACCCATGCAAATAAGCATTAACACCTTCTTTAGAAGTTTTTATTCCACTAACAACACCAAAAGAACCCTGCCCTCCAAAAAAGATATTTAGAAAATCTGTCAAATAATCAAGTATCAATAAATCATGTTCAACAATAATCAAAGTCTTGTCTTTAGAAATTTCCTTCAAAAAATCCGAAACTCGTAATCTCTCCCCAATATCTAAAAACGCCAAAGGTTCATCAAAGAAGTATACCGAAGCATCTCCCAAACTTGCTGCCAAAATAGCGACTCTTTGCAATTCTCCACCAGATAATTTATCCATTTTATTTTTAAGTACATGAGAAATACCTAATCTCTCTGCCAATTTTTCAATATCTTCTTTAGAGCCTCTTTTTTTCAACAAATCCGTAACACTAATATCAATAGCCAGCTGAGATAAATTCTGAGGCTTATATGAAACAACTTTCTCATTTAGACCTTCAAAATATCTAAGTATCTCATTACCTTTGAAAAACTTCTTTATATCTTCTTCACTAGCATCACTACCCAAATTAATTTTTTCCGTACCTGCTAATAATTTTACAGCCGTAGATTTTCCTATACCATTTCTACCAAGCAATCCCAAAACAAAACCCTCTTTAGGAACAGGCAAACCATACAAGGCAAACCCGTTCTCGCCATACCTATGAACCATATCCTTTTCTTCCACAGAAGGCAAATTAATAATATCAATCGCTCCAAACGGACAACGCTTCACACAAATCGCACAACCTACACACGTATTTTCGTCAATCACAGCTTTCTCTCCAATAATCACACAGCTATCTTGCTCCTTCTTCTCAACCGGACAATACTTTTTACATTCGTGTCCGCAAATAGTCGGCTTGCATTTATCTTTGTGAATTATAGCTAATTTCATATTAACATATAGAATTAATCAGTTTTAAAGACTTTTCTTACCTTTCTTTAAAACAACTATTTTATCAATAAATTTACCAACACTTAAAACAGTTACTAACATAATATCTATCTATCCAAAAATAATTAGTAAAGAAAAAGTACTTTGTAAAATTTTTAAACATTATTTTGTTTTTCAGTCCAGTCATATATTATTGTTGCCAGTTCAACAGGCGCATCAATATGAGCTGCATGTCCAACATAATCTTCTTCAATCATATGAAGATCTCCACCCCAATTTTTATGTAAATCTTCTGAACAAGAATGATGAGCAATCTTGTCATGCCTTGTGGCAATAATCAATAAAGGTAAATTAGGTTTATAGGTTGACTTGTAAGCAGCTCCAGCTATAAGTTGTCTAACCATATTTGCTCTACTCATTGGTCTTTCTTTGGCAATTTTCACCCATTTTGCTTTAACATGATCATAGACCTCATTATTATTGCTACAAAGTTCAATAACTTTATGCTCTTTATTTTCGGGAGTTGATGCAAAGAATACTCCGAAAAGTCTTTTCATTGCCCAAGGTAGAGTTCTTTTGTAAATAGGACTGTAACTTTTTAAACTTGAATTAATAATTATAAATTGGTCAAAATCATCAGGAAATTGTTCAAGCCAAGCTGTACCAACCATTCCTCCAAGAGAAACAGAAATTAAAATATTATGAGTATCACCTTTTAAAAATTCTTTATAATTAATTCTTGTATTTCTAACAATCCTTTTCAGACTCATTGGAGACTTTTGATCCAAATACTTTCCAGATCCTGGAAGATCTAAAGCTATAATATCATCTGTTTTAAATTTCTCTTTTATTGTTTCTACAAATGTATCATCCCAGTGGGTACTTTCTTTAGTTAACCCAATAATTAAAAAAATTCTAGTCGATTTATTACTCATTGCATTTTTCCTTGTGAATTATAATTAATTTCATAGTATAAAAATGACAAGGCAGATTTTAAAGTTAATCGTCACGGAAAATTTATAAATTCTCTTTCTTATAATATAATATGCCAATAGAATTCTGTAAAAAATGTCATGGTATTTTAAAAATACGAGCATGGGAGAATCAAGAATATCTTATATGCCGAAAATGTAAAACAAAAAAGAAAACTGAGAATTCTTCAGTATTTACAACAGAAAAATTCAAAAAAGAAAAATTAGGAACTGGTGTTGCAAAAAATAATGCAAAGATAGGATATGATTTCAAATGCCCAAAATGTGGAAACAAAAAATGTAGAGTAATTGATCTCGGAATAATGTATGGCGACGAAGATTGGATATATTTACTACAATGTACAAAATGCGATTACGGAGAAAGAATTGGAGAAATGTCATAAATTTAACCCAAGAACAAAAACAATTAAAAACAAAATTCTTAGATTTTTAAAAACTCTAAAATCAACAATAGAAATTTCTAAAAAATTAAAAGTTGGCAGAAGTTATACATCATTAATCCTAAATAGGTTTAAAAAAAAGAAACAAAATTTACGAACATTCCAAAAAAATCAGAACAATTTTATATAAAATCAAATCTTAACACTTCTTTCCACACTCAGGACAAAACTTCTCTCCACCTTCTAATGCCCAATTACATTCATCACATCTTTTGATATCTTTTCTCTCTTCTATAATTGCCTCATAATCACTACGCCCAGAAAGAACCTTCCCCATAATCTTACGAATCTTATCTTGATCTTCTCCTTTCTCTTGAAACTTTGTTAAATCAAATCCATCCATTTCAAATTACAAAAATAAAATCTTTTATAAAATTAACTGACGCAATTATTTAGCTTTATTAGAAAGTTTTCCAAGCCAAATAGTCACAAAAACAGCTATCACAGTAACAATAATTGCATAACTAAGCATTGCTGAGATTGAACTCTTTTCTCCAAAAATTCTTACAAAAATATTTTGTATTGCAGAGTTCCAAGCTAAAGCAGCTACCAAACCAAAAGCGGCTGTTATCAATGTAGCTAATTTTTCAATAATATCTTTTTTCATTTTACTTTACCTCTTATATATTAGATAAGCAATCTTTTTATCCTTTTCTAAGCCTATGACCGGGGTCAAACCGGCGACCTCAACATTACGAGTGTTGCGCTCTATCAACTGAGCTACATAGGCTTAGAAAAAAACAATTTTCTAAATTAATAAAGTTATCTGGGGATCAGATAAATATTAATTTAAAGCACTATCTTCTACATCCACAACTACCAGTTTCTGCAAACTCACAAGATGCACTTCCACAAGTATTACCAGCGGAACACCCTCCTCCACAACTAGGAGCGACATCTGTAGTATCTTCTACAACTTTCTCTGAGCTAAATGCATTAACTACAGCAAAACTAGCCATAGCAAGCATTCCAACAACAGCAATCATCATCCAAATTTTCATAATATTTTACCTCCATTTAATTAATATTTAATAAGAAATATTTTATATAACCTGTTCGCTGAAACTAGTTACATAGCAAATTAATTCTTTAAAACAACTATATTATTCATTCCTCGTCTTTTCCTCTCAGCCAATTGTTTCGCTTCTAGCTTATCTATAAGACGCGTCATTTTTACCTTTCCAACACCAAGCTCTTCCATTAAAGTTTTCTGAAAAATAACACCATTTTCTCTTTGTAAAATTTGGATTGCCTTTTTTTCTACACTATCGAAACCAGTTAAATCAATTTTTTTCTTCTTAACTTTCTCTTTAACTTTTTTAATTATAATTCTTTCATTTTCTTTTGTAAAAATAAAAAATATCCCTATTAGAAAAACTAAACCAGCAATCACCAGACTTAAACTCGTTTGCAGAGTAATAGTTTCATGCATGACACAGGAAGATCCATGGTCACAAGCTTGGTCAACAATATTTTTTAATCCCATATTAAACAATAAAATAATTAATCCAATTACAGCCGAAATTCCTACAATAAAAAACCCAACATTTTTATTTTTCATAAGGGGAGGGATAGATATAGCTATAAAAAGATACCCTTAACGGTGAAGACTCCGATAATTTTATAACCTCTTTTTATTGTTTATTTCCATGTGGGGATGCCGGAGTGGCCAAACGGGCTGGACTTAAGATCCAGTAGCTTTTTGCTTACGGGGGTTCGAATCCTCCTCCCCACATTCAAACTCTATCTCTAATATCTACGCTTCTATAACATAAATGCTAATAAACAAAAATAATCCTCTAACCCAATGATATGGCAAGATTTGGCACTTAGTATAACAAATATAATAGTTGGATATGCATTAATTCCGCAAGTCTATCATGGATTCAAAAACAAAGTAGGAGCAATGACACTTCAAACAGCAATTATATCTACAATTGGAATTTTTATGTTTGCAGCTATATTTGCAACAATGAATTTACTCCTATCTGCCGCCATCTCAACATTTAACGGAATAATGTGGTCACTTCTTTTAATTCAAAAATTGGTATACAGATAGTTTAGTTCAAAACACCTCATAGCGGGTAAGTAGATTCGCTTCGAGTGAAAATAAATATAAATACAATTTTCACGAAATACAAATCACGTCAAATTATTTTTCAAAAAAAAATAGCGGGAACGGGATTTGAACCACGTGACCTTGAGGTTATGGGCCTCACGAGCTGACCAGACTGCTCCATCCCGCTATAAGAATACGCACCTAAAAAGCATTATAAAGCTTTCTTTTCTCTATACCATATGACAATACTTTCCACTTTAGCAACGATTTTTGGAATTATGAACGGCTTTGCTAACCTTCCACAAATTTATAAAATATTCAAGACAAAAAGTGCAAAAGACATCTCTCCTTTAACATATATAATTTTAACAATGGGTACAATTGTATGGATTTTATATGGAATTGAAATAAAAAACGTTCCAGTATTAATTATGAATAGCCTATCCCTATTTGAATTTATTTTAATCATTACAGGAATATTTCTATATGGAAAAACAAAAAAGGTTAAACTAAAATGAAACTTCTAGGTATTGACGATGCAGGACGTGGTCCAGTTTTAGGACCAATGATTTTAGCAGGTGTTTTAATTGAATCAGATAAAGAAAGAATAATAAAAGAGCTTGGAGCAAAAGATTCAAAACTTTTAACACCAACCAGAAGAAAAGAAATAAAAGAAAACATGGTATCTCAATTTAAACACCATATTGAAACCAGTTCTCCGAAAGAAATAGATAAATCTTCAAATCTTAATTATTTAGAAGCCATAAAAACAGCAAAAATAATTAATAAACTCACAAAAGATATAAATGAAAAAGTAGATGTAATTGTAGATTGTCCATCTGTAAATATCCAAGCATGGTCAAACGATGTACAGAAACTAATAGAACGACCAGAAATAATAAATCTTTCTTGTGAACATAAAGCTGATTATAATCATCCAGTCGTATCAGCTGCATCAATTTTCGCCAAAGAAAAACGTGAAGATGAAATGAAAAAACTTAGAAAAAAATTTGGAGTTGACTTTGGGTCAGGATATCCTGCAGATCCCAAAACAAAAGAATTCATTTTAAATAATTTTGATAACGAAAAATATGAACAAATAATTAGATTTTCTTGGAATACAGTTAAAAAATTGATTAAAGCTAAAAAAGTAAATCAACAGAAATTATTTTAATCACATTCCTTGCCCATGAGACTTACTAATCTTTTTCATTAAAAATTCCCTAATCTCTTCTGCACGCTTAGTATCTACCGCAGGAATAGATCCTTCTGCGCCAGCACCACCACGACGACTATATGATAATCCAGCAGTCTGAATTGCAACTGAAGAAAATCCAAACATTCTAGCCAAAATACCACGATGAATATCAACATTTTGAACTCTTTCGTAAGGAACATTAGAGTATTTCTTCCAAATTATACCTTTTTCAATTTTTAAATTTGTATTAGTAAATTCATAAAACCATCTACTATAAGCCATCCTAGCGTAAATTTCAGAAACAATAATTGCAAAAATAAGATAAGAAATAATACCTGCTACAACAATTCCTATAAAACTTCCAGAACTAGAAAACAAAGCTCCCGCAAATCCGAATGTAGGAATAATAGCCCAAGATAAAAAGAATACTAAAAAAAGAAATGTTGCATATCCTTTGAATCGGAATGACCATTTAGCTCCAGAATGTAATTTATTCATAAAATTAGATATTAAACATGTTTATAAATATTTTTACTCGTATAAATTTTTAAAAACCCTATTTTCCTAATCCATCCATGACTTATGTAAAAAAAATCGTGATGCACGGATTTAAATCATTTGCAAGGAGAACCGAAATCCCATTTGAAAATTCTATGAATGTAATAGTAGGCCCTAACGGAAGTGGAAAATCTAATATCACCGACGCTCTCTGTTTTGTGCTAGGTAGACTTTCAATTAAATCAATCAGAGCAACAAAAGCAGCAAACTTATTATTTTCTGGGAACAAAGCTTACAAGGGTTCAATGGAGGCAATGGTAGAATTAACTTTTGATAATTCTAACAAAACGTTTGGGATAGAAACAAAAGAAGTCGTAATCAAAAGGACTGTTAGAAAAACTGGACAATCAATATATAGGATAAATGGACAAACAAAAAACAGACAAGATGTTTTAGAACTTATGGCACAAGCAGGAATTGATCCAAATGGATTTAATATAGTACTCCAAGGAGAAATTCAATCCTTAGTAAAATCTACACCAGATGAACGTAGAAAAATAATAGAAGAAGTTGCTGGAATTTCAATATATGAAACTAGGAAACACAAATCACTAAGAGAACTCGAGAAAACCGAAGAGAAATTCAAAGAAGTCTCGGCGATTCTAAGAGAAAGAAAATCCTATCTAAAAAACTTAGATAAAGAAAGACAAGAAGCTATCTCATATCAAAAATTAGAAATGTCAATAAAGCAATGTAAATCAACATTACTTTCAAAAACAAAAAATATCAAAGAAAAAGAAATTATAGAGATTGAAAAGACTATAGAACGATGTAATATAGAAATTGAAAAAATCAAAAAGCAAATTTACGAGAAAAATTTTAATGTAGATAAATTACAAGATAAAATTTTAATAATAAATAAGCAGATTCAGTCTTCAACTAGCAATGAACAAGAAGTTTTACATAGAGAAATTTCAGATTTAAAAGCAGACCTTGCAGGCCTAGATGTAAGGCGTGAAAATTTTGATAATAGAATGATTCAAGGGAAAGAAAAAATAATAAATTTTAGAAGTAAATTAGAAAAATTTAATACAGAAATATCAGAGATACAAACAACTTCTCCAGAAATAAAAAAACAACAGGAACAACAAAAAACTCTAGAAAAAAAATTAGACATCTTAGAACAAGAAAGAAGAAAATTCTATATTTTAAAATCTAATTTATCAACAATAGAAAATAAAAAAAATATAGAAGAGAAGTTTCTAATGGAATCAGCAAAAGAGATACAAATGATAGAACAATCAATTACTTCTTTATTTTATGAAATAAAATATACAAAATCTATAGAAGAAAATGAAAAATTAAAAACAGAGGTAAAATCGGAAATTAATTCTACAGTAGAAAAAATATCTAAGTTAGAGAAAGAGATGTTAGAAAAAGAAAGAAGAAACGCTATTCTAGAAACAGAAATAACAAGAGAAGAAAAATTAAAAACAGAAATCGTTCAATTAAAATCTTGTCCAATATGTAAGCAAGATGTTACAGATGAACATAAACACAAAATATCAACCACTGCAAATATAAAAATAGATTCCTCAAAATCAGAATATGAAAAAAATAAAATTATTCAAAAGAAAATGGAAGAAGGTATGAAAAGATTTGAAGAAAGTCTAATAGCGTTAAGAACCAAATTAAATGAACTCGATATTAATCAAGTAAAACTAAATAACTCAGAAGAAAAACGAGAACAAATAAAGCAAATAACAAAAAATCAAGAAGAAACACGAGAAGAATTAGCCTCAACAAATAAAAAACTCCATTTGATAAAATCAGAATATGAAAAATTAAAAAATATAGAAGAAAATTATGGTGATGCAAAATTATCTTTACAGGAAATGTCTTTTGCAGATATTGATGTAGATACTGAAATAACTGTCAAAAAGAGAGAAATAAATAGAATTTCAGCTGAATCAAAATCTATAGAAAGAGATATAGAAGAATCTGAAGTTGAACTTAGAAAAATTGAAATACTTATAACAGAGAAAGATAAAGAAGCTGTGAAAAAAGAAATTGAGGAACAAAAACTATATCAGAAAGCACAAGGATTCTTTGATCAAAGAAACGAATTACAAGATCAACAAAAAGTTTTAGAAACAGATATAATAGGAATGCAACACACTACAAAAAATCTAGAAGACAAGATTAATAATAATAAAATACAAAAAGCTCAATTCAATGCACAAGTAGATTCATTAAAATCTGAGTTATTAGAATTAGGAAACGTTGATATCTTATCGCTTCCAGCAGATCAGGTAAGGGAAAAACTTCAAAAATCACAATTCAGAATATCAAGACTAGGTAATATTAACTTAAGGGCATTAGAAGTATTCGATAAAATAAATGAGCAAGTAGAATTAATACAAGGTAAATTAGAAATCATTCTACAAGAAAAAGACAAAATACAAAACATAATTACAGAGATAGATAAAAAGAAAAAGAAAGCATTTACAACAACTCTAAACGCAATTAATGAATATTTCACGAGAAATTTCTCACAGCTATCTAAGAAGGGTTATATATTTTTAGAACTAGAAGATAAAAAAGGTCCACTTGATGGAGGATTAAACATATTAATCAAAGCTTCTCGTGGTAAATATTTTGATATTACATCTCTTTCAGGAGGAGAAAAAACTATGGTTGCTTTGTCTTTAATATTCGCGATACAAGAATATAGACCCTATCACTTCTATGTTTTTGATGAAATTGATGCAGCCCTTGATAAACACAATTCAGAACTTCTAGCAGCTCTAATAAAGAAATACATGACAAGCGGACAATATATTATAATAACCCACAACGATACACTAATATCAGAAACATCAAGCCTCTATGGAGTAAGTATGCAAGAAAATATTTCTAAAATAATAAGTCTAAAAGTTTAGATAACCAAAAATTCTGGATCATTATAGCAAGTAAATGTATTTTCTGAAGAAGATTCTTTTAAAACAGCAAACATCTCAATCCTTTCAGGAGTATCCCCATTGCCCATTTCTTTAGTAAAGGTATTTTTTATTAAATTATCTCCAGCAGAAACACCAGTATTAATTTTTTCAATTTCAGATAAACCATTTAAAGATTTTTTTACTTCGAATCCATCAATATCTACATTTCCTCTATTTACAATCTCTAACCCACCAACAACTATATTTGCTATAAAATCAACAGAAGAACATAACTCTCCAACTGGTCTTTCAGAACCTTCAGTTTGATCTTCAAAAAATCCACGAGCCCAAACAAATATCATAGATATTACAACAACAACCATTAATATTAACAAAACAGTAGCAACAACAGGGGAAAGTCCACGCTTCTTAATATTCACTCTCATAAAAATAACAAGAATGATTTACTTATAAATTTATTGAGAATAATAAATTAGCCCTCTTTCGAGGGCAATTATAAAATAAAATAAAATAATAAATTCTAAATTTAGTAATAACTAGTTTCTACTTCTTCAAGTGGTTTTTCCTTTCGAGTGAGAAGAACAACCAACACGGCTAAAAGCACTATAAAGATAATAACAAGGACTACTGTTAAAGCAACAACAGAGTTTGAAACAGATGTTCCAACCACATTAGCGCCGAAAACAGTTTGCTTATCATCAACATTTACAGAAAAAGTATATGTTCCAATTGTAGCATCTTTATCAGCTTTAACAGTAACAGAGACAGTTTCGCTAGTACCTGGGCCAACACTAATTAGTGAGGGAGCCGATACGCTTAAAACATCTCCAGAAATTGCTTCTATGCTAAAAACTTTAACATCATCTGCAGAGTTAGCAACAATTAAATCGTAACTAACTGTTTCTCCAGCATTCAAGTCTTGGTTTTTAACCGCAGCTAATATCATAACAGAATCAGAGTCATCAATACTGATTAATCGTGTAACGACTTTTTCAGCATCATTGTTATAGACTTCAACTTCTAGTTCATAGATACCAGGTTCGGAACCTTCAGGAACTCTTAAGTGTAATGTCTTATACATAGAATCTTCTTCGTGATTATCATTAGCATAGTTCTCAATAGAATCTAAATCTCCAACATAACCTCGAGTAGAAACACCCAAAGCAGGAATTGAAGCGACAACATAAGTGTCGTCCATTCTATTGTATCCAACATTCTTTACAACAACAGATATAGGGAAAACGTCACCTGCTGAAACTTCAGAATAATAGTCTACAGATAAAACATCGAAAGTATACGATTCTCTTTGAATACTAACAGTATAAGATTCTTCGCTTTGATCATCTTGAGAAACAATCTCTACATAAAGAGTGTATTCTTCAGATAAATCGTCAGCATCAGAAGGCATATCTAAAGATAGAAATTTGGTATACGTTCTACCAATTTCTATATCAAATCTGCTTGTAGAATCAGAAACATCGTTTCTATGTCCTTCCATATATACTCTTACTCTTACATCGCTAGAATCAATATCAGCGTCAAAAGTAATTTTTATTGGAACAACTTCTCCAACAGTACCTACAACAACAGCGCCAGCGCCTAGTTCGATACCATTAAATTCAGTAACAATACTAGTAGGGGTAGCAAGTTCAGCCGAAGCAAAACAAACAACCATTAAAGTTATAACTGCTATAAAAGGAATCAAAAATATATTTTTTTTCATATTTTTCATTTTAAATTTAGTTAAATGTAAAACCCCAAAAAGCTATTTAAACCTTATTGTTGTTGTAATTTTAAAGAGACAAAAAGTTTAAAAAGTATACCCACGTATACTTTTTATCGTAAAAACGAGTAACAAAAAAATGACAATAAAAAAAACACCAATAGGAAAGATAACGACGATAAAACTATTAGAAGAAACAAAAATGCGTCTTGAAAAACTTAGAGAACACAAAAAAGAATCATATGATGATATATTAAGAAAAATATTATATGTCTTAAATATATCAAGAGATGACCCAGAAAAAGCAAAAAAAATATTAGAAAGAATTTCTGAACTTAGGGAGAGAATGATTAGGGAAGAAAAAGAAAGGAAGAAAAACGAAAAAGAAGAAAAAGAAAATCAATCTGAGTAATCTTGCCAAATTCTTAATCCAGAAACTGAATCATTTATATTATCGGGACTTTCACAAATTAAAACAACATCTTTATTCAATTCTTTTAAAAATTTAAACACCTTCTTCCACTCTTCAAGTGGTGTCACTAAATGTTTTCTCTCCCCTTTTTCTCCATATTCAATCCCGGAAAAATGAACATGCCATTTTTTTTGAGGAAAAGCTTTTTTAATTTCACTAAATTTATATTCTTTATATCTAGCTAAAATATGAGCTATATCTATACAAAAACTACATCCAGTTTCTTCAACTAAATCTCTGATTTCATCAATAGAACCAAAAACATTTATCTTACCCATAACCTCTGGACATAATTCAACATCCCATTTATTTTTCTTAATAACCTTCTGCATTTCTAGTATACTCTCCTTTATTTTTATGGAAGCCTCTGTAGGTTCCATGCCAGAGTAAAATCCAGGATGGAAGATAACTCTCTTAGCTCCAAGTAAATGTCCAACTTCACAACATTTCAAAATTCGCTTCTTACTATTATCAATTTTTTCTTCTTCTTTAGAGTTCAAATTAACAAAATATGAAGCATGAATAGATAAATAGATTCCTAACTTTTTAGCAATTTTACCAATTTTCAAAGCATCTTCTTTTTTCTTAATATATGGACCATAGGTAAAACTAATTTCACAAGCCTTTAATCCAAGCTTATGAATTTTCTCTAAATTAGAAATTGCTTCATCAACTGGTCCAAGTCCAGCAGGACCAAATTTTATAACACTCATATAGAATAAAGACTAGAAGAGCATTTAAATTTATGGAATAAATATTAATCTAAAATTGGAACATCAAGAACTTCTAAATTAATCTTGCCTATATTCTGTACCAAATAGGTATATAGTTTCTTGATTATTAAATCTTGTAAGCCTTCTTTCAAAGAACCATGACAATTTCCTATATCACTTTCTGGAATCATAACAACTCCTTTAGGAAGCATACAAGTCATCTTTTGTCCTTCTAACTTTATTGAATCTTGATTATCTAATTCTCCCTGTAATAATTCCATTTCTACTTCACAATCAGAACCGGAACTACCATGAACAGTATATTCGAATATCATATCTTTTTCTCCAATAAATTTAACCTTATTACATCCTTCTAAACGCTCATTAAAACAATTCCAATTAGTACATTCCTTATAACTAAAAAATACTACCCAAATTCCAAAGATTAAAATTAAAAAGACTACAAGAATAATAAGTCGCTTCCAATTGAAACTTCTCTTCACCACTTCCTCTTTCATATACCTTGAAACAAATCAAGGTATATAAAAGTTACTTCAAAATAAAAAATAAAAAATCCCTAATCGGGATAAAATTTATAACGAAACAAGTTGAACGTTAGTATCTAAATGTTTTCCAAAAGTTTTTGCTGCGACTGCTTTAGATTTTAATTTCTCAGCTGCCTGAATCACAGACCCAGTGGCCATAGAAACCATTAATACGAAAGCATCTTTGGCGTCAACAGAACTTAATCTTGAAGCAGAAACATTTTTGATAATTTCTAAATTATCATTCAATGCTAATACATTTCTACCTTTAATCTCAGAAGCAAGTTCTCTTAGTTTTGAAATGTCCTCATCAGTCAATTCTCTTCGAACAATATCTTCAGCAGGTTCTGATTCATACCTTGGCTTATGCTCATATCTATCAGAAGAAGCTCTAGATCCACTACCATGCTTATCTAAAAAAACTTTTGCCGGAACTTTTTTCCGAAGTGCTTGTAATAATTCCTTACCAGCTAATTCCTCAACTTCTTTTCCGTCAGGTGCAGTAGCTATGTAAACAACTTTAGCATTATCGTAAACATTTTGTGCAATTAATTTTCCGCCCCGATCGCCATCAACGAACAAAGTAATTTCCTTAGTTTCGCTAAGTTTAGCAATTGTTTGAGGAAATCGTGTTCCTTGCATACCTATAACATTATTGATACCATGTTTTAACATATTTACAACATCCGCTCGTCCTTCACAGACAATAATTTCTTTCTCGTTATCAATATTGGGACCAGCAGCTAAAGCTTCCGGACCATATTCAACAACTTTCAAAAGTCTAGTTGATTCTCTAAGTTCTGTTTCCATCTCGGTAGAATCCATTCCTTCATTCGAAATTCCAGATAGAAGAGCCTTTGCTCTCTCCATGATATAATCACGCTTAGAACCTCTTACATCGCTAATATCCCTAATAGAAATCTTAGCATCAGTAGGACCAATCTTATCAATTGTTTCTAAGGAAGCAGCAATAATTGTCGTCTCTGTTTTGTCTAAAGCAGATGGGATAGTAATCTCTCCAGTTGTTTTTCCGCCTTCAGTAACTAATTCAACTTCAATACGACCAATCTTACCTTCTTTTTGAAGTTCTCTTAATTCCATGTCGGCACCAAGCAAACCTTCTGTTTGTCCGAATAAAGCACCAATAACATCTGGCTTTTGAAATGGGCCTTCAGCTACAAAATCAGCTATAATCGAATATTTTATAGAAGTAGGACTAATTTTAGCCATTCTTAGGCATCCCAGAAACTATACAGTTAAACATTTTATGTGTTATTTTTAACATATTTTTCTCCATTTTATTTAATTTATTAGAAATCTGCTTCTTAATATCTTCCCGTTCTTGTCTTACAAGAGGTTATTATATTTTCTAAGGACCCAAAAAGGCTCCTCCTTCGTAACCGTGAATGTAATAATCGTGATAATGATTTTCTAGCAATCTCTAACAAATAATAAACCATTTTTTCCTTTTTAAAACTTACCTTTAGTAAAATTACATTAAATATCAAAATATCACAGAAATATTTATAAAGATAATTTATCAGTTTAAATTAAATAAAAGAGGAATTTACAACATCGAAAACGACCCAACCCTAGAAGAAGAAGAATTTGACGACGAAGGAGAGTTCGATGATGGAGATGAATCCAAATAAAAAAAATGCCAGAACCAGACCTAAATTCAGAATATGAAGATATCAATTCTGATATAGACCTAGAAGAAGACATATAATATTTTGTCTTTAGAATATATAAAATACCTTATGGGACATTATCGCAAAATTTCAGTTTATTCCTTCTAATAATTTCATCTCTCTAAACATACCAAGCGATTTATACGTTGTCATTAATCTTTCTTTAATAACCGTCTTTTCAATATCTTCTAAATTCATCTTAATTAACTTCTCATAAAATTTAACCGCAGATGCTTTTCTCCCCTTGCTCTCCAATTCTTTAGCAGAAAGTGAATAAATATTTTTACGAGCTAACTTTACTCTTATTTTTTGCTCTATACTAGAATCTCTTAAGGCTCTAATAAACATCTCATCAGCATCGTCAACTTTTCCTGCTCTCGAATATAGCTCCGCTGCAATTATGTAACTATTAACTTTATCTTTAAAACTAATCTCCATGCCAGCTTTATTTGACATAGCTTTAGCCGACCTTTCAAACATTTTTCTCTCCTCATACAAATCAGACAACCTTTTCCAAAGAATTCGTTTAATTTCAAAACTAAAACCCGTAATACCTAAAGCCGATTCTAAATACATAATCTTATTCAAAGCAGTATTCATTTCAGATAATCTATCCTCAATTTCTTCAATAGTTTTCTCTCGAATTTGAATTGCCATATAATAAAGGCACCTAGTTAGTTTTTAAGAATTATTGTGATAGGTCCTATTCCCAGAAAAAACCCTATTGGTAAAAGCTACCCCCTCTTCTCTAAGTTTTCTAAACATATACTCATGATAAGGGAACTCCACATTGCCAACAGATACTCCTTTCCCAAGACCATCAGAAGATTCCCAAACTGAATCATTATGAATAGTCCTTTCTCTTCCTTTTGTTAAAACACCATAAGCTTCACCGATTGCGACAAACTCCAACTCACTCTCTTCTTCGCTCCCAATATTTTTATCAGGATGATATTTCGATGCCATTTCTAGATATGCTTTTCGAATATCTGACATGCTTGCACTTTCAGGAACACCAAGTCTCTCATGGTAATCAATAATCTCAGAAGGTTTTCTCCCCATAATAACAAATTCTTTCAAAACTTTATAAGCACATAGCTAACTAAACAATCTAAATAAAAGTTTTACCAGCGGGATTTTACTCCCGCAGGATTTAATTATAAAAAAATAAAAAGAGGTCAATTAGACCTTAAAGTTTTTTAGCAACAATCTTCTTTTCAACAAGAGACTTGCAAACACCTGCAGCAACTGTAACACCAGCGTCTCGGATAGCAAATCGAGCCATGTTTGGATTATCTCCAACTGCCTCAAGTACTAAATTTCCGATCGGTTTGATTCTTACAATAGCAACATCCCCATTCTTCAAAAAGTCTGGGTTCTCTTC